>DXHT01000026.1 GCA_019113265.1 Bacillota bacterium | reverse complement strand
CCTCAGACCTTTTCTGCAAGCACGAAAGTTTCCGCGGCAATGGCGTTTCCTTCGCCGATCATGCCGAGGCGTTCGGCGGTAGTCGCGCCGATGTTGACGGCGGCGGGGGAAATGCCGAGAGCGCGCGCTATCGTTTCGCGCATGCGCGGAATGAATTTTGCGAGTTTGGGGCGTTGGGCGATGACGGTCGCGGCAATGTAGACGGGGTCATAGTGCGCCTTTTTAAGCAGTCGCCCGACGTGTTCGAGCATGAGCATACTCGAACAGCCCTTATACGACGGATCGGTGTCGGGGAACAGGTGACCGATGTCGGGCATGCCTGCGGCGGAAAGGAGAGCGTCCATGACGGCGTGGGTGAGAACGTCGGCGTCGCTGTGACCGTCGAGTCCCTTTTCAAACGGGATATACACGCCGCCGAGGATGAGATCGCGGTCGTAAACGAGCCGATGTACGTCGAACCCGATACCCGTGCTGAGGTCGCTCCTGCCTATAAGGTCGGCGTGGGTTGTTATCTTTCTGTTGGAAAAACTGCCTTCGCTTATTCTCGGCGAGTAGCCGGCGAGCGCGTACACTTCCGCGTCGTCCGAGTAATTTCCGTCTATGCGCGAGTAGGCGTCCTTTATCTGCCTGAAATCGAACGCCTGCGGGGTCTGCGCGTTATACAGGCCGCTTTTTTCGGGATGGGCGACTATGACGCCGCGCTCAACGACTTTGATTGCATCCGTAGACGGAACGGCGGCAATACCGCTGCCGTATGCCGCCGCGCTTTCCGCGGCCGAAAGTATGACCTCGCGCGAAACGAAAGGGCGCGCCCCGTCGTGTATGAGGACTATGTCGACATCGTCGCCGAGAGCGTCCAGCCCGCGTCTGACGCTTTCGGTGCGCGTCGCGCCGCCCGTGCAAATGCGCGCTCCCGCACTTTCGGCATAAGCGGCTAAAACGTCGTAGTCGGCAGGCGAGGCGACGCAAACGACGATATCCACGCCCGCGTTTATGAACGCATTCATGGACATGACCGCTATCGGTTGACCGCCGAGCGGAAAAAGCACTTTATTATAGCCGAGCGCGGCGCGTTCGCCCTTGCCCGCGCACAGCACTATCGCGGCGGTGCGCAGATCTCTGCCGTCCCTGTATTTCATGCGTCCTCCGTCATTCGATTATTTCGTAAAGCGATTCGGCGTCCTTGGCGCTGACCTTGTCGTTGAGCGACTTGACGCGGAACCGCACTTCACCGCCCGCGAACCCGACGGCGACGACGTCGCCGAGCTTGACCTGATACGCGGGTTTTACGGACTTGCCGTTGACGGACACTTTACCGCCCGAACAAGCGTCGCTTGCGACCGTCCTGCGTTTGAGTATCCTGCTGACTTTAAGAAATTTATCTATTCTCATGCCGCTATTATACCATATATTCACGCGCATTGCAAGGCAATAGCCGCATTACGGAGTAAGAGGAGATCGCGGGAAGCGCTCCCGCACATTGACTATCCGTTCGCGCCATTCCTATATGCAATTACGCAAGCCGTAAAAGCCGAATTTGCGCAAAAAAGCTCCCGCCGACATTTCGGCGGGAGCGGTGAGCATTACCGAAATCGATCAGATGCCTTCGAGCATGATCGAGCCCTGTTTTGCCTGGCAGAGCGGGCAGGTCTTGAACGCGGTTTTGCCTACGTATTCGTAACCGCAGTCCGCGCACTTCCAGACGACGGGTTCGTTCGCCTTATAGAGAGTGTTGTTCGCCAGTCTTGCGTGGAGGCGGGTAAACAGCTCGCTGTGTCTGTGTTCGACGGCGGCGATGTTGTTGAACAGCCCCGCGATATCCGCGAATCCCTCTTTTTCGGCTATGCGCGCATATTCGGGGTAGATGCGTTCCGCCTCGTCGCGTTCGTCTTCGGCGGCGAAGAGCAGGTTATCCGCGAGATCCCACTTCATTCTGAACGGATAGCCGGACGCGATGTCGATATTGTCGATAGTCTTTTCGCTCGCGGTCTGAATGAAAGAATAGAACATGCGCGCGTGGTTGAACTCCTGATATACGACGGCGTCGAGCACCTGCGCTATATTCTTATATCCCTTCTGACGCGCGCCGTACTCGATATACTTATACCTGTTCTGCGCCATGCACTCGCCGGCAAAAGCCTTGGCGAGATTTTCATACGTTTTGCTTTTTATAAGTTCCATAAAATGCACCTCGCATTTAAGTATGCCGCGTCGGGCGGGGAAAAATACGTTGTAAAAAGTCCTGAATATGTAAAAATTTTACGGCAAATGCTTGACAAACGATCGGCAAGGGGGGTATAATAAGCCAAACCTTAGATGCGGAAGATGAACGCACAGCGGGCGTACAGAGAGTCGGGGGAGCTGAGATCCGACGGCAGCGCAGCGATCTATGGGCCGCGGAGGCGTGCGGAGGAAATGCCGCAACGTGTTTGCCGACGTAACCGGCGCAAGAAAAGTGCGGAACGTGTTCCGAAACAAGGTGGCACCGCGGATTTATCCGTCCTTGACGAATTTTCGAGTCGAGGGCGGTTTTGTTTAACTCCCCAACAAAAAAACAAGGAGAGAAAAATCATGGCAGACAAAAAGAAGATCCCCTACAAAGTGTACCTTTCCGAAGACGAGCTTCCCCGCAAGTGGCTGAACGTAAAGGGCTTTATGAAGAACAAGCCCGCGCCGTTGCTCAATCCTGCGACCATGAAGCCGTGCGTAAAGGAAGATCTGACGCCCGTGTTCTGTGAAAAGCTCGTCGATCAGGAGCTCAACTCCACGGACAAGTACATCGACATTCCACAGCCGGTTATGGATTTCTACAAGCTGTATCGTCCGAGTCCTCTCGTTCGAGCATACGGTCTTGAAGAGGCTCTCGGCACTCCCGCAGAGATCTACTACAAGTTCGAGGGCAACAACACCTCGGGTTCGCATAAGCTCAACAGCGCCGCGCCTCAGGTATATTACGCCAAGGAGCAAGGGCTTGACGGCGTAACTACGGAAACGGGCGCAGGTCAGTGGGGAACGGCTCTCGCAATGGCGGGCGCGTATTTCCACCTTCCCGTAAAGGTATATATGGTCAAAGTCTCGTATGAGCAGAAGCCTTTCCGCCGCAACGTCATGCACGTATACGGCGCGGATGTTGTGCCTTCTCCCTCCGACACGACCGCGGCGGGCAGACTCATACTCAAAGAACATCCGGGAACGAACGGATCGCTGGGTTGCGCGATAAGCGAGGCTGTGGAAGCCGCAGTCACCGCGCCCGGCGGCAAGACCAAATACGTGCTCGGCTCCGTGCTCGATCAGGTTCTGCTGCACCAGTCCATAGTGGGACTCGAAACGAAAGCCGCGCTCGACAAGATAGGCGTGAAGCCGGACATGATCATAGGATGCGCGGGCGGCGGATCCAACCTTGGCGGACTCATCGCTCCGTTCGTGGCGGAGAAGATAGAGGGCAAGTCGGACGTTGACATAGTCGCCGTAGAGCCTGCCAGCTGCCCGTCGCTCACCCGCGGCGAGTTCAGATATGACTTCTGCGACACCGCGAGAACAACTCCGCTTGCGAAAATGTATACGCTCGGCTGCGGGTTCATACCCAGCCCCAACCATTCGGGCGGTCTGCGCTATCACGGCATGAGCCCCGTGCTTTCGCAGCTCTATCACGACAAGTACATGCGCGCCGAGTCCTACACGCAGACGCAGGTATTCGAAGCCGCCGTCAAGTTCGCGCGCATAGAGGGCACTCTGCCCGCTCCCGAATCGGCACACGCGATCCGCGCGGCAATGGACGCCGCTCTCGAATGCAAGAAGACGGGCGAGAAGAAGGTCATAGTATTCGGTCTGACGGGTACGGGTTACTTCGATATGAAGGCGTATGAAGAGTATCTTACGGGCAAGATGACGGACTATATCCCCACCGACGAGGAGATACACTCTCAGAAGTGATGCGTAAATAAAACGCAAAGTAAAGTAAAAGCGTCCTTTGCGGCACAACTGCCGCGAAAGGCGCTTTTTGCCTTTACGGTTAAAGCTACGACGATACGCGCCCGCGACGGCGGTAATGATGGGAATTACCGTCGCCGCCTCAGCGTGGCTACGGGCGGAAGACGCGCTAAAAGGTAGACATATGCCGTCATATGTGTTATAATGCGTCCATGAACGTATTGCCTTTTTCAATGAGGGGAAGATGCGTGCGCAGTGATAATTTCTTCGTCATAATATCCGTGATGCTTGCCGTTGCGGGTGCGGCGGCGGATATAGTGGTGCGCTCGTCTGCGGTCGCCGGTCTGTTTAAGGCGGATCTCGGCGGATTCACGAATCTTTACGTCGTCGCAAGCGTAGTGACTGCGATCGGCGCGCTCGCGTTTTCGGCGATGTTGCTCGTGGCGCGTACGGGGCGTATGGGATCGTTACCGCTCTTTATCCCCGCGAGCGTCGTGTCCGTCGGACTGCTCCTCAATATGATTTTCTCGCTTCTTTTGCGCGGAACGCCTCACATGAACGCGGAGGTGCTCATATTCGTATTCTCCGTCGTGGCGGCTCTTGCAACGGGACTGACTTCGGCGGGGTTCGCAAAGCCGTATAAAGCGGTGATCCTTACGGGCGCGATGAGCGTGCTTTCCGTAGTGGCGGCATTCGTGCCGTATTTTACGGGGGATTTTACGATAGCCGAATCCTTGGCATGCCTTCCGTTTTCCGCGATGCTGGGCGCGTACGCGTTCGCGCTGGCGGGCTTCGGAGAGCTTCCGAAAGAAAGCGGAGAAGATAAATGACAGATAAAAGCGACGATAAAAAAGAGCGCACCGAAAGTGTCGACGAAAAGCCCTCCCGTGACGACCGACTGCCCGATAGCTCGGACGGCGGCGCGGATTACGCAGTCGGTAAGACCGACGAGGAAGTAACCGACGGCGGCGCGGACGAGCACGGCGAAGAGAAGCAAGGGAAGAGAAACGCGGTAGCGTGGTTTTTCACGACTCGCGCCGCGCTGATAGTCGCTCTCGTCGGTCTGATCGTTCCCGTGGCGGCGCTTATATTTGCGGTACTTTTAGGCGGCACGGTGTTCGACAAGGCGGCGATCATATGGGCGTGCGCGTTCGTCGTGCAGATGCTTTACAGAATGCGCATATCTCATAAAACGCGCGATCTCGTGCTTGCGGTAGTGTTCGGAGTCGTCTCGCTTGCGTTTATCGTGCTGTATGTCCTGGAACTGACGGGGATCATCCCGTAACGTGAGAAAATATGAAAGAACTTAAACAGACTCTCGGTAAGACATATGAAATAAGCAGCGACCGTGTGGACTTTCTCGAACGGTACGACCTGCGTCACCTTATGAACGACTTTCACGACATAGCGGGCAAGCAGGCGACGGAGTACGGAGTGGATGCGGACGCGATAGCGGCAAAATACAACGCCATGTGGGTAGTGACCCGCGTCAGAATAGAGTTTTACGGCAGTATGCCTCGCTGGAAGGACACGGTGAGCGCGGAGACGTATCCGCTCATGCCGGGCATAGTCCGCATGGAGAGGGAAGCGGTATTCAGACGCGCGGGCGGTACGCCGTTTGCGATGCTCGGCTCCGAGTGGTGCGTGCTGGACAGAACGACGGGCAGACCCAAACGCCCCGTAAGCGTGGGTTACCCCGTGGATGTGCCGCACAAGGCGCGCGCTGTGCTTTCCGACTACACCCCCATGCGCTTTCAGACGGACGAGCGCGACTTTGCGTTCTCTCACGTTGCGCGCGTCAGCGACCTCGATCTGAACGGCCACTTCAACAACGTGGCATATATCACTCTCGGACTGGACGCATTCTCCTCAGCCGAGCTTTCCGCGGATATGCTCCGCTATGAGATAGCTTTCAGAGCGCAGAGCTATGAGGGCGAGGAACTGCGCGTTTTCCGCCGCCGCGCCGAGGACGGAAGCTGGCTGGTCTACTGCGACAAGCGCGACGGTACGCGCGTGTTCGAGAGCCTGATACGCCTTGCGCCGCGCGGCTGAAATGCCGCGAACACGGTATTCCGATCATAGCCGTATAGCTAAACACAGCCGCCCGCTTAAAAAGGGCGGCTTTTTACTGCGACTTGACGTATCGCGCCGCAATAACGGCGAAAAAGCCCTCTGGGTTCGGACGAAGAGGGCGACCGGAAAGCGGGCGCATGGCGGCAAGTGAAAAAGTTGAAAGGCAATGCCGCCGTCACGGCCGCGAGCAATCCGCCGCCAAAGAGGCAATGGCGCAAGCGTAAAAGCGAAACGTCGGTAAAACTTCTCCGAAGCGTAAAACAGCGCAAAACATAAGGCTCATATCGGCAACGCCTGCCGAAGCGGGGGAGCAAATAAAAATAAAGCGGAGCACTTGCGAATGCTCCGCTTTATCTGGTCGAGGTGACAAGACTTGAACTTGCGACCTCACGGTCCCTAACCGTGCGCGCTACCGGACTGCGCTACACCTCGAAGTTTTTATTTGTCCACACGCGTGTAGTAGGACACGGCTTCCGTTACGTTGCCGTTTCCGTCCTCTGCGGGGAGGGTGACGGAAATTACGTCCTCGCTTATGACGTTAAGGGTATACAGTGTTTTGCCCCAGCGGTCGTTTTCTTTGAGCTGAATGTTGTTTTCGACGGAGAGGTCGTAAAGCGCGTAGCAACTTTCCTCCGTGCCGCCTATGCCGTTGAAGCGGACATAAGCCACGCTGTTACCGTTGCTGTCCTCGGTAAGGGTGAATCCCTTGGAAAAATCGGTAACGGAAGCGTCTTTTCCTTCCTCAGTATAATTGCCCGCGAGATACCACGTTCCGTAAAGGTCGCTCTTATCCGCGACGTTCTCGACGCAAGCGCCGAATGCGAACAGGCACGCGGCGGCAATTGCAATTATGAAAATTACGGACAACATTTTTCTCATAAGCTAAATTATTATATCCTATACGGATTTGCTTGTCAAGTGATTTCGCGCGTTTTTTGTCGCTCGCATAAAAGTAAAAAGGGCGTCGTTTGCGCCGCCGCGAGCGGCTTGATTTTTGCCATGCGCCGTGGTATAATGATAAGACAATGAGCGGCGACAGAGGGACACGATGAAAAGACACGTTGAAGTCGCGGGCGCGCTGTTCGTAGAGAACGGCAAGGTGCTCGCGTTTGAAAGAGGAGATGCGAAATACGCATACGTTGCGCATAAGTTTGAATTTCCCGGAGGAAAGGTGGAAGCGGGGGAGACTCCCCGCGCCGCGCTCAGGCGCGAACTTCTCGAAGAGCTGGATATGACTGCGGAAGTGTGCGATATTTTCGACACGAGCACATACGAGTACCCCGATTTCATCATCACGCTTCACGTCTGTTTATGCCGCAGACTGTCAGACTACTCGCTTAAAGAGCACGTCCGCGTGTGTCGGCTGGGTGCGGACGAGCTGGATCCGTCTGAATGGGCGCCCGCCGACGCGCACGCGCTTGCAAAGATAGTGACGCACCTTGCGTGACGCGGAGCGGCAGGGGTAACGCCCACAATGCGCGTAAGGCGCGGAGCATGCAGATCGGCGGGCACGCTCATAAAAGCTCCGTTTGCGGTATATCGCCGCGCCGCGCGGCAGATCCTCTTTGCTATAACCCGGCGTGGTATCTTTTGCGCGGTAATTCGGCGCCCGATCGCGCGGAACTCTCCGATATCGTAACGCCGTGCGTCGCATGGCAAAAACCCCGCGCCGCGCGTCGGACAAATAAAAACCCGCGCCGCCGTTTGCGTCGGTAGCGCGGGTAAAAGTATATCGGTTATTTTTCGACGGCGGCGGCGATGATCCTGACCACTTTGTCTATTCCCAGACTGCTGCTTATGGTCATGTGATAGTTGCGCGCCTTTCCCCATTCGGTAAAGGCGTATTTTCTGTGGTAGTTGGCGCGCGCCTTGTCGCTCTTGCGGATGAACTTGCGCGCTTCCGCCTCCGTGATGTCGTGCCGTTCGCGCAGCCGTGCGACGCGTTCGTCTATCGGCGCGTGGATAAACACGTTAAGGCAGGGTATGCGGTTGCGGTTGAGAACGTCAGCGGCACAGCGCCCTACGATAACGCAGTCTCCCTCGCGCGCGAGCTTGACTATTGCGTTGCTCTGCGCGATGAATATGCGGTCATATATAGGGAGGGATCTGTTCATGCTGAACAGTCCGTATCCGTAAGTATGGTACCCCGAATAGTCGAGAGCCATGCTCGCCTTATCCTCGCTTGCGGCGACGGTGTCGACGGGCAGACCCGCAAGGTCGGCGGTAAGTTCGTTGACCGTTTTGTCATAGCATGGTATGTCGAGCAGGGAAGCGAGCTTGTGTCCTATTTCGCTTCCGCCCGAGCCGTATTCGCGGCTGATGGTTATCACCATGATGTTTTCCTCCTTATCCTTTTTGATTTGCGCGCATCCGCTTTTGCATTACTCGACGAGGATGCAGCCGTCGAGAGTGGGATCGCCGTCGCCGCCGTCCTCCGACGCGAGCGCGGCGGATTCGGGAAGTTCGCGCGGGGCGTAGCCCGTTATCGTTCTGAACATACGGTTGAAATTGCGTATGGTCGTATATCCGGTCATTATGGACAGTTCCGTCATTGAAATATCGGGATGTTCGCGCAGCAGCCGCACGGCGTGCCGCACGCGTACATGGTTGAGATATGCCGAAAAGGTCATGCCCATCTGCTTATGGAAGAGTCGGGAGAAGTACGCTTCGCTGAAACCGACGAAAGCCGCGGCGCGCTCGAAAGTGTAGTTCTCGTAATGCTCTTCGACGTCGTCGAGCAGACGTTTGAGCGTACCCATTCCCGATTCGGATTCCTTTTCCTCCGTCGTCTTTTCGCCGCGCAGTATATGTGCGATAAGCTCCTGCGTGCGCGCGTTCGCTATCGCGGCATAGAAGGGTTTTTTCTCGAAAAGCTCGCGGCGCAGTTCCGCATACGCGGCAGGGACGAGAGACGGATCGGACAGGCGAGGGGAAACGAGTTTACTGTTTCCCGCGACCGCTTTCATCAGTTCTTCGGTAAAGATTATAACGAGCAGATACGTCTCTTCCCGCGCCTTCATGTAGTGGATCTCACCGCTCTGGATGAACATTGCCTCGCCGGGGCGGAGAAGCCTGTTCTTTCCTCGGCAGAACACGTCAATACTTCCGCTTTCGACGTACAGCAGTTCGCAGTCGCGGTGCCAGTGCGGCATATTGTGTGAGTTGCGGTATTTTCCCGCCCAAACCTTTTCGCCGTCGTTGTATTTTCTCAGTTCGTGCCTGACGGGCATCGTTCACCTCCGCGCTGTTTCCGTACTTCGATTATACCGCACAGGTCAATAAATGTCAATATCTTGTCAATAAATTTCTTTTATTCGGGGGAGCGGCGTGTTATTATATAATAGTAGTACCTTAAAACGAAAGGGGCATAACTGAAATGAAAAAGATAAATTTCTGTGACGGATGGACGGTAAAAAGCGGCGGCGAAGAGGTAAGCGTGACCTTGCCTCACGACGCGATGTTCTCGGAGGCGCGCGACGGCGGCAATCCGAGCGGAAAGAACGGAGCGTATTTCGCGGGCGGAAATTACGTTTATACCAAAAAATTCATTCCCGACGAAAAGTGGCGGGGAAATAGCGTGTATTTTGTCGCAGAAAGCGTGTACAGAAACGGCAAAGTGCTGCTTAACGGCAAAGAGCTTGCGTACAGACCGTACGGATATCTGCCCATAACCGCGGATCTTACGGACGAACTCGAATACGGCAAGGAAAACGAGCTTAAAGTGACGGCGGAAAACTCCGATCAGCCGAACAGCAGGTGGTATACGGGCGCGGGAATGTACCGCCCGGCGAGCATATACGTCCTTCCCGCGCGGCACATGCTCCTTCACGGCGTGGGGATAAAGACAACGGATTACAAGACGCGCGCGTTCGTGATAGACGTTTCGGCGAATGCGGACGGCGAAGTCAGCGCAAAAATAGTCTATGACGGCAAAACGCTGTGGTCGGGTAAGGCGGAGCTGTCCGGCGGAAAGGGCAGGCTGGAAGGCGTCGCTACGGGCGCGCCGCTCTGGTCTGCGGACAGCCCGTCGCTCTGCACTCTCGAAATAGAGTTCGGAGAGGACAGACGGCAGATAAGTTTCGGATTCCGTCAGCTTTTTTGGAGCGCGAAGACGGGGCTGCTCGTCAACGGAGAGAGGGTGATTCTTCGCGGCGCGTGCATCCACCACGACAACGGTCCGATAGGCGCGGCGGGTCATCCGTTCGCCGAGGAGCGCAAAGTCCGCCTTATGAAAGAGGCGGGTTATAACGCCCTGCGTATGGCGCACAACCCGTGCTCCGAAGCGATAATGGCGGCGTGCGACAAACTCGGTATGTATATTCTTGACGAATACGTCGATATGTGGTATATACATAAGGACAAATACGATTATGCGTCGTACCACGCGGACTGGTGGGAGCGCGATCTTGCGGATATCGTGGATAAGGATCGAAACAGCCCGTCCGTCATAATGTATTCGATAGGCAACGAAGTGGCGGAAACGAGCGAAGAGCGCGGAATAAAGCTCACCGAGGACATGACCGAATATATCCACGGACTGGACGATACCCGCCCCGTAACGTGCGGCGTGAACATTTTCTTCAATCTGCTTTACTCCATGGGAATGGGTCAGTACAGCGATAAAAAGGCGGAAAAGAACGCGAAGAAGCAGGCGGCGGCAGCCGGCAAGAAGAAGAAAAAGGCAGTGGGCAGCGAGTTCTTCAACAACCTTGCGGGACTGCTCGGCGCGCGATTCATGAAGTTCGGCGCGACGCTCCGCGGCAGCGACAAGAGAACGCGCGACGCATTCGCAAAAATGGACGTTGCCGGCTACAATTACGGCATAGGCAGGTATAAAAAGGACTTTGTAAAATACCCCGACCGCATAATACTCGGAAGCGAGACGTTTTGCGCGGACGCGGCGGAGTTCATGCGCGCCGCAGAGGCGCACCCCGCGCTCATAGGCGACTTTGTTTGGGCGGGAATGGATTATATGGGCGAAGTGGGCGTCGGAAGCTGGGTGTACGGCGACCGTACGGACGACTTTTCGGGCGGCGTAGGCTGGCTTACGGCGGGTAGCGGCAGAGTGGACATAAACGGCGGCATGCTCGGCGAAGCGGCGTATACGCGCGTCGCGTTCGGGCTGGACGACGTGCGCGTGGCGGTAGTTCCGCCCGTGCATGCGGGTAGAAAGCATTCTCCGTCCGCCTGGAAATTCACGGACGCGCGCGAGAGCTGGTCTTACGACGGCTGCGAGGGCGTTAAGACGAAAGCGGAAGTGTACGCGCGCGCCGCAAGGGCGGAAGTGTACGTCAACGGCAAGAAGGCGGGCGCGGGCAGGATAAAGAAGAACGGCCGCGCGGTGATACGCGTAAAATACCTCGGCGGCGAGCTGACCGCCGTGGCGTACGACGAGTCGGGCAAGGAAACGGGGAGGAGCACGCTCAGATCCGCGGGAAAGGAAACCGTGCTTACCGCGCGTCCCGAGCAGGCGGTCATTCCGTCCGACGGTCTGGCGTATATCAGGCTCGAATATACCGACGGTGCGGGAACGCTCAAACCCCTCGTCCGTTCGCGCATAAAGGTGACTGAGGTAACGGGCGGCGAGCTGATCGCTCTCGGACACGCCTGCCCGTTCAATCCCGACGGGTTCGGCGGCAGAGAAACGGATACTTATTTCGGAGAAGCGCTTGCGGTCGTTCGCCCGAACGGTAGCGGATACATAAAACTTGAAGCGGAGAGTGCTTACGGCAAAGCCGAAGCGACGGTAAAGATCGTATGACAGTAACATTAACCGACGGCGCGCTCACGGCGAAAGCCGATGCTTTCGGAGCGAAACTCGTCAGTCTGCGCGACGCGGACGGCAGGGAATATATATGGCAGAATAAAGAGGACTTCTGGCCCGACCGCGCGGGAGTGCTGTTTCCCACATCGGGGAGACTTTACGGCGGCTGTATAACTTACGGCGGTAAAAAATACGATATGCCGCTGCACGGCTTTGCGCTGACGTCTACGTTTACCGTCGCGCAAAGGTCGGAACGCGGCGTCACTTTCTCGCTTACGTCCGACAAAAAGACGCTCGCCGTATATCCGTTCCCGTTCAGGCTGGAAGTTACCTATTCGCTTTCGGGCGCGCGGCTGAACGTGCGCCAGGACGTGTACAACACGGGAAGCGAAGAACTCTATTGCGCGCCCGGTTTTCACCCGTGGTTCAACGTGCCGTTCGACGAAAAGAGCGGATACGACGACTGCATCGTTACTTTTCCGAACGCGACGGATCCGAAGCAGTGCATAATGAGCGATAAAGTACTGGACACGGGAGAGCGCATGGCGGCGGGCGGCGGGTTCCGTCTTGCTCACTCATTGTTTTCCCGCGACGCGCTCATGTTCGAAGGAACGGGCGACACGGTAAAGCTGATCTGCGAAAAGACGGGAAAGACCATGACGATAGAGCGGTACGGACTGCCGTATATCGGCTTCTGGCAGATAGCTCACAGCCACGCGCGGCTGCTCTGCGTCGAGCCTATGTCCGCACTTCCGGGCAGAGAGGGTGTGACCGAGGATTGGAGCACGCGTCCGTCGGCGATCAGGGTAAACGCGGGCGGTAAGGCGAGCGTCGGAATGAGCATATCCATCGGATAAGGGAGGCAACATGGACAGACGGGAAAATCTCAGGCTTTTCAGAAAGCTGTTCGGGAATCATGCAAAATACGCGTATTCCGCCGCGGGTCGCGTGAACATAATAGGCGAACACATAGACTACTGCGGCGGGCGGGTAATGCCTGCGGCGCTTTCGCTGCGTTGCGAGGTGTATGCCCGCGCAAACGGAACGGACAGGATACGCATTGCCGCGACTACATACAAGCGCGTCGTAACTCTCGAATTGTCCTCTCTCGGCGACTATAAGGATCTGCCTTGGGGGAGCTACCAGGCGGGAGTGGCGTATGCTCTTAAAAGTTCGGGTCACAAACTCGTCGGATGCGACCTTCTGATAGACTGCACGGTGCCGTTCGGCAGCGGACTTTCCAGCTCGGCGGCGATAGAAGTGGCTTGCGCCGTGGCAATGACCTCTCTTGCGGGAGAAACGATAGACCCCGTCGAAGCCGCGCTCATCGCGCGGAAAGCGGAGAACGAGTACTGCGGAGTGAGTTGCGGGATAATGGATCAGTTCGCCAGCGCAATGGGCAAGCGCGGATACGCGGTACTTCTCGACTGCGCGACTCTTGACTACGAGTACGTTCCGCTCGATCTCGGCGACTACGCGCTTATAATCATGGACAGCAACAAACGCCACAGCCTGACGGACGGAAAGTACAACGAGCGTCGGGCGGAAACGGACGAGGCTCTGTCCGTACTCGCTCCCGCGCTCGGTATAAAGTGCCTTGCGGAAGTAAAGGAGTCCGATCTCGGACGTTGCCGCGAAATCCTGCGCCCCGTGGTGTATAAGCGGGTAAAACACGTCGTAGAGGAGTGCGCGAGAGTGGACAAGGCGGCGGATGCGCTCAGGCGGGGTGACATGGAGCGGCTGGGCGAACTGCTCTGCGAATCGGACGCGTCTCTGCGCGATCTGTACGAAGTGACGGGTAAAGAGCTTGACGCGCTTACTGCGGCGGCTGGTCGCGCTCGCGGCTGTATAGGCGCGAGAATGACGGGCGCGGGCTTCGGCGGCAGTGCGATAGCTCTCGTAAAAAAGAGCGAAGTGGCGGCGTTCAGGCGCAAAGTCGCCCGCGATTACGAGAGGGCGACGGGACTCGTCCCTGCGTTCTACCGGACGACGACGGACGACGGCATAAAGCGCGAGGATCTTTCCGATCAGTACGTATCCGATCTTATCGGCTATGCGCGGGAAAAGCTCGGACTCAAAGCGGAGGACGAAACATACGCCGTAAACCGCGTATTGCGCTTTATGGGAAAGGAGGACTTTTGCGTCCGCGCCTGCTGCGCGGGAGCGGACGTGACCGCGTCCGAGATAGTCGGACCGCTTGCCGAGTATGCGGCGGCGATACACGACGGCGAGAGCGAGGAGTACCTCGAAACGGAGCTGTTCGACTGCGTGTCGCTTGCCCCGTCCGCGGTCACTGCGACTTTCCGACGCGCGTATGCCCGCAATAAGGAGCGCGCGTTCGACGGGTTTTACGACTATTGCGTCGCCTGCGACTATGTCAAGAGCGAGGCGATAGCGCGCAACGTCAAGTGGACGGCGGAAGGGACGCGGAGAAAAATAGAGATAACGATAAACCTCTCCAAGCCCGAAAAGGACAACAGGCAGACCGCAAAACTGCGTTCGGTGTCGTTCGGATATCCCAAGTGCATGATATGCGCGGAGAACGAGGGATACGCAGGTCAGGGCAGGTGCAGACAGACGCTTCGCACACTGCCGATGGAAGTGGACGGCAAGGAGTGGTTCTGGCAGTTCTCGCCGTACGCGTACTTTTACCAGCACGGCATAGCGATAAACCGCACTCACACGCCCATGACGCTGGACGACTCCACGATAGACAAGCTTGCTGACATTTCGGAGATAGCTCCGTTCTATTTTATAGGCTGTAACGCGCCGCTTCCGATAGTGGGCGGATCGATACTCGCTCACGAACACTTTCAGGGCGGCAAGCATTTCTTCCCGATGTTCGGTTGCGGCGACAGGGCGACTTATGACGCGTGTGGAGCAAAGGTATCCCTGCTCGACTGGTACAACAGCGTCGTGTGCGTGCGCACTCCCGACAGGGGCGCGCTCCGCGATGCGGGCAACCGCATACTCGCGGCGTGGGCGGATTACTCCGCTCCCGAGCTGGACATAATCGCGCGTGACGGCGAACAGCACAACACGGCAACGGTGATAGTCCGCCGCGACGGCGACGACTACGTGTTATACGAAATACTTAGAAACAACAGGTGCGACGACCGCTACCCCGACGGCATATTCCACGTTCACCCCGAGTACATGAACATCAAAAAAGAATCGATAGGGCTTATCGAGGCTATGGGAATGTTCATACTCCCCGCAAGGCTCAAACGCGAGCTGGGCGAGATAGAGAAGATACTGACGGGCAGCCGCTCGGAAGTGGGCGAGGATCTTGCCGCGCATTCCCGCATGATAAACGCGCTTACAGACAGGTACGGTACGGCAATGGACGAAGAGGGCGCGAAAAAAGCCGTGCGCCGCGCAGTGGACGAGGCGTGCGAGCACATACTCGAAAACACGGCGGTATTCAAAGAAGACGAAAGGGGGCAGGCGGCGTTCGACGCGTTCGTGCGTAGCGCCCTCGGCATATCTTGAAGCGGCGATGCCGCAAGGAGGCAATATGAAAACGATACTTGTGACGGGCGGAGCGGGATTCATAGGCTCGCATACCGTAGTCGAACTGCTTGACAGCGGCTATAACGTAGTCGTTGCGGACAATTTCGTCAATTCCTGCGAAGAGGCCGTGCGCCGCGTCCGTACGATAACGGGAAAGGACTTTGCGGTGTACGACGCGGACGTGCGCGACCGCGAAAAAATGGAGCGGATATTCTCCGAGAACGCGATAGACGCAGTCATACACTTTGCGGGTCTCAAAGCGGTGGGCGAGAGTTGCCGCAAGCCCCTCGAATACTACGACAACAACATTTACGGCACACTCGTCCTTCTCGAAACGATGCTCGCGCACGGCGTAAAGACGATAGTGTTCTCTTCGTCGGCGACGGTGTACGGCGTGCCCGAACGCCTTCCCCTCGACGAGACCTGCCGCACGGGCGGCGTCACCAACCCTTACGGCGCGACGAAATATTACCTCGAAGGCATACTTACGGACGTGTGGAAGGCGGATAACGAATGGAACGTCATATTGCTGAGATATTTCAACCCCGTCGGCGCGCACGAGAGCGGACTGATAGGCGAAGATCCCAAGGGCATACCCAACAACCTCATGCCGTATATAGCGCAGGTGGCAAGCGGCAAGCTGGACAAGATACGCGTGTTCGGCAACGATTACAACACACCCGACGGCACGGGTGTGCGCGACTACATACACGTCGTGGACCTTGCACGCGGGCATATAGCCGCGCTTGCGGGCTGTAAGAACGCGGGCGTGCATATCTACAACCTCGGAACGGGCAAAGGTTGCAGTGTGCTCGACCTTATCCACGCGTTCGAAAAGGCGTGCGGAAAGACCTTGCCGTACGAGATCTGCGCCCGCCGTCCCGGCGACGTGGACGCCAACTACGCCTGCCCGGACAAGGCAAAGCGCGAGCTTGGCTGGGAAGCGAAGTACGACCTCGAACGCATGTGCGTCGATCAGTGGCGCTGGCAGTCGCGCAACCCCTACGGCTACAATTCCAAGTGAGTCAAAAGCACGGCGATAAAGGCGCGCGGCGAGAAAAAGCGGCGCGCTTTTTTCTATTTTCAAAAAGTGCCTTAAAATGCTTTATTTATTTATCAAAATAAAGTATAATGTTGTTTACGATATCAGAGAAAATAAAAACGGATAAAGGGAGGCATACGAATGAAAAAATTTCTTTCGGTTGCGCTTTGCGCATTGCTTTGCATAGGCGCGGCGGCGTTGCCCGTCGGTTTTTCTGCGTGCGGCAACGACAACGTACTCGTAATAGGCTATACGCAATACGCGCCCATGAACTATTTTGAGAACGGCATTCTGACCGGTCACGACACCGAGCTTGCCACCAAGGTCCTTCACGACGAACTGGGTTACGACATCGAGTTCCAGGAGATAAAGTGGGAAGCAAAGATCATCGAGCTGAATTCGGGCAGGATAGACCTCATCTGGAACGGCATGACGATAACGGACGCGCTTAAGGAGTCCATCCTCATCACCGATCCTTATATGGTCAACAAGCAGGTGCTTGTGACGAGGGCGGAAGACGCGGGCAATTATACCGCGATAGCCGATCTTGCGAAAGCGGATTCGATAGCGTATGAGAGCGGCAGCGCGGCGGACACCCTTATAAGCGAGCTGGATCTTACCGGTGTTAAGCTTAATAGCATGGATGCGCAGTCCAATGCTCTTCTTGAAGTGAAAGCGGGTACGAGCGACGTCGCGGTCATAGACGTTACCATGGCAATGTCCATGACGGGCGAGGGAACGGACTATGCGAACCTCGCGTATAAGGACATCGGCTTTGCCGAAGAGCAGTACGGCGTGGGTCTCAGAAAGTCGGATACCGAGCTTTGCAAAAAGATAAACGAAGTGTTCGCGGAGTTCGAAGAGAACGGCACGATGGACGCTCTTTATCAGAAGTACATGGTAAAGTAATAAAATAAGGCGGGTTAGTTATGTTCTGGCAAGTGACCCTGTCGCTGCTCGAAGGCTTCGGCACGACGTGTCTGATATTTATCGTGACGCTTGCGGCGTCGCTCGTGCTCGGACTGCTCATAGCGTTCGGCACGATGTCGCGCTACAAGTGGTTGAGGGCGATACTTAAAACTCTCATATGGATAATACGCGGAACGCCGCTGATGTTGCAGGTCATGGTCATATTCTATGTGCCGGGACTGCTGTTCCACGTCAATCTGTTCACGCGTCTGACGGCGGTGTTCGTCGCGTTCATAATCAACTACTCCTGCTACTTTTCGGAGATATACCGCGGCGGCATACAGAGCATATCGCGCGGGCAGTACGAGGCGGGGCAGGTGCTCGGCATGACGCGCGCGCAGATATTTTTCCGCGTGGTGCTCGTGCAGGTCATAAAGCGCATAATCCCGCCCATGTCAAACGAAGTCATGACGCTGGTAAAGGACACCTCGCTTGCGCGCGTCATACTCGTCGAGGAGATCATAAAGAACGCCGAGGATTTCGTAATGCGCGGGCTGGTCTGGCCTCTGTTTTACAGCGCGGTGTTCTACCTCGTTTTCGTGGGGATACTCACTCTCGCATTCAGGTTCGTCGAAAAGCGGCTCGCATATTTCAAGGTGTAAAATGGCATTTCTCGAAGTAAAAAATTTTGAAAAGTCTTTCGGGAACAACAAGGTGCTCAAAGGAGTGTCGTTCGACCTTGAAAAGGGTCAGGTTCTTGCGATAATAGGTTCGTCGGGCGGCGGAAAGACGACGCTTCTCAGGTGTATAAACTTTCTCGAAACGCCGGACGCGGGCAGTATGCACCTTAACGGCGAACTGCTGATAGACGCGGAAGCGGAAAAGCGCACGCGTAAAACCGAGAGCGAACAGCGGAAAAGAAGACTGCATTTCGGACTCGTGTTTCAGCAGTTCAACCTGTTCCCGCAGTACAGCGTACTCGGCAACGTGCTTCTGGCGCGCCGCCTTCTCGACGCGCAGTCGGTCAAGGACAAAAAGCGCGAGCTGAAATCGGCGGGAATAAGGGGAAAGGAGCTGAAAAGCGAACTTTCCGTCTTTGCCGCAGAAGCGGAAAAGCGCGCGAATGCCGACGCGCTGTCGATAATAGAGCGTGTGGGACTTTCGGACAAGCTCAACGCATACCCCTGCGAGCTTTCGGGCGGTCAGTGCCAGCGCGTGGCGATAGCCCGCGCACTCGCGCTCACGCCCGACATTCTCTGTTTCGACGAGCCGACGAGCGCGCTCGATCCCGAACTGACGGGGGAAGTACTGCGCGTCATACGCGGACTCAAAAGCGGCGACAGGACGATGATAGTCGTAACGCACGAAATGGAGTTTGCGCACAGCGTCGCGGATAAAGTCATATTTATCGCGGACGGCGTCATAGAAGAGCAGGGTACGACGGAAGACGTGTTCGGAGCGACCAGGAGCGAAAAAGCCAAGGCGTTCCTCGGCAGTCACGGAAAGACGGATATATAAAAGAGTTTAAGGGAATAGCCACTGCGGGAGCGCCGACGGCGCTCCCGCAGTGCGCATTCGGGGGATCATGGACAAAGAAAAGACGGTAAAACGCCCCGATCTCGGCGGCGGAAGCATAGGCGGACTGGTGGCAAAACTCGCGCTCCCCGCGATAGCCGCACAGCTCGTGACGTTGCTTTATAATCTTGCGGACAGGATATACGTCGGCGCGATAGAGGGCGCGGGAACGGAGGCACTCGCCGCTCTCGGCGTTGTGTTTCCCATAACGCTCATCGTGTCGGCATTCGGCTATCTCGTAGGACTGGGCGGCGCGCCTATTGCGAGCATGAGAATGGGCGAGGGACGCACGGCGGAGGCAAACAAAGTACTTTGCAATGCGCTCGTTATGATGCTTGCGTTCGGAGCGGTGCTGACTGTCGTAGTGCTGACGGCGGGCGACGCGCTTTTAGTGGCGTTCGGCGCGCCGGGAAAGCTCGGTAACGGCATACCCGAAGCGATAGACTATGCGAGCGACTATCTGTTCGTGTACGGCATGGGCAGTATACCCGTAATGCTCGTTATAGGGTTGAACCCTTATATAACCGCGCAGGGCAGAAGCGTTACGGCGATGTTCACCACGCTCATAGGCGCGGTGCTGAATATAGGACTCGACCCCGTATTCGTGTTCGCGGCGGGATTGGGCGTCAGAGGCGCGGCGATAGCGACGGTGATTTCTCAGGCGGCGAGCGCGGCGTTCGCGGCGGCGTTTTTCATGCGAAGAGCGAGCGCACTGCGCTTTCGGGCAAGCGACATGCGCCCGAACTTAAAGATAATGCTCTCCGTGGCGGCTCTCGGACTGTCGCCATTTATAATGACGGCGACGGAAAGCGCGGTGCAGATAGTATTCAACGTCAATCTCCACATGAGTACGGGCGGGAACGAAGACTATACGGCCGCGCTTACCGTGATGATGAGCGCGTTACAAATGGTGTCCATGCCGCTGAACGGGTTGGGTACGGGCGTTCAGCCGCTGATAAGTTACAATTACGGCGCGGGCAAGACGGACAGAGTGAAAAAGGCGGTCAGGACGACGACGTTGGCGGCGCTCGTGCTAAGTACCTCGGTGTGGATAGTGTCGCTCACCGTCCCTCAGATATATGCGGCGATATTCGGCGCGGAGGAAAGCGTCGCCGCACTCGTAAAGCAGTACACCCCCTTCTTTATGATGGGTACGGTGATGTTTTTCGCGCAGATGACCTGGCAGAATACCTTTGTCGCGCTCGGTCAGGCAAAGGTGTCCATCTTTCTCGCCTGTCTGCGTAAGATAGTACTGCTTATCCCGCTCTGTTTTATCCTTCCCGTCATGCTCGGAGCGTTCGGAGTGTTTCTGTCGGAGGGCATTGCGGACGCCGTCGCGGGAGTGATCACCGCGCTGACGTTCCTGTTCCGCTTTCACCGCATACTTAAAAAACGGGAAGAGAAATTGAACTGCGACGACGAAAACCGATGAAAACGAACGCGACGTTCGCGTATTCTAAAAAATACATTAGAATTTATTTCAATCGCTTGAAAAACGCGGTGCGTTCGGTTTATAATGTATCAAGAGTGCGGCGACATGCCGCCAGGGAGGTGTGAATATGATTTTAAGTGCGATAGGAGGGACTGAAATCGCAATAATAATATGCGGCGCGATAGCCGTGGTGCTTGTAGCGATAGCCGTAGTCGTGGCGGCGGTTTCCCGTAAACGCGAAAACAAGGCGGAACGCACGGAAAACGAAGGTACGTCTACCGTGTCTGCGTCCGAAACAGCCCTTCCCGAAGAGCCGGACGCGATAGATTCGTCCGAAACGAGCGAAGAGCTTTCGGACACCGCGGAAGTTACGGCTGAGATCCCGCCCGCAGAGGACGCGGAAGTGGCGGAAGAGGTCTCAGAGATCCCCGCCGAAGACATAGAGGAAGAGCAGGTGACGACCGCTCAGCCCGAAAGCGAGTCCGCCGAAACGGTAAAGGCAGAAGTTGCGGAGGAAAAGGCGGAGGAAACTCCCGCCGAGGTAGCGGTAAGCACGCCCGAAGCGGCGGAAGAGGCTCCCAAGCCCAAGCGCACGCGCACCAAAAAGCCGACGGAAACCGCGGCAACGGAAGAGGCTCCCAAGCCCAAGCGCACGCGCACCAAAAAGCCGACGGAAACCGCAGTGACGG
>DXHT01000025.1 GCA_019113265.1 Bacillota bacterium | reverse complement strand
ACCGAGCCGCTGCCGTCGCGCTCGTTTATGACGAGCGGTTCGCTGTTTTCCGTCACCGTGCCCGCTTTTTCGAGCGAGAAGTAGTCGGTGTTCATGGACGCAAGCCCCGTGGGTCTGAGCCTTATGGTGTGCTTGCCCGCGGTAAGCCTTATCGTGGCTATCTTGACGGTGGACCAGTAATACATGTTGAAGTAGCTGAGACCGTCGAGAGTGGTAGTGCCTTCGATATAGCGCTGGTTGCCCTCGATGACGTAACCCTTCGATCCGCTTACGATATTGCCGCCGCTTGCGGTGGTGTCGGTCGCGCTCTCGGAGCACTCTTCGTAAATGAGCGCGCCGCCGTCCGACTCTCTTCTCTCGTCGATGTTGATGTCAAAGACGTGAGTGTTCGTTGTAGAGCTTATTGCCTGCGCACGCGCGAAGAGGTCGTAATCGCCGTCCTCGGGAACGTAAACGTCGAACTTGTAGAAGTAATTCTTGTTATCGTCCGTATTGGATACCGCCGCGTTTTCCGCGCCGTGCGGTACGCCCTTTGCGACATAGGCGTAGTTCTGTAACTTTTCATCCGAGTATAAGGCTTCGAGATCGTATATATTGGTCTCGGGGAAGGACGCGCCGTACTGCAGATAATTCTCGATGTAGGATACGTTTACCGAGTAGTGGCTGTAATTCTCGTTCTTTGACCACGGGGTAGTGGTTTCCGTCTGCTGGGTTTCGTCGGTGTACATGAATATGGAGTTTTCGGCCTGAACGTGGTAGGGAGTGATGACCTTAGTCGAATCCACTACCTCGACGGAGAACGTCTCGCTGAGAGTGAGGTATTTAACCGTGAACGTGTGTTCGCCCTCATCCGTGAGATATGAGAACCACTCGCCCTCGGGGATGAGCGTGCCGTTGTCGTAGAAGCTGTAACCCGATTCGAGAGGGATGTACGCGCCGCCCTCTTCCGCGATGAGCACTTCCACTTTGGTGAGGTCTATGCCCTCATCGGTGGAGTACTGCGTGCGCAGTGCGGACGAGTTGATGAGCAGCGAGCCGTTAAGCTCCCTGACGGTTATGCTGACGTCGAAGGTCGCGCCGTATATCTCGAACGTGATCTTGGTCGTTCCCGCGGGGAGCGGCTCGTTCCTGTAAGACCAGTTCTGGCACACGCCGTACCCGAGAGAGAGCGTCTGCGTCTGCCCCTCTATCATCCACACCGAGTCGAACGTGATACCCGTGGGGTCGAAGATCTCGCCCTCGAGGTAGCTCGTCTTTGTCGGCGGGGTGACGTTGCTGACGGAAACCACATACGGATCTTTGTTTATGTTATTATCCGTAGGGTTTCCGGAAGGCGTTTCGCTGCCGCAACCCGCGAACGCGAAAATAAGCGCCGCAAGGATAAGAGCGAACGTCATCGCCATCATTTTCCTTTTCATGATCTATCCTCCTGATGATAGTATTGCCCCTTAACGGGTGCGATTAAATTATAAAATTACGCCGAAGGCGAATTCAATGCCTTCGGCGTGAGCGACGTTTTATGCGTCCCGAATGCAAGTAACGCTATTCGTTCATGAACGCCATGTCTATTTCAAATATGCCGTCAGTCGTTTTTATCTTCATTTCACCCTCATATTTATCCACGACGTGGCGTATGCTCTTCATGCCGAACCCGTGGTACAGCTTGTCCTCTTTGCTCGTTACGGGCAGACCGCGCTCGAAAGTGAGTTTGCCGCTGTAAGGATTTCGCTCCGTAATGATCACGAACGCGCCCATGCGCCTGACGGACAGGCTGACCGTACGGAAGGACGCGGGCAGCTTTTCCGTCGCCTCTATGGCGTTGTCGAGAATATTGCCGAAGAGGGAGTATATGTCCTCGTCCTTCATGAACGAGAGCTGCTCGCCGTCGGCTATACAGCTCAGTCGTATCTCCTGCTTGCGGCAAAGCAGGCTCTTTTCGGTGATGATGACGTCGAGAGCCTCGTTGCCCGTCACGAGAGAGGAGTCATATACGGATATGGCGTCCGCAATGTCGTTTATGTCCGCTGCCTCTTTCATGCTGCGTATGCGGTGTTTGAGGTCGTGGCACTTCATGTTTATGAGGTCGATATTCTCCTTGACGCGGTGATACTGCTGCTGCTCGCGGTGACGAATGGAGCGTTCCGCGGCAAGATCTCCCTCCGCGCGGGCGCGCTTGGGGATCTCGAGGAGCAGGAACATGGCGAACACGCAGCAGACTATGTTGTACGCGTGCGCGATGGTAACGAGCGCGATAGCCTCGTTGCCGTAAGAGGCGTAGGTGACAAAGGAGGAGAACACGACGTCTATCATCGTCAGCGCGGACGCAAGAGCGATCATGTATGAGTTTTTCATGTTCATGACGTCCTTTCCGAACTTCCTGCCGAATACCATGAACGCCGCAAAGTATACGACGATATACGTCGCTCCGAACACGATCGCGACGAACGCGTCCATGCCGCGCACCATAGTCTGCGCGTCCGCGTAAAAGTCGCTCCTCAGCTCCCCGTTGAGTCCCATGACTATGTTGAGCAGTTCATACGTCTCCTGCGCGATATGCTGAACGGTGTACCCCGCGACGGAGCAGAACACTATGTTCTTGACGCTCCCTTTCATCACTATTGCCATTCCCGCCGCGGACACCGCGAACAGCGTCAAAAACATCAGCGCGCTGTACCAAGGGGTCTGCGAAACGGACGCGGGAAGGGGATAGGCGACGCTCGCTCCGAAACAGAGTATGAGCGCGGGCGCGAGGCGCAGACCGAAGAGCCTGCGGGTAGAAAGGCGCGCGGCAAAAAGCGCCTCCGCAAACAGCAGAGTCGCCATAAAAAGCGGTCTGTATAAAAACAGCGTCTGACTCGTGTCGTACATATATCTATCTTTCCCCGATCGCGCTTTGCCCGCCGCAGGCGGCTTTAACGCGTTTGCCCGCTTTGCCGCCGCGCCCGCCCGACCTTAAAAACAGAAGCCGCGGCGCGCGGTCAGTCCTTGCCCAGCCATTCGGCGACGGCTTCGAGCACTTCCTTTTTCTTTCGCATGGAAACTTGCAGCATTTCGCCGCCCACGTCCATGGTATAGTCGCGCACGGAGCGGACGTGCCGCACGTTCACGAGGTAAAACCTGCCCGCGCGCACGAAACCGTGGGGAATAAGCTCCTTTTCCGCGTCTTTCAGCTGTTTATAAACGCGGAACGAGCGCTTGTCTATCGTGTGATAAATGACGCTGTGACCGCGCACTTCCGCATACGTTATCTCCGTTACGGGCAGTTTGACGAGTCCGTCCTCCGTCTTTACGGAAATGGCCGCCACGTTGCGCTCCGCCGCCTTTCTGAACGCTCTGTCCATGGCGAGACGGAAGCCGCCTTCCGTTACGGGTTTGACGATATAGTCCGTCGCGTCCACTTTATATCCGCGCACGGCGAACTGCGCCATGTCGGTAACGAACACGATGACCATGGAGGCGTTGCGCTCCCGTATCTTTTCGCATACGGTCATTCCGTCCATTCCGGGCATCATTATGTCCATGAACACGATATCGACGGAATTGTTTTCGCAGAAACCGAGAAAAGCCTCGCCCGTATGAAAAACGAGCGTGTCCGCCAGCCCGTAGTCGCGCTCTCGGCGATATGCGTCGACGTATTTTTTAAGCGTCGCCGCCTGCGCCTCATCGTCTTCTACAATGGCCACTCTCATTATTCTCTCCTTGAATGCGCCCCCGCAACGCTTATATTATACCATAATACGGGAGTATTGCAATACCTTTCAATATAAATTGTGCAAAATTTTTTTGCCGTTATGCCGTAACGGTATACGTTGCGGAAAAAATCGTTGACATGGTAGCGTCATTATAATATAATTACGTTAAACGGTGTGGCGTGGCATATTGCGGCGATCACCGGAGGATGAGATCATATGGAACGAAAAAAATTTCTGCCGATTTACATAAGTTGCGCTCTGGCTGCGGCTCTTTTCGTCGCGTTTATTTTCATACCCGTCGGCGGGTTCGGCTATCCGTCCGTGTTTGAAACCCTCAGGCTTTCGGCGGAGCTGGGCGGCGTGCAGTTCGCGCTGTCCGGTTCGTTCATGACGGCGCACATAGCGATAGTCGCGGCGTGCTTTTTCAAGTGCGTGGCGGTGGGCGCGATGACGGCGACGGGGAAGCTTTCCGCGCGAGCGGGCGCGCGCTCCTTTATAAATACCGTTGCGGTATCCACTCTTTTTATAGGGCTGGTATCCGTGGCTACCGGAGTGGTGAACGAGCTCGCGGTGGGAACGGGCAGATACGTTCTGTTTGCCGTAATGCCCGTCGAATGGGTGTACTTCGGCATAGGCGTCGGCGTGCTTATCGTTTCGGCGATAAACGGCGCGATAGTCTGCGCGAACAGGGCGCTTCGCATTGCGACCGCGCCGCGCGCGGTCGCGCTCATACTTTCCGCGGCGGCGTTTGCGGTTTCCTGCGCGTTCGTCCCCGATCTCGGTGCGATGGGCGACGTGACGTATCTTTCCTCTTTTATACTGCGCGTCGTCAGTCTCGCGTTCTCGTTTTTGCTGTTTATGCTCAACCTACGCGCGCTTGCGGCGAACGTCACGCCCAAAAGCGAAGCAGACGCGGTATACGTCGGTCACGGAGCGTCCGTCACTGCGGGAATATTCGCATTCGTGACGGCGACGGCGCACGTCATACTCTCCGCTCTTTTCGATTGGAGCGAGTCGTTCGTATGGTATTCCGTTTTCGCCGCGATAACGGGAGCGGCATACATAGTGTTCGTTATAGGTTGCGGAGTGGCTCACGTCATATCCACGACGGACTCCTCCCGCGCCATAGCTCATAAGACGCTCGGCATAGGCAGCGCGTCGTTTTTCATCATGTTGTCCGTCGGCGGCACTGCGTTCGGCGGGCTGGGCTATGCCATGTCCGCGATAATCCCCGCTTGCGTTCTCGTCCTTTGCACGGCGATAAACACGCTTTGCTCGGGACTGTATAACTCCGCGGTCGAGCGTGCCGAAAGGTTGAGCGAGGAGGAAGAATGCGAGGAAGACGACGATGAAGAAGACGTCGCGCCCGTTTCTCCGAGCGGCGGTGCGGAATATATGCGCCGTCCGCCCGATTACTCCGCGATAAATATGCGTTTTCCCGCATATTATGCACTGCAACGTATAGACGTAACGCCTTTTACCCCGCGCGAGGCGTTCACTCATCCCGATCTCATGGCGATCTGCGCGGACATCGCCGCATACGCCGCGCGTAGCGGTATGCCCCTGTCCGCTCGGACGGTTCGTTCGGTCGTCGCGGGGCTTGCGACGTCTCCGCTCGTCTACATAGTGGGCGACGCGGCGGCGGCAGACAGCGCGGTTCGCGCGGTCGGCTCCGTTTTCGGCGGCGGTTACGGCACGGAAACGATACTCGAAGGCGACAGGACGGACTCCCTTCTCGGCAGATACAACGACAGGGGATTCATGGCGTCGGGATTCATAGTTTCGCTTTACAGCGCGCTCAAAAACAGGGAGGAGCTGCGCGCGGTCACCGTCGCGGGAGTTATGCGTGAGGAGAGCTCGTTCATTCTCCCTCAGGTGTCCTCTTACGCCTGCGACCCCATACGACGCAGAAGTCTCGTGCTGTGCGATTCGGACGTGGCGGATTCGCTCGTTCTCGTCGATCACGGCAGGACGGACATAACCAAAAACGTGCGCTTCGTCGTTGCGGCGGCGAGCGGCGGAGTGGTATCCGCCGCGGCGCGTTACGGCGCGGCTGCCGTTCGTGCGAGCTCGGAAAACGGCGTGCGCCCGTCCGCGGAGCCTGCCGAGATCCATATGACGCTTTCCGATTGGAACGCGCTCGTTTCGGACGCGCTTTCGTCCGATTCGTTCCCCGCCGAAAGCGAGTGGAAAAAGACGGACAGACTGGAAGACGCGCTCGGCAAAATAGGATTGCGCTCGGACAACAAGCGCACGCGCATGCTCGAACGTTACGTTTCGGTATACATCGCGTGCGGCGGCAGTGAGGAAGAGGCGATAGACAGCGGCATATGCGCGGTCATCTTGCCGCGCGTGACTCTGCTCGACAGGGAAAAAGTGCGCTCGATAGGGCTTGCCGACGTCATGGACGGCGCTTTCGGACCGGACGCGCTCCCGCAGTGCAGGGAGTTCCTCCGCAGTGCGGGGCTGGTATAGGAGGCGGGTATGACGACTGTTATTTCAAGCGGTTTCTGGGACAACGTGTGGGACGTCATATCCAGTCGTGTGGCGATAGGCATATACGTCATTCTCATGCTTGCCGCAGTAGTTATCCTCATAGTATCCGTGATAGTGGACGAACAGAAGCGCGTCGAGCCGCTCCGCACCCGTCAGAAGCGCGCCGAAGAGGGCGAGCGTGAAGCGGGGAGTAAGAGCAAGGAGACGAGCGAGTCGCGCTTCTACATGCTGACGGAGACGGACATCCGCATGAAGAGTTACCGCGCGCCGAACATGACGGGAATAACGCTGAAAGAGCTTTGCGAGCGGTTCAGGAACTATTCGGCGGCGGAGAAGAAGCTGT
>DXHT01000024.1 GCA_019113265.1 Bacillota bacterium | reverse complement strand
GGTTATGAGTGCGGTATATCGATAGACGGGTATTCCGATTTTGCGGAAGGCGACGAGATCGAAGCGTACATTTCGGAGAGAGTTAAATGAGCTACAAGACGGACAGAGTCGCGGGGGAGATAGTGCGCGAGGTATCGGGCATCATACGCGACGAACTGAGAAATCCGAATGTGCCTCTGATGACCACCGTGACGGCGGCGGAAGTGTCCAAAGACCTCAAATACGCGCGCATATACGTGAGCGTTATGGGGGACTCGGAATCGGCGATAGCCGCGCTGAACTCGTCTGCGGGATTTATCCGCAGACAGCTTGCGGCGCGCCTGCGCGGGATGCGCACCGTACCCGCTCTCACTTTCAAAGCGGATACGTCCGAGGAGTACGGGCGGAAAATAGACTCGATATTAAAGGAAATATCCGAACATGAACAGCATTCTTGAAGCTATAAACGAAGCTCGCACGGTGCTTATATGCGGACATATCAGGCCCGACGGCGATTGCCTTGGGTCTGCTTTCGCATTGCGCGACTATTGCCGCGAACTCGGAAAGAGCGCGGACGCGTGCAGTCCTTCTCCCGTACCCGAGTCCTACCGCTTTATGGCGGGAAGCGACGAATTTAACGTGCTGACACGCAAGAGTTACGACCTGTTCATTGCCGTGGATTGCGCGTCCTTCGACCGTATAGGAAGAATGGAAGGATATTTTCGCACCGCTGAGAGGACGGTTTGTATAGACCACCACGAGGGGCATGAGGGCTTTGCCGATATCAATCTCGTAAAGAGCAATGCGTCCAGCACCTGCGAAATAGTGTTCGATCTGCTCGAACCGACGGGGAAGATAACGCGCGGCATAGCCGACAGTTTATACGTCGGTCTGTCAACGGACACAGGGCACTTTATGCACAGTAATACGGATAAAAAGGTGCTTTATACCGCTTACAGACTCGCATGCCTCGGCGCGGATTGCCACGGCATAGCCACAAAATTGTACCGCAGCCGCAGCCGTGCGAAGACCATGCTTATTGCAAAGTCGATAGAGGCTATGCGTTTCTACATGAACGGCAAGATCTGTATAATCCCAATGACTCAGCAACTTCTCGACGAGTGCGGTATAAGCTCCAACGACACGGAGGGCATAATAGACTATGCCATTTCCGTAAACGGCGTGGAAGTGGGAGTGAGCATGTGCGCGGAGCGTGAAAACGAATATAAAGTGAGTTTCCGTTCGCGTCGTCGGCATGTAAACGACATAGCGGCCGTTTTCGGCGGCGGCGGGCATATTTACGCCGCAGGTTGCCGCATTTTCGGCAGAACGGAAGACGTCATAGACAAAATACTTAAAGCCATAAGAGATACCGACGTCGAATGAACGGAATAGCAAACGCATATAAACCGGCAGGTATATCCAGCTCAAAAGCGGTATCCGTCGTAAGACGCGCTCTCGGCGAAAGGCGCGTCGGGCATATGGGTACGCTCGACCCGATGGGCGAGGGCGTGCTTCTCATGGGTGTGGGAAAGTGTACGCGCCTGTTCGACAGGTTTTTAACAAAGACCAAGACGTACGAGGCGAGTTTTAAGTTCGGCTACGAAACGGACACGCTTGACAGTACGGGGACAATAACCGCAGAGACGTCGGAAATACCTACTATGTCAGACATAATAGGCGGCTTATCATCCTTTCTGGGCAGTCAAGAGCAGTATCCGCCCGCTTACAGTGCGAAATCGGTAGGCGGCGTAAGGTCATACGCGCTTGCGCGGAAGGGCATCATTGCGGAGCTTGCTCCGTCCGTTGTGACGATAAACGAACTGCGGCTCATCCGTGAAACGGGTGAGAACGAGTATATGTTTGAAGTGGACTGTTCGTCGGGAACGTACATCCGTTCGCTTTGCCGCGATATAGCGCATTCCCTCGGTTCTCTTGCGACGATGACTTACATAAAGCGCACGAGATGCGGCAACTTTTTTGCTGACGATGCGATCCTTCCCGAAAACATGACTCCCTCTGACGTGATACCCGCGGAGCGCGTTCTTTCCGAGCTTCCGAGAGTGGACGCGCCGAGCGCGTTGTACCGAAAGATATCCGACGGAGTGCCGGTGAGAATAGAAGGCGCGCCGAGCGGTGAGTTCGCGCTATACTGCGACGGGGAGCTTTTCGGGATTGCCGCCGATGAAACGGGCGGGGTAAAAATATGCGTATATCTGAAAGAGGACGGTAATAGCAAATGATCACTGCCGAATTCGGTAAACCGTTCGACGGAAAATTTTGTCTTGCTCTCGGCTATTTCGACGGGGTGCATATCGGGCACCGCGCCATAATATCCGCGACCGTATCCAAGGCGGCGGAGCTTGGTTGCGTTCCCGCCATTTCCACGTTCGCGGACATTCCGGACGTTAAAAAAGCTCCCATTTATTCTTATCACGACAGAAAGCCGCTTTACGCCGAGTGCGGAGCGGAGTTCTGCTTAACGCTTTATTATTCCGCCATCCGCAATATGCGCGGCGCGGAATTTTTTGAAAAACTGACGGCGGAATATCAACCGCTTCACCTCGTGTGCGGGCAGAATTACACGTTCGGTTGCGATCTTCTCGGCGTGGATGCGCTTAAAGCGCTGTGCGACGGCAAGGGCATAGGACTTACGGTAGTGCCTACCGTCATATATCACGGCGTTTGCGTATCCACGACGCTTATAAAAAACTACCTGACGACGGGTGACGTCGATGCGGCGAGAAAAATGCTCGTTACGCCATATCACATACGCGGTAATGTGGTGAGCGGCGACGGAAGAGGGCATAACATAGGAGTGCCTACCATAAATCAGCGCATACCCGCGGGCGTGCTTACGCCCAAACAGGGAGTTTACGGTACATATGCGGAGATAGACGGGAAGCGTTACCGTGCGGTGACGAATGTGGGGCCTCGCCCGACGTTCTCGCAGAGTAAAGTCGCGGTGGAGACCAATCTTATAGATTACGACGGCGGCAGTCTGCTTCACGAGTTTGCGGCGGTGTATTTTTACCGCTATCTGCGCCCCGTGCGCAAGTTTGCAAACGCGGAAGAGCTTGTCGCAAGAATACAAAAGGATAAGGAGTGGACGGACATATGCTGAGAATAGGACCGAGCGGAAATTCGCTTTCCTTTTACGAGCAAGGGCATAAGCGCACCAAGGAAGCGGCGGCATGGCTCGCGGGAATGGGACTCAATGCGTATGAGTATTCGTTCGGACGCGGCGTAAGAATAAGCGAAGAAGCGGCGGCGGAAATTGCGGCGGCGTTTGCCGAGTGCGACGTTGAGATAAGTTCTCACGCTCCGTATTATACAAATTTTGCAAATCCCGATCCGGACATGATAGAAAAGTCCGTGGGTTACATAAGGCAGACGCTTATTGCGGAAAATATGTTCGGTGGTAAGCGCACCGTGTTTCACCCCGCGTCGTGCGGAAAATCGGAGAGAAAAGACGCCGTCGCCCGTGCAAAGTACAATATTGCGGCGATGATGGATTCTTTGGGGGACGTGGGTTTCGATTTCATACTTTGCCCCGAAACGATGGGCAAGCTCAATCAGATAGGCACGGTGGAAGAGGTTGTAGACTTCTGTACCGCCGATAAACGGCTTTACCCCTGTTTCGATTTCGGGCATATAAACAGCTATACACGCGGAGGAATAAAGGGATACGACGACTATAAGCGCATCATAGATTACACCGCAGAAAAGCTGGGCGACAAGCGCGCGCAGGAGTTCCACGTTCATTTTTCCAAGATCATGTACGGGGAAAAGGGAGAACTCAAACACCTCACGTTCGCGGATGACAAATACGGTCCGAATTACGAGGGACTCGCAAAACTTATAGACGAGTATAAACTGCGTCCGTTCATAATTTGCGAGTCGGACGGCACTCAGGCGGAAGACGCGCTTGCAATGAAGAGAATGCATTCGGCGGTCTGATCTATCGGCTTTGCTCGTTCGGCGCGTATGTTCTGTGCCGTTCGGAGTATGTTCCGCGCTTGCGTCTCCGTGCGGGCGTCTGTCGAAGAGGTTATGAACTTACCGACGTTTACGTGCCTAAAACAGTTAAATGCCTATATGGCGCGGCACTGAACGCGACTGTCGCGGCGCGAGCGCGGGCGGCGGAAAAGTCGTTTTACGGGCGTTTCATTGGCGCGGCCATATCGATCGAGCCTTGACCGATGTGCGGCAACCGACAAGCAAAGCGCGATCGGAAAATGCGGATATGACGGGTCGGTCAAACCCGACCGACGCATTGTGCGAAAATGCGCTTTTCCGCCGTTACGTTTGCCGCTTCGCTTTTATAAGGCGAGCCGAGCTGCGGCGTATTCCGCTTTACATACGCGCCGCTTTATGTTATAATTCGATTATGTACGAATCTCTGTTCGAAAAAAACGATGCCGTTCTGATATTCGGCGGCTCAAACAGATTTTATTTTACGGGAATAGAAACGTCTTTCGGTTGCGTTCTGCTTTTGCCTGATTCAGTCACGTTCTATACCGATTTCAGGTATGAGGTGGCAGCGCGCAAGGCGGCAAACGGGTATGACGTAGTCATAACCACGTCCGAAAAGCTGTACGGACTGCTTGCAGACAAGCTCTCTGCGGCTGGTGCGAAATTCGTGGGATATGAGGATGATAAGCTTACCGTATCTCAGTTCAAAGCTCTTAAAAAAGCTCTCGGGAGCTATACCTTCCGATCCGTATCCGACGCGCTCGAAAACATGCGTTCCGTTAAAACGGAAAGTGAGATAGAGAAGATCAAAAAGGCGCAGGATATAACGGAACACGCACTGACGGCGGTATTGCCGTATCTTAAAGCGGGAGTCAGCGAGCGCGACATAAGTGCGGAACTGACGTACAGATTTCTCAAACTCGGAGCTGACGGGCTTGCGTTTGAAAACATTGTCGCGTTCGGCGAAAATGCGTCCGACTGTCATCACACCGCATCCGACCGTAAACTCGAACGCGGAGACGTCGTGCTGTTCGACATAGGAGCAAAGGCGGACGGCTACTGCTCAGATATGACGCGTACATTTGTTTACGGCGAACCCGTGCGGCGCATTTCCGAAGTATTCGATCTTGTACTTTCCGCACAGCAGACGGTTCTTGATTTTCTCAAAGCGGGCATGACCGGCAGGGAAGCGGACAGCATTGCGCGCGAAATTTTCCGTGCAAACGGCTTTGAACGCGAGTTCGGGCATTCGCTCGGTCACGGTGTGGGAATAGACATACACGAAAATCCTCGTCTTTCCGCAAATAATACCGAACCGCTTCCCGAAAATTGTGTCATTACCGTCGAACCGGGGCTTTACCTTGAAAAGTTCGGCGTACGCATAGAGGATATGGTAGTCGTCAAAAAAGACGGCATAGAGAACTTGACAAATTTTGCAAAAAGTATTATCATATAAAAAGCGACGAAATAAGCGCGCCGCGCGCGTGCCGTCCTAACGGACAATATAAAGAGTAATTAACAAGGAGATTTTTATGGTAGCAGGCGATTTCAGAAAAGGCACTACGTTTGAAAAGGACGGCAAGGTGTTCCGTGTTGTGGACTTCCAGCACGTCAAGCCGGGTAAGGGTTCGGCGTTCGTCAGAACGAAATACAAGAACGTCGTTACTGGACAGGTTCTCGAAGAATCGTTCAGCCCGACGGAGAAATTTCTCGATGCAAGGATAGACACCAAGTCCTATCAGTTCCTCTATGCGGATGACGATTTCTGCTATTTCATGGATCCCGAGACGTTCGATCAGATAAGCATCAATATAGACGATTGCCGTGACGCTCTTAAATACATCATTCCCGAAATGATGGTTTCCATCCAGTCCTATAAGGATGTTCCTTTCAGCGTTGATCCCCCTAATTTCGTGGAGCTTACCATAGCGGAAACGGAGCCCGGAATTCAGGGTGATACGTCCAAGGCCGGCAACAAGCCCGCGACGCTCGAAACGGGCGCGGCGATACAGGTTCCGCTGTTCATCAACATCGGCGACAAGATCCGCGTCGATACGAGAACGGGCGAATATATGTCGAGAGTTAAGTGATCTTAAAAAGCCGACGCACATGCGTCGGCTTTTATGTTGTTTTTTCGCTCCGCAAGCGACTACACGCGCGGAGCGTTTTATATTGCCGTCGGCTCGGTAAAGCGTTTTTTCTTTTTCTGTCCTTGGCTCGTTTACAGCGTTCTTTCTTTTTCTGTCGTCGGCTCAACTTCCGCGACATTGAGTTTTTGCCGCGTCGTGACATGAGGCGGCATTTTCGCTCCGCAAGCGACTACACGCGCGGAGCGTTTCATATTGTCCTCGGCTTGATAAAGCGTTTTTTCTTTTTCTGCCGTCGGCTCATCTTCCGCGACCTTGAATTTTTGCCACGTCGTGACATGAAGCGGAATTTTCGCTCCGCAAGCGACTACACGTGCGGAGCGTTTCATATTGTCCTCGGCTCGTTTTCAGCGTTCTTTATTCTGATTTACGTAATGTCCGAAAAAAAACTTACTAATATTTTGCAAACATTGCAACCGCTCGTCAGATATGCATTTATTTAGTACATGACAAAATATAATGCAAATAATGATATTGTATATTGCATTTTATATCACTTTTAAGCGACAAATCGTTTGCATTGTGTTATTTATTTTGGTTTCGCACCATTGATTTTCGGACCGATGCGTCATTGCGCTTCGTATGCCGAGCCGATGCGCCCGAAAGTGCAATTTTACGGATCGCGCGGGGAAGAGAGTGAGGAAAGTGCGGAGAACGTAAGCGGACCGGCTATGCCGTCGGGCTGTAATCCCGATTCCGTTTGGAAGAGGATGAGTGCGTTTTCCGTTTCTTCTCCGAAAATGCCGTCAGTCGCAAGCGGATACAGCTTTGACAGCAATTTTCTTTGCAGGTACAATACGGGATTTCCCGTACTGCCCGCGCGCAAAATGTACGCTGACGGAGACGGAAGAACGAGTTTGCTCCACGTTTGTCTTCCTATTATGCCGTCGGGATCGAGTCCGTTGAACTGCTGAAATGCCTTTGTTCGTTCACGCGTTTCGCTTCCGAATATCCCGTCGGGATCGGTGGGGAAGTCGCTGAGCGACAGATAATACTGTGCAATGCCGACGTATGCGTTTTCCGATCCCCGCATTACGGCGGGATATGTGGACGGATTGCCCTCGCCGACGTATTCGGCTTCTTTGTATTCGCATACGCCGCGTGCCGCCGCGCTTCCTATGGAGCGTTGCCAATCGGGATCGAGCATCAGCCTTGCTTCACGCAGGTTTGTCATGAATCCCGCCTCTACAAGCGCGGACGGGCAATATACCGAACCGAGCACGCCCACGTCGGTAAGCGTTCCGACGCCCCTGCCGTTCGTTTGCAGAGAGTCGTCCGTTATCGCCGAATAAACGTCTTCCGCGAGCTGCCTGGACGCCGAAGGATATCGGGAGTTAGGGGAGTAATATGTGTACTGACCGGAAACGGAATTGAACGTGCGCCCGCTACCGAACGCATTGTAAGCCATTGTGACGAGAAGATCTATTCCCGCCGCATTTGCCCTTCCGACGCGGGTAGATACGCTTACGTCGCTAAGTTCGGGGTGCAGATCGAACGTTCGGAAGCCACTGCGAAGCAGCGATATCGCGCAGTACATTTTAGCCGGTCTGTTAAACTCGTTCTCATATATATTCCGTCCGAGATAGGGCATAACGGGAGTACGCTTTCCCGCGGTGGGAGGTTGCTGTCCGTGCTCGTCGTTCACTCCGATAAAATTGCCGGTTTTGCTCATAGTTACTTTTTATGTCGTGAATTGTCAATGTGTTACGTTTCGTTCATACACCGAAAGCGGCGCAAATATAATACGGTATGTTCGATCTTCATTCAGTAATATCCGTATTGCCCGCAGAGGTATACGCGTCGGCAGAGGAAAATCTCGATCCCGATAAGCTGTGGGAGGTAAGACTGCGCGCGGGAATGCCCGTCTCCGTCTGGTACGGCGGCAGGGAATATTTTCTGACGCGTTCGGGGCTTTCGGAGTCGAGTGCGCCGGCACTGGTGTGCCGCGCGGAGGACGTCAGAGCATCCGTACTCGGCGCAGCCGAACACTCCGTATATGCTTACAGCGACGATATAAACAGGGGATACATAACGCTGGGCGGCGGCGTGCGCATGGGCATATGCGGAGAGGTCGTCACGGACGGAGGAAAGATATTGACCGTAAAAAACTATTCTTCCGTCAATATTCGCATTCCGCATGAAATATTGGGAATTTCACAATGTATTATGCCTGACATAGTTGGCAAATTGTGCAATATTCTCGTGCTTGCGCCGCCCGGAGGCGGTAAAACGACTATATTGCGCGATCTTGCGCGCCGCCTTTCGGATGAGGGCGGATATAACGTGCTCATTGCCGACGAGCGCGCGGAAATAGCCTGTTGCCGCAGGGGCGAGCCCGGTATGGACGTCGGACGGCGAACGGACATAATCACGGGGTGCGACAAACGGCACGCTTTCGAGTGCGCGATGCGCTCCGTACGCCCGGACGTAATAATCACGGACGAGCTATTCGGAGAGGACGACGCGCGAATAGTGCGAGAGGCTGCGGGGTGCGGCATAGCCGTGATAGCTTCCGCACACGCGTCGGATATGAGATCGTTTACCGCGAGGGAGCTTTTTGCTTCTCTCGGCGGCGTTATGGATAAATACGCGTTTTTATCGCGCGGAGCGGGCGGCGTGCAGGCAAACGTGCGCAACGCGCGCGAGGCGGCAGTAAATGACGGATAAACTGCTCATGGCGGTGTGCCTGGGTTGCTTGGGCGCGCTGATAGGCTATGCGGTATGTGTGCGCATGAAGCGTAAAGCGGAGTATTACGACGATCTCGACGGTTTTTTAAGAACGTATGCGGAGTCGCTTTCGTTCTCTATGGACACGTTGCCCGAAGTTATGAGCGCGTATCCGGCGCGTTCGCCGCTGTTGTCGCGGCAGCTTTTCGAGTGCACGTCCGCGATACGTTCGGGGACGAAGCCTGCGCCTGCGGCGGGTTGGCTGAACGGTGAGGAAAAAAGCGCGGTCATCGGAGGACTTACGGAGCTGGGAACGCGTTCTTCCTCCGTAGAAAAAGGAGCGGTGGAAAATTTCAGGCTTAAACTCGGCGCGTACGGCAAACGCGCCGCCGAGCGTTACGCTAAAACGGGTAAAGCCGCGGTCAAGCTGGGCTTTCTCGCGGGGCTGCTTGCCGCCGTGATTTTCTGGTGAATATGGGTATAGAAGTTATCTTCAAAATAGCGGCAGTCGGACTAATTACCGCGATGGTGGGCGCGATCCTCAAAAAATCGGGCAAGGACGAAATAGCCACGCTGGTAGGTCTCGTCGGTCTTGTGATAGTACTGCTCCTTGTCGTGGATATGCTTTCGCAACTGTTTACTACCATGCAATCGGTGTTCGGTGATTTCTGATGGCGATCAAAATTGCGGCAATAGGCATAATAACCGTTGTGTCCGCGCTCACCGTACGCAGCGAAAGACAGGATATAGCCACGGTAATAGCCATTGCGGGCGGTGCGGCGGTTCTTATGTGCGTGCTGGACGGCGTCACGGGACTGACGGACATGCTTACCGACATTGCGGAAAAGACGGGAGCGGGCGGTGAACTTGTCGCGTATCTGATGAAAGTCGCGGGGGCGGGGTATATCATAGAATTTGCCTGCGGTGCGGCGGAAGAAGCTAAAATGCCGTCGCTTGCGAGCAGTATCTCGCTTGCGGGAAAGATACTCCTTCTGTGTATGACAGTACCGCTGCTCGGTAAACTTGCCGATATAGTTATAGAACTTCTGGCGCAGTCGTGACGGGAAGTCCGCGTCTGCCGGGCGTAAAAAGCATGCGAGGAGCGCGCCGATATAAAAGCGGGCGGCGCAATAAGGAGAACGACCCATGGCGGCTGGCGGCAGTTATACCGATGACATAATAGGTGCGCTCGACGGCGACGAGCTGAACGGACTTCTTGCCGAGCTGACGCGTGACCAGAGCGAGCTGTTCGGCGGGAGGGATTTCATATCCGTACTGCGCGGTGTGCTGTCGGGCGAGATAGGGCTGAATTTTTCCAATGTGACGGAATTTATTTTCAGCGTGATAGGGAGCAGTCTGTCCGCTCTTGCCGTTCTGCTTGCGACCGTCGTCGGAGTGTCGGTGATATATTCGGCTGTCGGTGCGTTAAAGGGGGGAAGACATACCGAGAGCGTAAGCAAAGCCGCGCACGTTGCCGCAACCGCTTGTATAGTGATAACGGTGGGAGTATCGGTCACGGCAATGTTCACGATGTGCGCAAAGACGCTCAGCTCCATGGCGGCGCAGATAAACGTACTCGTACCCGTGATACTTACTCTTATTGCGGGAGTGGGCGGCGGAACTACTGCCGCAGTGTTCAGTCCCGCAGTCGCCGTTATAACGAGCGGTATGTTCAATCTCATTTCGTCCGTACTGATGCCCATGCTCGCCGCCGCGTTCGTTTTCGGCGTGGTGGGCAGCATTTCGGGAGAGGGCGGACCGAATAAGATGTCTTCGTTTTTGCGCAGTGCGGTAAAGTGGCTGTTCGGTACGGGCTTTTTCGTGCTGACGGCGGTAATGAGCATACAGGGCGTTACCGCGAACGTCATGGATAATCTCGGCGTGCGCGGAGCGAAATTCGCAATAGGCAAATACGTTCCCGTCATAGGCGGGTATATGTCGGAGGGATTCAATCTCGTAGTGTCCGGCGGGATAGCGATCAAAAACGCGCTCGGTTATACTGCTCTCGTGCTGTTGCTTCTGACGATACTACCCGCCGTTATGCAGATCGCCGTACTGTCGCTGTGCCTGAAACTGTCCGCCGCGATAGCCGAACCGTTCGGGGACAAGCAGATGGGCGATATGTTGCAGGGAATAAGCAAGACGGTGTCTCTTGCGGGCGGCATGATGTTCGGTGCGGGATTTCTGTATTTCGTTTTCATGCTCATACTTATGGCTGCGGGGAACATATTCTTATGACGGTATGGCTTATGAGCGTGCTGGGTACGGGCATACTCGGCGCGGTGATAAATCACCTTACGGCGGGAACGCGCATGCACGGCGCGGTGCGGACTGCGTGCGTGTACGCGTTCGTACTTGCAGTGATATTCCCCGTACCCATGATAATATCCGGAAATTACGACGCGCTGAGTTGCGATTATGGCGACTCGGCATACGACGAAGATATAGCGGACGTAACGGACGAGGCGTACTTTGCGCTTGCCGCGGAAGCTCTCGACGCGGAGCTCGCCGCGCACGGCTACGATACGTCAAGCGTAGTGGAAGGGACGGTTTATGCCGACAAGGCGACGGTAACGCGCGTCGTAGTCACGTTATACGGGGAATTTGCAGACAGCTCGTCCGAGATCGTTCGGGTGGGCGCGCTCGTTTCGGAATATTTCGGAACGGATATATCCGCGGTATATGTCTATGTGGGAAAAGATAAAGAGTAAAGCCGCAGCCGTCGCGGCAAAATTGGGCGGCGCAAAACGCATCTGGCTTGCGGTCGCCGTGCTTGCGATCGCCGTAATGCTCCTCATTTATTTCGGAAGTTCCTGTTTTTCGTCGGAAAACGCAGGCATAAACGAGGAAAACGGTGAGTATGATTATTGTGCAGGCGTGGTAAAAGAGCTGGAAGCAAAGTTGTCCGGTACGGAGGGCGTGGGAGACGTTTCCGTAATGATATACTGGAAAGACGTGGTAACGGAGGACGGCGAAACGGTGCGTGAACCCGAGGGCGTGATCATCGTGTGCGACGGCGGCAACGATATAGCCGTCAAAATGCGACTGATAATGTCCGTAGCCGCGTATCTGGGTATCGACGAAGACAAAGTCAACGTGCTTGCCAAAGGCGATTGAAACATTTTTTTCGGGGGTTATAATCATGACAAGTAAGAAAAAGAAGATCATCATTCTGACGGGTATGGTCGCACTGTTGGTGCTTACGGGCGTTCTCAATATCGTCCTTAATCTGACTGCGGACAATGCCCTTGAAGTCAGCGGCACGGACGTTTACATGGATTTCTTTACGTCCTACCGCGACTATCGTGCCGAATCGCGCGAGCAGACGCTGCTGTACTATGACGAACTGCTTGCGTCCGACAATCTTTCCGCTCAGGCGCGTGAAGAGGCGGAGGCGGCAAGATTGCAGCTCATGGAGGACATGGAGACCGAGACCGCTCTCGAAGGCATCATCAAGGGTCTGGGTTTCGAGGACGCCATAGTCACGAGTACGACGGAAAACATCAACGTCATAGTCAAATGCGCCGAGCTTACGGGAACGCAGGCGACTCAGATAAAAGAAGTCGTAATGACCGAAACGGGTTCGACGGCGCTGAATATACGCATCATTCCCACGGAGTGACGGAAGGCCGGGCGCGATTCTCGCCTTAAACGGATGACCGCCTCGCCGCGCGCAAATGTAGGCAAGTGCGGCAGGATAATTCCCGCGAATGGCGTCAAAAAGATTGAAAATAGTTCGCCGCTGTGTTATACTCTTATATGCGGAGCAGCATGCGGCGGACGATCGGAAAGATCCGTGCGCGGTAGTGCGGATCTTTTCTTTTTTCGCTCCGCAAAAGTATACTTACGGAGTTTATATGCTTAATACAGGCAGAACTGCGGCGAGAGAAACGCTGTTCAAGTTGATTTACGAATACACGGTCAGAGGGGAGCGCGACGATTTTACGCTTTCCGTTTTCTGTCACGGAATGACCGATGACGACACGGAATACATTAAGAGCGCGTATGGCGGCATACTTTCGCGCGCAGACGAACTGAAAGGGAAGATAGCGTCGCTAAGCGACGGATTTGCCATTGACAGGATATATAAGGTAGACCTTGCCATACTTATGGTGGCGACATACGAGATACTTTATCGGAGCGACATTCCTTGCCCGGTAAGTGCAAACGAAGCGACAAAACTCGCGGAAAAATACTCGACGGACAAGAGCCGCGCTTTCGTGAACGGCGTGATAGCGTCCGTAATAAAGGAGAAAGATAATGGCTGAGATCATTGACGGTAAAGCGCTTTCCGCGTCCATAAAAGAGGACCTTGCCGCGGAAGCGAAGAGGTACGAGGAAAGTTACGGCAGAAAAGTAGGGCTTGCCGTCGTAAAAGTGGGACATGACGGCGCGAGCGAAGTGTATGTTCGCAACAAGATAGCCGCCTGCGAAAAGGTGGGAGTCCGTTCGTTTGCTTATGAGCTGCCCGAGGACGAGAGCGAAGAAGATCTTCTCGCGCTCGTGGACAAGCTCAACGATGACGAGGAAGTGGACGGCATACTCGTTCAGCTCCCGTTGCCCGCGCACCTCAACGAGAAAAAGGTGCTTGCGCGCATACGCCCCGAAAAGGACGCGGACGGTTTCCACGTCGTAAACGCGGGCGGACTGATGCTCGGTCTGCCCTGCACCAAGCCGTGCACTCCCGCGGGAATAATAGAACTCATCAAATCGACGGGCGCGAAAATAGCGGGCAAGCATGCCGTCGTCGTGGGCAGGAGCAATATAGTGGGTAAGCCTTGCGCCATGCTCCTTCTTTCCGAGAACGCGACGGTTACGATTTGCCATTCGCGTACCGTGGATCTTGCGTCGTATACCCGTCAGGCGGATATACTCGTGGCGGCCGTCGGCATAAAACAGCTTATAAAGGGCGATATGATAAAACCGGGCGCGATAGTCATAGACGTCGGCATGAACAGGGATAACGGCAAGCTGTACGGGGACGTGGACTTCGGCGAAGCGGAAAAAGTAGCGTCGTATATCACTCCCGTTCCGGGCGGAGTCGGTCCCATGACCGTGACCATGCTCCTTAAAAACACGATAGAAAGCGCGTTCAGATGCAGAAAAGGCTGACGGTATCTCAACTTAACGCATATATCGCGGGGGTCTTCGAAGACGAGTTCGTACTGCACGACGTCGTTGTCCGCGGCGAGATATACGAACTCAAAGTGATGGGCGCGCGTACGTTTTTTACGCTGAAAGAGGGCGGAAGCACGCTTTACTGCGTGACGTTCGCGCACATCCGTGCGGAAGTGGGCGACAATGCGGACGTGACCGGTACCGTAATGTTTTACGCAAAAAGCGGCAGGGTGTCGTTTGTCGCCGAGGACGTTTCTCCCGTCGGCGAGGGCGACCTTCTCGCAAAACTGAGACAGCTTAAAGAAACACTCCGCAAAGAGGGTGTGTTCGATAACAGACCGCCTCTTCCGCAGGTAGTCCGAAAGGCGGTAGTGATAACGAGCGAATACGGAGCCGTGCTCCACGATATTCTTTCCGTTTGTTGCGCCAACGACCCGTCCATGGACATATGCCTGTGCGACGTGCGCGTGCAGGGGACTGAAAGCGCGGCGGAGATAGCGCGCGCGATAAACGACGTAAACTCGTTTTGTCGGGATGCGGACGTGATCGTTCTTGCCAGAGGCGGCGGCTCCGCGTCCGATCTTGCGGCGTATAACGAAGAATGCGTTGCTCGGGCGGTCGCTCAAAGCCGACTTCCCGTAATAAGTGCGGTAGGGCACGAAACAGATTACACGCTGTGCGATCTGTGCGCGTCGGCACGGGCGGGAACTCCGTCCATTGCGGCGGCAATGATCTCCGCTCCTGCGGCAGCCTTGCGCGAAAGGGTGCTTGGAGCTGCCGATGCGCTTAAAAAAGGAATAAACAGACTGTATGACGGCAAAAATCACCGTGTAATGTATGGTGCTATGCGTGTCATAGCACTTTGTGAACGTCTTTTGGAGAGGAGAAGCATATATGTGTCGTCACTGCTTACGCGAATAAGCGGCGCGGTTGAATCTAAGGCGAGTGCGGCGGAAGCGCGTCTTGCGAAGGATGCCGCGGCTCTTGAAAAACTGAGTCCGCTCGGTCTGCTCTCTATCGGATACGCAAAAGTGGAATGTAACGGACGCGAAGTGCGCAAAGTGTCGCAACTGTCGCGCGGCGATAAAGTGACGGTGTATATGCGGGACGGCAAGTTCGGCGCCGATGTCACCGAAAGTGAGGAAACGGCTTATGTCGGAGAAAAAGAAGATCGAAGATCTTGAAAGCAAGATGGATGCTCTCGAAAGTATAGTTGCGGAGCTTGAAGACGAAAATACGACGCTCGGGCAGGGCATAGAACTTTTTGAAAAGGGCATTGCGCTTACGCGCGAATGTTTCACCGAGCTTTCGAGGGGCAAAGGCAGGATAACCGAACTCAAAAGAAAAATGGACGAGCTGACGGAAGTTCCGCTCGGCGAAGAGGATGTATGAAAACGGGTTACGAGGAAAGATACGAAGCGCTTAAAAATATGTGTGAAAAGACGCTGGAAGGAGTAATTCCCGATTGCGTCCCGTCGAAGCTCAGAGAAAGCATGCGTTATTCTCTTCTCGGAGGAGGAAAGAGACTGCGCCCCGTTCTGTACCTTGCCGTTCTCGGTTCGTACGGCAGAGCTCCTTCCGAAACCGATCTTAAAACGGCGGCGGCGATAGAATGCGTGCATACCTATTCGCTAATTCACGACGATCTTCCCGCAATGGACGACGACGATTACCGTCGCGGAAGACCGTCTAATCACAAGATGTTCGGAGAGGCTACCGCCGTTCTCGCGGGTGACGCTCTGCACTGTCTTGCTTTTCAGCTGCTTGCCGATTGCGCTTGCGTGGACGGACATTATACGCGCATAATGAAACTTATAGCGGACTGTGCCGGCGCGTGCGGGATGATAGGCGGTCAGGCACTTGAATTTGAAACCGATCTTGCGTCGGCGGATGCGGAAACTTTCGGCAGGATAGACGCGCTTAAAACGGGCAAGCTCATGGAAGCGGCTATTCTCGGCGGATGCATAGCGGCTTGTCGTGACGACGAATACGAAATATGGAAGGATTATGCGGTAACGCTGGGAAGAGCTTTTCAGTTGCGCGACGATCTGCTCGATGCGGACACGGGAGAACGCTCTCTTGCGTCTGCACTCGGAAGGAGCGCGGAAGCGGAGCTTGAATCGCTTATACGTAAGGCGGATGAAAAACTCAAACAGACCGGAGGCAATTCGGAATTTTTGCGGGAGCTGACGAAAGCCGTGCTCTCACGCACTTCCGACAATTTGTAATGTATCTCGAAAAGGTAAATTCTCCGTCCGATCTTAAAAAACTCACGTTGGCGGAGCTTGAAAAATACGCCGAAGAAGTTCGGGAATATATAGTGCGTGTAGTCGAGAAGCGTGGAGGGCATCTTGCCTCCAATCTCGGCGCTGTCGAACTTACGATAGCCATGCACTATGTTTTCGACTGCCCGAAAGACAAATTTATCTTCGACGTCGGTCATCAGTCATATACCCATAAGATAATAACGGGCAGGCGCGATGCATTCGTAACACTGCGCGCGGAAGGCGGACTGGGCGGTTTCGAGAATATGAAAGAAAGCGAGTACGACGCCTTTACTACGGGGCATAGCAGTACTTCGCTGTCAGTCGGTCTCGGTATGGCGCGTGCGCGCGACCTTTCGGGAGATAACTATAACGTCGTTTCAGTCATAGGCGACGGCGCATTTACGGGCGGAATGACGTATGAGGCATTAAACGATATAGGCGCGTCGGGTACACGCATGATAATAATCCTCAACGACAATGAGATGTCCATAACGCGCAACGTCGGCGCAATATCGTCCTATTTCGGAAAACTGCGACTCAGCCGCAGATATAAGGTGTTAAAAACAAAGTTCAAGCGCGGCATTAACGGCGTTCCGCTGATAGGCGGAGTGCTCGTGCGCGCGACGGAACGAATTAAAAATGCGGTGAAAAAACAGGTAATGACCGTCAGAATGTTTGAGCAGCTGGGTATCAAATACTACGGCGCATTCGACGGACACAACATAGGCGAACTCGTCTATATCCTCAATCAGGCAAAGTCTTATAACGTTCCCGTGCTGCTACATGTCATAACGCGCAAAGGTAGCGGAATGTACGAGGCGGAACACGACCCGGTGAAGTATCACGGCGTAACGGGAGAAAAGGAAAATATCCTTAAATTTTCCGACATAGTTTCAGAAAAACTCGTAGAGCTGGGAAAGCGGGATGAAAAAGTGGTGTGCGTCAGCGCCGCCATGCTTCCGAGTACGGGGCTGGAATCTTTCCGCGAATGTTTCCCCGAACGGTGTTTCGACGTCGGCATTGCCGAACAGCACGCCGTAGCAATGTGCGCCGGATTGGCGGCGTCCGGCTATAAGCCGTATTTCGCGGTATATTCGACGTTTTTACAGCGCGGCTTCGATCAGTTGTTGCACGACGTCGGTATAAATTCTTTGCCCGTGCGCTTTTTGATAGACAGAGCGGGCGCGGCGGGATCGGACGGAGTCACGCATCAGGGATTGTTCGATCTTTCATATCTTACGACGATACCGGGATTCTGCGTCATGGCGCCGCGTTGCGGAAAGGACCTTGCCAAGATGATCGATTGGTCGGCAGGAGTTAAAGTGCCTCTTGCGATAAGGTATCCCAAAGGTTACACCCAATCTTCGGACGACGATCCGGAGGATATAGTTTACGGCAAGTGGGAAGTGCTGTCTCATTCGGATAACGGAGTCTACATAATTGCCGTGGGTCCGAATATGATAGAGCTTGCGCGCGGAACGGATTGCACTCTCGTAAGCGCACGTTTCGTAAAGCCGCTGGATACCGAATTTCTTCATTCGGTGTGCGGAAAGGGCAATATAATCATAACGCTGGAAGAAAACGTCGTTCGCGGCGGTTTCGGAGAAAGCGTACTTGACGAACTTAACAGAATGGGCGCGGAGTGCGAAACGGTAACGCTCGGCTTTGAGGACAGGTTCTGCGATAACCGCTCCGCTACGGCGGCGTTCGATGCCAACGGATTGACTGCGGCGCGCTTAAATAGGATAGTCTCCGCGTTTACGCGTTCCCGTAGCTGATCGGCAAGCGATCGGGCAAGCAATACGGATCGTATCAGCATTGCGGCAAAAAACAGCGGGCAGGTAACCGCGCAATTGAAATTAAAGCGTGCGTTAGCTCGCCGCGTTTATTACCGCATAGCATGGCGGCAAAAGGCAACGGGCAGGTAACCGCGCAATTAAAGCGTTGCGTTATCCGCCGTATGAGTTGCCGCGCGATGTAGAAAAATAGCGGCAAAACAATCAATAAAAAGAGTAAAGGATTCGAACCTGTACTCTTTTTTATTTTCGCATAACGGTATATGCTTGCGTCGGAAGCCTATTGCGGAATATAATTCGGGTAAACGGTAAGGTGCCGAAAAAAGCAAAAATACCGAATGGCTTTTTAAGAATGAAAGAAAATAAGCGCCAAACGGTCGTTCCGATGGGATAAAAAAAAAGTAATTATAAAAAACCGTTGTATAAACCTTGCATAAATATAAATTTTATTGTATAATTTCAGTATGCTCATAGGTATATATGCAAATCCCGAAAGGGACGTGGGACTTGTGTTTGCCCGTAAGCTGGCGGGCGAGCTTGAAAAGGCGGGCGCGGAATACGTCGTTCACGATTCCGTTCTCGGCGTTTTCGGCAAAGCGCGCGGTTTCGGCGACGATTGTAAGCCCCGTCCCGATATGATCGTATCGCTGGGCGGCGACGGAACCATACTCTCCGCCATAGCCTTTGCCGCGCCCGAAGGAATACCCGTTATGGGCGTTAATCTCGGCGGCATGGGATTTCTCACTGCGGTAACGGCGGACGACAATGCGGCTAAGGAAACGGTGCGTACCATTATGAGCGGCAATTATACCGTGAGTGAACGCGCGATGCTCGAAGCGCGCGCCGCGGGGAGAAAGTTCTTTGCGATAAACGAAGTCGTGTTCTACAAGCGCAGTCTTGGCAAGACGGTAGACGTATCCGTAAGAGTGGGCGATTCTCACGTCGCAAACTATAAGGCGGACGGTTTTATAGTCGGCACGCCCACGGGTTCGACAGGTTGGGCGCTCAGTGTAGGCGGACCTATCGTATGTCCGGATATACCTTGTCTGCTGCTCCTTCCCATGAACTGCCATCAGCTTTCGGCGCGTCCCGTGATAGCGTCGGATAAGCAGCCCGTCATAGTGGCGGGGAGCGAGCCGGGCAGTATAATAGCTGACGGCAACGTAGTCGCAGGCGACGCGCAGGAAATGACCGTAGTCAGAGCACCGTTTAACGCTAAACTCGTAACGTGCGACGATTTCGGATTTTACGGCAGACTTAACCGTAAGCTCGGATTAGCGAAATAAGGAGAGGTGAATATGGCTCGTAACGGAAGACATGTCAAGATACTTGAAATAATAGCGGAAAAACCGATAGAAACGCAGGACGAACTTGCTTCCGCACTCGTCGCAGAGGGATTCAACGTAACTCAGGCGACTGTTTCACGCGACATAAAAGAGCTTGGTCTTATAAAGATAAATGACGGCGGTCGGCAGAGGTATGTCCGTGAGGGCGGAAAGGAAAAGAACTTTCTTTCAAACATTGCAAACATATATCGTAACGCAGTACTGTCCATAACATCGGCGCAGAATCTCGTCATACTCAAAACCGTACCCGGTGGTGCGTCTACCGTCGGCATGAATATAGACAGGCTCGGAGATCCCGATATACTCGGCTGTGTCGCCGGCGACGATACCGTGCTTGCAGTAACGCCGACGCTGAGAGATGCGGAACGCATAGCGGATAAACTGCGGGAGATGCTGTAAGTATGCTCGAACGCATAAGGATAAAAAATCTTGCGCTCGTACGGGATGCGGAGCTTGAATTTTCGGACAAGCTCAACGTTCTCAGCGGCGAAACGGGCGCAGGCAAGTCCATTATAGTGGATGCGCTCATGCTCCTTATGGGTGGCAAATACGATCGTACCATGCTCAGTTACGGAGCAGACGGCGGATACGTCGAGGGCGTATTCGTCTTTTCGTCGCCCGAAAAAACCGCATTTTTAGAGGATTACGGCTTCGATGCGGACAGTGAAATAGTCGTATTGCGCAGATTTACCGCAGACGGCAAGAACGACGTGCGCATAAACGGGCGCAGTGCGACGGTAAAAATGCTCCGCTCCGTAATGAGTCGTTTTGTGGATATATGCGGTCAGAACGAATATCAGGTGCTGGGCGACAAAAGCGCGCATTGCTCGATACTCGACTCATATATAGGCGAACCCGCGCTTGCGCTCCTTGACAAACTGGGCAAGAAGTACGCCGAAAGAAACGAAGTGAGAGAGGCGGCGCGCGAGCTCGGAGATCAGGCTACCAGATTGAGGCGCATGGACATGTTGTCCTATCAGATAAACGAGATAGAGCGCGCGGCGGTACGGCAAGGCGAGGAAGACGAGCTTATAGACCTGCGTAATCGTGCCATGCACGCGGAAAAGATAAGAAACGCGCTTGCGGAGGCGGCGTCCGCTCTTTCGGGAGAGGGACGTTCTCTCGACGGCATATATGACGCGTCGCGTGCGCTGTCATCGCTTTCGTCGCTGTCGGACAAGTATTCTTCACTTGCCGAACGGCTGGACGGCATTGCCGTGGAAGCCGAGGACATAGCTCAGACGATAGGAGAGTGCCTTTCGGAAGTTGATTTCAATGAGAGCGATTTGGAAGAAGCCGAAAACAGACTTTCACTTATAAGATCGCTCAAACGCAAATACGGCGATCCCGACGGTTTTTCCGCACTGCTTGAAAAGCTCAATTCCGAGTATGCCGCGCTTTCGACGGGCGACGAGGAATACGAGCGGCTTTTACAAGAGGATAAACGTCTTCTTAAAGAGTGCTACAAGCTTTGCACCGAGCTTTCGGACGTCCGCAGAGAGGGCGCGAAACGCCTTGAAAAGGACGTCAAATCCGAACTTTCCGATCTCGGTATGGCAAATGCGGAGTTTGTCGTATCGTTTGCGCCTTTGCCCGCAGAGGAAGATTTCGACGGAGCGTTCGGTGCGCGCGGAGCGGACGACGTCGAATTTATGCTTTCTCCCAACCCCGGGCAGCCGCTTCTTCCGCTTATAAAGATAATATCCGGCGGTGAAATGTCTCGTTTCATGCTCGCCATAAAGGTAATAACGGGCAGATACGGCGGCGTCGATACTATGATATTCGACGAGATAGATACAGGCATAAGCGGTAAAACCGGTCTGGAAGTTGCCGAAAAGCTTGCTTGCATATCGCGTACGGGTCAGGTGCTGTGCGTTACTCACTTGCCGCAGATCGCGTCCATGGCAGACTGTCAGTACTTTATAGAAAAGACTACGGACGGATTCACCACGAGCACTAATGTCAGAAAACTCGACAGAGAGGGAATGATAGGCGAAATATCGCGCCTTTCGGGCGCCGACGGAGTGAGCGCAAACGCAAAGCGGGCTGCAGAAGAGCTGAAAACGTGGAGCGACAAATATAAGGCAGGGCTGTAAGCAAGCCGCGATTGCAAGAAAACCGTAAAGGCGGCGGAGCGATAATGCTCCGCCGCCTGAAAACCGACATACTGTTTGTAAAAAAGGTTGTATATGAAATCCGGCGGGAAAACTTTCCCGCCGGATCGTTTGTTTTCAGACCGAAGCCGTCGTCTGATCTCCCGTGATTATTTTTATATAGTCAAGCTCGCCGGTAAAGGTATAATTGTAATTTTCATCTGAAGTATTGTGGTAATTCGATCCGAGCAGATGTGTGATCGTTATGTCGGAATTCCATGCAAGCTCTCCCTTTTTGCTGCCGTCCATGCTGAGAGCCAGTTTTTGCGCGGACGGATCGTATGAGAGTTTCCATGTGTGTTCCGAATATTGATCTTTGAGGTTTATATATGAAGCATTGAACTTTGCCTTGACGTTGTTATCCGTTCCGTTGCTGACATATATTCCGTTTGATTCCTGAAACGTTATGAACGTGTTCTGCCCGTTCGACAGAAGAACGCTCGCATGTCCGTTCATTTCTATGTCGCTGCGGCCTTTCCACTCTACGCTCCATTCGACGCTTGCCGGAAGGACTATATTTTCAGAAAGTTCGTAATAAACGACGTCGTTTCCGGAATTTTTGTATTTGCCGTCTTCGAACGTCGCGTTGCCGCTTCCGACTTTTGTTGCCGTTATTTTGCCGTCCTTTTCGCCGATGTCGCCGTTATCGAAATTCCATTCGTACGATGCGCCTGAGGGAAGAGGCTGTTCCTGATCGTTTCCTGCGGATATTCTGAAATAATCGAGCTTTCCGGTAAACGAGTAATTTGCGTTATTGCCGTCGCCGATATTGCCGTTCCACGAAGAGCCGAGCATCGTTCCGAATGTCAGATCGGCAGACCAGGAAAGAGTTTGTTCGCTTACGCCGTCAATGGACAGCTCTATTTCTTTTGCGGACGAATCGTAGCTGAGTTTCCATTCGTGTTCATCGTACATTGATGAAAGGACTTTTGCGCTTTTGAATTGAGCTCTTGCATTGTTGTTTCTGACGTAAATCCCGTTTTCTTCCTGGTATGTGATAAATTCGGTTTGTCCGTCGGCAAGAAGCACGCTGGCGTTTCCGTACATTGGCTGACCGCTGTATCCCTTCCATTCGACTGTCCAGTCTTCGGATGCCGGAAGATTGATTTTTTGCGCGAAGTTCCAATATACTATGTCGCTTTCCGGATTGTCCTTTGATCCGTTATGAACATAGCTCCCGTTTTCGAAAGAGTATGTGCCGTTTCCGGTTTTTTCAATCGTAATTTTTTCGTCTTTTTCGTCGACGTTTCCGTCAAAGTTCCATTCATATGAGTAAGGCGGGTCAATCGGCGGAAGCGGCATTTCAGGTTCCGGCAGATAGTCAACGGGGTCGATGTTTTTCTTGCTTGAGTCGCTGCCGTAACCGAGGTAAGCTACTATGCTGTTGCATGAATCGGACGCGACTTTTTTAAGCCCCTCCGCGTTGAGATGAATATTGTCCGACAGCATATAATCGAGCCGGTCTGTATAATACGTCGCGGGCGCTTTATCGCATACGATTATGTCTTCGTGCTGTTCCGCGAGAGCTTTTTTTACTCCGTTTATGCGCGATATGCCTTCTTCGTTGAGAACGGAGTTCCGTCCGTTATATATCAGCGCGCCGAATTCGATTCCGCATTCTTCCTTGAGCCCGTTATGGAAACTCATGAATTGCTGTTCGTACGTCTCGGCTGAAGTACCGTCCTCTTTGCCGGAAGACCCGGTGTCCGATTCTCCCTGATACATCACATAGAATTTTCTGCCTATTTCATATTCGCCCGAATTTTTTACGAATTCGAGGCAGTCGTTGTATTTGTCTATTATCGGACGATACATTGACCCGCCTTCCGCAAAATACGAAATATGCCGTCCGCCGTATGCCGCATGTACCGCTATGATTTTTCTGCCTGTCTGTTCGACGTAATTTTTGCAGAATTCCGGTACGATGCTCGATCCCGATGATGTTTCGAGTGCCGATCCGATTTTTTCGCCGACAGGATTTTTTACTTCCGTCAGCTCGTCGTCGTTCTGCTTATACTCGAATGCATATCCGTCCGGAATGTCCGCGGTATAACGCGATGTCTCGCGTCCGACCATATTAGACTGTCCCGTAAACAGTACGATGTCTATTATGTCGTCGTCCTCTTCCGGAGGCTTTACGTCATCCGGGTCATTCGAATCGTCCGGATTATCCTGGTTTGTCGGCGGAGCATCGTTACGGCTGCCGCAGGCGGTGATCGTTGCTATACACAGTACGCATGACAACACTAGTACGAGCAGCAGAATGCATGCTTTTCCGAGTTTATTCATTTTCTGTCCCTCCTGTATTTTATAAAATAATATCATATTTCCGGCATGATGGGAATAGCGGATTTTACTGTATAATATTGCATTTTTTCCACAGGGGGGGGGGTATAAATATTGCAAATTCAGAAGTTCCGGCATGTGCCTTTCACCGTAGCATATAAAACGCGTACATAAAAAACGGGGGAAGCGCGTGCAAAAAACCGATCCGTCTCAATGCGGTAAATGCGTGTGCGTTGACGCCGTCGGCATCGGAAACGTCTTTCCGGACGACGGATGGCGCGCGAATCGTTCGCGTGAGGAAAAGTACGGTCGTTCGCGTTTTTCGCGGTTCCGTTCGTTTGAACCGTTGTTTTTCCGTAAGGTTTGTTTGTACTTTGTCTGATTCGGTATCTACGGGGCAGGCGTTTTCGTATTCCGCATGTGCGGCATCCTTAAAGCCGCGTTGAAATTATTTCCATCGGCGCGGCGGGATAGAGTGAAAGAGTACGGCACTTACTATCAACGGTATGGGTGTGAAATATACGTGTGTGAAAAAGCGGTATATTGCGATTGTCGCAATGATTATACTTTTCGCGTTGATGCTCATTCCCCGTATGCATGCGGCGGAAGCGGCTTTCGGCGGTGTAGAAGTCTATCTCGGCGGGTACCCCGTAAATATAGAATTATATACGAGCGGCCCGGCGGTGGCGTCCGTTACCGCGGAAGCTGCCGGATGCGGACTTCGAGAGGGCGATGTTGTGACTCATATAAACGGCGTGCGCGTTTCGGGTGCGTGCGATGCGGAGTGCGTGCTGTCCGTAAGCGGCGACAGCGCGCTGTTTCAGGTTTTCAGGAACGGTGAGCGGCTTGCCGTAGACGTTCCCGACGCAGACGGTGTGACGTTCGGAGAGGGCATATCCGGTCTGGGGACGGTGACGTTTGAAAAGAGTGACGGCAGTTACCGTGCACTCGGTCACGCCATAACCTCGGCAGGAAAGACGGTTTCCGCCGAATACGGGTACATTTACGATTCGGAGATAATCGGTGCAAAACTTCCGTCCGGAGGCGCGGCCGGTAGGCTTATTGGCAGACGGCGCGGGAGCGAGCCGATAGGAAATATTCTTTCCAACGATACTTTCGGGCTTTCGGGCAAAATGTTCGGGCAGGCGCGGGGTGAAGAGTTTATCGTAATGTCGCACGACGAAGTTCGGCCTGGTAAGGCTCTCATCTATTCCACGGTAGACAGTGAACGGCGCGCGTATGAGATAGAAATAGTAAAGGCAAAAAAGAGCGACAGCAGAGGGGAGAAAAGCATGGTTATACGCGTTACGGATGAAGCTCTGCTTGAAAAGACGGGCGGGATACTTCAAGGCATGAGCGGAAGTCCGATAGTGCAGAACGGTAAACTCGCAGGCGCGGTGACGCACGTATTTACGGGCGATCCGACAAGGGGCTATGGTGTGTTTGCGGAGTGGTTGCTATAACTATGTCAGACATAATATAGGCGAATTACGGCATATTTCTTTACAATATGGCATATTTTGCAGTATGTCGGGATTGAACTTAAAATATTTCGTCACGTCCAGAATAGACGGTATATTCAAATTCGTCAAAGAGCATCTCGCATGGCTGATAGCGTTTTCCTGCTTTTTGGTGTTCGGTCTTGTCATGGGAGTATTGTCCTCACTTAAACCGATAGACCCTCAGGAGGCTCTTGCGAGCGTGAATGCGGGGATGTATGCGCTCATAGTACAGGCGTCGTTTGCCGGATACATATTTCCTCTGCTGATCTTTACGCTGATTTCGGTCACCGTATTCTGTTTTGTGGGAAGATTCTCCCATTCGGTGATTTTGACCGTGTCGTTTACAGTCGCAGTGGGATTTTTCCAGGGATCGACTCTCGTACTCGTAATGCGGTCGTTCGGTCTTCTCGCATTGCCTCTTGCGATAGCTTATGTTATAATGTCGATCATTACCGATCTGATTTACTTCGCACTGTTCGCGCGGCTTGCCCGAATAGCGGCGGAAAAACGCAAATACGGTTGCGGAACGCCCTTTCTGCCCGTGCTGAAAAGTTCGGTGGTGATATTCGTCTTTTGCGTGGTCAGCGTCGTGGTAAAATCCGTTCTCGTGATATTGTTTTCTTTCTTTCTGTAAAATTTTACATATTAACGACATATGATACGCATAATTCCTCTGTAAGGAGGAATTTTTGCTTTGAAAAAAAGACCGGCATTTCTCTATGTATCCGTACTTTGTCTTGCGGCTCTGATCATCGTCGCGGGGACTCTTCCCACGGTGACCGCGCTCGCCGCACCTGTCGAACCGCAATCTCCTTCGGCGATCCTCATCGAAACGGGAACGGGTAAAGTACTTTACGAGAAAAACGCGCGGGAGCACCGTCCCATAGCAAGTATGGTAAAGATCATGACGTTGCTTCTGACTTTTGAAAACATACAGCGCGGGGAGCTGTCGCTCTCCGACGAGATCACGGTGAGCGAAAACGCCGCTTCCATGGGCGGCAGTCAGGCGTTCCTCGATGCGCATGAAACTTACTGTGTGGGCGAGCTCGTCAAGTCCGCGGTGGTGGCGTCGGCAAACGACTCTTGCGTCGCGCTTGCGGAAACGGTAAGCGGTAGCGTGGAAGGATTCGTCACCGAGATGAACGAGCGCGCACGCGAACTCGGAATGGAAGACACCGTTTTCGTCAACTGTACGGGACTGCCCGCAGAGGGTCAGTATTCCTGCGCGCGCGACGCCGCCGTGATGTTCCGAGAGCTGATAAAACACGAGGAGTTCTTCGGCTATTCGGGCGTTTGGATGTTCGACTTTCATCATCCTTCGGGGCGTGATACCGTGCTCACCAATACGAATAAGCTGATACGCGCTTACGAAGGTTGCGACGGAGGAAAGACGGGTTTCACAAACGAAGCGATGTACTGTCTCAGCGCCACAGCCATGCGCAACGGAATGCGACTTATCGGCGTTATCACGGGAGCGCCTACCGCCAAAAAGCGCAATGCCGAAATGTGCTCGCTGTTCGACTACGGCTTTGCCAACTGGTCGGTCAAACAGGTGATCTTCAAGGGCGCGGAGATTGACGGGCGAGTGGAAGTTCCGTCGTCGAAAGAGGGCAGTACGGGAGTCGCGCCCGCTTCCGACGGTTACTATCTGTCCGAGCGCGGAAAGGATGAAGAGGTCACGCTTTCCTATACTCTTAACGAAGTCGGCGCACTACCGCTTCCGCGCGGAAGCGTCGTAGGTAAGATCACGGCTACCGCCGGCGGAGAGATCGTCGCGGAGAGCGATCTGGTGACGACAAGCGATCTCACCGAAAAGAGTTATCTTGACATTGTAGGCGATCTTTTGAGAGGCGGAAGATGAGTAAAAAGAAAAATAGCGGACGAGGCACGGGCGAACGTGACGAAAGCGATAATGTGATCGACGTACGTCTTCCGGGGTATATCGGAAAAGGGCCGTTCATATGGTTCTGAAAGATCTGGTGCGAAACGGGCGCGGGGCTTCTTGCTCCGCGCTCTTTCGTCGTTTCCTTATTATATAATATAGTCTCGTGCGGGTATATTTATCGTTCCGTGCGGGTGGCGATCGTTCGGCTTTCGTCAAAATGCAATATTCCGTCCGTGCCGTTAGTTTAACGGAAAATTTTTCAGCGAAGTCGCCCGAGCGGATCGTTCCGTTTTCGCGTTTCGCATGTTTGTATGCAATCCGATGCGTTAATCGCGCCGTGTGGCAAATATAACTCGATCCGCCTTTATTTTGCCGTTTATGCGTTTTTTCGCAGCTTTTTGAGCCATATAAAAAGCGGTTGACTAACGCCCGATTAAGTGGTATACTCTTAAAATAAATCAGGGAGAGTGACGGGATGTACTTCGTTCTTCAAATCTTTAATACCTATGACGACGTACTGATGACGGTGATCGCGTTTATAGCGTTTATTCTCGCCGTTTATTTTGCCATAATCCCGCATGAAGTCGCGCACGGACTCGTTGCAAAATGGAACGGCGATCTGACGGCAAAGGTGAACGGCAGACTTACTCTTAATCCCGTATCTCATTTCGATCCGATAGGATTTCTGATGTTGCTTTTCATGGGGTTCGGCTACGCAAAGCCGGTACCCGTTAATCCGTATAATTTCAAAGTGCCGCGTCGCGGGCTTTTCACGACGGCGATAGCGGGCGTAACGTACAACTTTGCGGCTATGATAGTTTGCTGTCTGTTCCTTGCCATCGTCATGGCGGTGGGCATTCTCGGGCAGACGGCGTTCGCCGTTTACTCCTATTATTTCTTTTATTGGTTCTTCTGGCTGGGGGCGTCCATCAATGTTTCTCTGCTCTTGTTAAACCTCATTCCGCTCGGACCGTTGGACGGGTTCAAGGTGATAGAGGCTTTTGCGGAGCGCGACAATGCATTTATCGGCTTTTTGCGCAGAAACGGAAACTATATACTGTTTTTCCTGTTTGCCCTGCACTTTTTAGTCGCCTATATAAGTATGTATCTGCCTGCGCCGCAGTGGTTGCAATACGTGGACATTCTCGGACTATACATCAAGTACGGCTCGCTGGGCATCGCGGGAAGCATACAGCAGCTGTTCAACCTGATATTCGGCGTGCCCGTCAGCGGGTGGGACGCGATAGGCTATCTGTATTTGTGAGGTGCGTGTCGTCAACATGGAAAACGACGAAGTTAAAGATTACGAACTGGACGAGGACGCACTCGAAGAAGGCGACGGTTACCGCGTCAAGCTGGATTCCTTTGAGGGACCACTCGATCTCCTTCTTCACCTTATAAAGCGTTCCAAAATACGCATATGCGACATATTCGTTTCCGACATCACGGGGCAGTTTCTTGAATTTATTGAGAGGGACATCGACGACGTGGATCTGGACAAGGCGTCCGAATTCCTCGGCATGGCGGCGTATCTGCTTGAAATAAAGGCAAAATCGCTGCTTCCCAAACCCGAAACCGCACAGGCGGGAGAGCAGGAGGACGACGGCAGCGAACTGATGCGTCGTCTGGAAGAGTACGAACTGTACAAGGCGGAAACGGAAAAGCTGAAAGCGCGAGAGACCGTCGACATATATTCGCGTCCGCCCGACATGAGCGTGGGAGACGAACGTACCGTTCTTAAATCCATGGATATGGAAGGACTTTACGCCGCGCTCCGTAAGATCTTCGAGAGGGCGGAGCGTCGCTCTCTGGATATCACTCCCAAGGAGATAGTGCGCGACCCGTTCACCGTGGAGGAAAAGCAGGAATTTATAGTGCACACGCTCGGGCAAAAAAACGCCGTGCATTTCGACGAACTTTTCGGAGAGGACGCGACGCGCAGCGAAATAATAACTACTTTTCAGGCACTGCTCGAACTGATGAAATTGCAGTTTCTTACGGCTAAACAAACGGAAGTATTCGGCGACATATACCTTGTGCGCATTGCGGATGCGCCCGTACCCGAAATTCCGCCCGCCGCCGCTCGGCAATGACATGACATCGGAGAAAATACTTTATGGATATAGAAAAAACGGATAACGTCCTCGAAGCTCTTCTGTTCCTTTCCGGAGAGCCTCTTAAAACGGAAACGATAGCCTCTGCGCTCGAACTTCAAAACAGCGAGGTGCGTGCGGCGGTAAAGCGTCTCAAAGCCAAGTACGGCGGGAAGTGCGGCATACACCTTCTCGAATACAACGGCAAATTACAGTTCGGCACAAACCCCGACTATAAGGACGAGGTTGCGACGGTGCTCAATCCCATAAGGGAAAAGGAACTTTCCAAAGCCACTCTCGAAACCATTGCGATAATCGCATATAAACAGCCCGTTACCAAGCTGGAAGTGGAGTCCATACGCGGAGTCAACTGCGATTATACGATGCAGACGCTTCTCGGTCTTGGACTTATAGAGGTAGTGGGCAGAAAGGACGCGATAGGTAACCCCAAGTTGTACGGCACGACGGACGAGTTCCTCAAACGGTTCAGGCTTGAAAGCATAGCGCAGTTGCCCGATTACGACGATCTTCTGCGCAGTATAGACGAACTTAAAAACAGGCAGGCGGAAAGCGACAGCCTTTACAACGATTTTGAAATACCCGAGGAACAGACCCCCGACTTTCTCGAAGGCGAAAAGGTGGAGAAAGTCGAGGCGGAGCTGCCGCTCGTCGCGGCGGCTACTCTCACTCCTGCCGCGGAAAAGGAAAAGTCGGGCGAAAAAGCGTGAGACGCAATATGCTCCGCTATAAAATGTTAAACAGAATAAAGTTTAATGCGGTATAAATAATAGAATGCAAAGTCGCCGCTATTATACGTAAACGCAATAAATTGATATAAATATAAATAAAAGGATGCAAAACCGCCATACTTCGTGTATGGCGATTTTTCTTACCGTGACCATACTTGTCATAACGGTTCTGTGCGGCGAGTGGCGGGCGTCTTTTACTGCGGAGGCGGATATAACGGGGAAAAAGTACCTTATCAAAGTAATGGTGTTCGGGGTAAGCATATTGCGGCTGGACATCTCTCCGGACGGATTCGCTCCCGCGCTCGGCTATGTGTGGCTGCGCGTAAACGGAAAAAGGCGGGGCATTTCGCTCACGACGGACGAAAGCGATAAGGACTCTATTATCCGCTACCTGCGCAACCCGCTCACCGACGCGCTGGACGTGCACCGTATGTCGCTCGGCGTAAGAATAGGCGCGGCGGGCTTCGACGCGGAGTCCGCTCTCCTCGTTCAGCTGGTGCGCATGGCGGCGGCAGCGGGAGTAACCGTTCTTAAAGGCATGCAACGCGTGGACTTTTCGGGTCGGATACGCGCCGATTTCGGAAAAAATACCCTGCGCATATACGTGAAAGGGATAATGGGCGCATGTCCTGCAAATATTATATATGGTTTCGCGGCGGCAGCCGTACGAAAGGCGGCGGCAAAAATGCGAGGAGAGCGCATACGCGCAAAGGGGGATCGGACTTGATACTCAATACCGAACAAAAACCCGTAGAGCGGGTAGTGGAAACCGCGTTCGCAAGGATAAAGACGCTTGTGGACGGGGATACGGTCATCGGCAGACCAATGACCATGGAAGACGGCACTACGATAGTGCCTATAAGCAGAGTGACTCTCGGTATGCTTACGGGCGGCGGAGAGTACGGGGAAGCGGGAGTTTCCTCATACCCGTTTGCGGGAGGAAGCGGAGTGGGCGCAAGCGTCGTGCCCATGGGGTTTCTCATAAAAAAGAACGGCTCATATAAAGTGCTGAGAGTTTCGGAAAGCACGCTTGTGGAAAAGGCGCTTTCACTCATACCCGATCTTGCGGAGGCAATAGCGGATGCGGCAGCTTACGAAAAGAACTGAACGCGCCACAGTCGCTCTCGCCGCAATTGCCGTGATCGCCGTTATCGTCGCGTTTTGCGCTCGTGCGGTCACTGCCGAGGCATACTCGACTTCCGCGGCAAGCGCGATAGTGATAGACGCGAGCGCAGGCGAGGTGCTTTACGAAAAGAATGCGGACGAAAAGCGAGAGATAGCGAGTACCACTAAGATAGTTACGGCCATAACCGTGATACTTAATACGGACGACATTGACGCAGAACGCGTCGTTCCGGATGAGGCGATAGGCGTCGAGGGGAGTTCTCTTTATCTTAAAAAGGGCGAAAAACTGCGTATAAGAGATCTGTTATACGGGCTTATGCTGCGTTCCGGAAACGATTGCGCCGTCGCTCTCGCGTGCCTGACGTCGGGCGGAACGGACGAGTTTGCCGCCCTTATGAACGAAACGGCGCGGCTTGCGGGAGCAACTTCGTCGCATTTCGTCAATCCGCACGGGCTACCCGACGACGAGCACTACTCCACTGCGCGCGATCTCGCGCTCATAAGCGCGTTTGCGATGAGAAACGATACATTCCGCGAGATCGTGTCCGCAAAGGTGTATAAAGAGTGTCCTTCGCCGGACGGCGGATACCGAACCATGCTCAACAAAAACAAGATACTCGGTATGTTAGACGGCGGGAACGGGATAAAGACGGGTTACACTAAGGCGGCGGGACGCTGTCTGGTATCGTCGGCAAAGCGGGAAGACCGAGAGATAATCTGCGTCGTACTCGGGTGCGGTCCCATGTTCGAGGAAAGCCGCGATATGATAAACGAGGCGTTTGAAAATTGACGGCATCCGCCGATACCCCCTTCAATGACTTGCATTTTACGACGTTTTGCGCTATAATGCGCATATGAGGATCAACAGGTATCTAGCGGAATGCGGACTTGCGAGCCGCCGTAAATGCGAAGAATTCGTAACGGAAGGACGGGTGACCGTAAACGGAAAGGTAATCACCGATCTTTCGACGCAGATAGAGGCGGGCGACGTGGTGACCGTGGGCGGGAAAAGAGTTTCGCCCGTGTCCAAGCACGTCTATTTAATGCTCAATAAGCCAAAGGGCTGTGTGACCACCGTTTCCGACGACCGCGGCAGAAAGACCGTTATGGATATAGTGCGCGCGGACTATCCCGATACGCGGCTGTTTCCCGTCGGACGGCTGGACTATGATACCGAAGGGTTGCTTATACTCACGACGGACGGGGATCTTTGCAACAGGCTCACTCATCCGAGCAGCGAGATAGAGAAAGTGTATACCGCGAAGACGGAAGGACGAGTCACCGAAGACGACCTTGCCGAATTAAGGCGCGGAGTGGTCCTCGGCGACGGGAAAAAGACGGGGAAATGCCGCGCATATCTGCTCTCTTACGACTCCAAGACCAATATTTCCACAGTGGAAGTGGCGATAAAGGAGGGAATGAACAGAGAGGTGCGCCGGATGTTTGAAGCTATCGGGAAAAACGTCGTATTTCTCAAACGCGTAGCGATAGGCGATCTGCGCCTGCGCGGAGTGGACAGGGGCTCTTATCGCAAACTTACGAGGGAAGAAGTGGAGTATCTTAAAAACGTATAAATTGCGAAATATCGAAAACAAGCGGTAATCCGCTTGTTTTTCGCTTTAAGTTGGTGTATAATCCATAATATACCATACGATACAGATGACGCGTGGTAATATAAAATCGAAATATTTTCGGAGGTTGTGTAAATGAGTACCGGATTGAAAAACGCTCTCTCCTCATACGCCCGTGCCACTAAAAAGGTGCGCGAAGTCGTAGATGCGGTAGTGGACGAACAGTCGTTTGTCGAGCTTAACGCATTCATGGGCGGGGCTAACGAACTCGGAGAATACAAGGGAGAAGGCGTATACTGCGGGCTTGCGACGATAGACGACAGGGATGTCGCCGTACTCGCCGTAAATCCCGAAGTGTTCTCCGGCGGCATATCCCGTCGCAGTGCCGATAAGATCGCCGGCATTGCCAAGCGCGCTTGCGATGCGGGACTTCCGCTTATATCGCTGATAGATTCCGCAGGAGCGAGAGTCATGGAAGGCGTGGACGCGCTCGACGGCTACGGCGCCATTCTTTCGGCGTACTGCCGCGCATACGGTAGCGTGCCCGTAATCACTGCCGTCACCGGCAAGTGCTACGGAATGCTGACGTATTTGTCCGGTTGCTCGGATATGTTCATCGCCGTGGAGAAGGCAAAGATCTCCACCGCCGCTCCTCTTATAATAAGCGGCGAGAGCGGAAAGGACGTTTCGGGCGCAAACACGCACTATAAGACGAGCGGCGTGGTCACCAACGTCGTAAAAGACGTCACCGAACTGCGCGCTCTTATAGTTAAGGCTCTTTCGGCAATGTGCGATTCCGTTATCGAAACGGAAGACGATCCCAACAGAACGTGCGACGAGCTTAATTACGCGTCGGGCGTGCGCGCGGTGCTTTCCGCGGCATTCGACGCGGGCAGTGTGACGGAACTCAGGGGCGGCGTGGCTTCCGAGGCGGTCACGGCGTTTGCCACTCTCGACGGTATCCCCGTTGCGGTAGTCGGCGTAAGCGGCAAGCTCACTTCCCGCGGCGCGGCGAAGATAGCGGATTTCCTCAATACCGCGGATAACGCCGGTATGCCCGTCGTAAATCTCGTTGCCTGCACGGGCACCGTTGCCGACGCCGGCGAAGAGACGGGAAGCCTTATAAGAAACGTAAGCGACCTCATATATACCTATGACAATCTCGGAGTCGTCGGCGTGACGCTTATCTGCGGAAAGACGTCCGGTTCGGGATATGCTATATTCGCCTCCAAGAGCGCGTGCGACTATGTCGTGGCGTGGGAGAAGGCGAGCGTTTCTCCCATGGAGAGCAAGTCTGCGGCATATATGCTTTACGGCAAAGAGATCGCCAAGGCAAAGAACAAATCGGCGGCGGAGAGAAAATTCGCGAAAGTGTACGCCGACGAAAACACCGCAATGGACGCCGCGGAGGACGGTTGCGTGGATATGGTGATCTACCCCGCTCACACGCGTCAGTATCTCATTGCTACCGTAAGATCCATGGTAAAGAGGTGAGAGTATGAACGGAGTGACACAGCTTGCGGATCTCGTTGCGACGTCTGCCGGCTCGGACAGCATAGGACTCGGCTGGATGGCACTTTATGCCGTTATAGGCTTTGTGCTTGTCATAGTCGTGCTCGTGCTGCTGATAGTGCTGCTTGCCATAATTTCAAAGATCGTTCGTTCGGTCTCGAAAAAGGGTAAGACTGCCGTCGCGTCGAAGTCTGCGTCCGCACCTGCCGCATCGGCGGGTGCCGACAGTGAAGACGAAGAGGTCGTCGCTGCCGTGACCGCCGCGCTTATGGCGTATTACGGAGCGTCGGAAAATAAAACGATAGCGGATGACGGGGAAAGGATTCCCGTTCCGTTCGTAATAAGATCAATAAGAAAAATCTAACCGGAGGAACCATAAAATGCGTAAATTCAACGTTACCGTAAACGGTAAGTCATACATTGTCGAAGTGGAAGAAATAGGAGCGGCGGCTACCGCATCGGCTCCCGCGGCAGCTCCCGTTGCCGCAGCACCCGCAGCGGCTCCCGCAGCCGCGCCCGCAGTATCGGCTCCTGCCGGCGGAACTCCCGTAAAGTCGCCCATGCCCGGCGTAGTTCGCAAGTTCGCGTTCGCAAACGGCGCTACCGTTAAGGCGGGTCAGCCCGTCGTGGTGCTCGAAGCCATGAAGATGATGAACGACATCGTGGCTACCGCGGACGGCGTTATAACGTATGCCGTGGAAATAGGCGCAAACGTCGAAACCGACGCGGTCCTGGCGTATATAAAGTAAGTTCGGGAGGATACTCAAATGGTTATCCCTTCTGCCGCGGACGGCGCGGCCAACCTCGTCGAGAGCCTTAAAGATCTCGTTATGTCAACGGGATTCGCTCACTCGATGGATGAGGGTTTGCCGTTCCCGTTCGCCAACTACGTCATGCTTCTTGTGGCGTTCATCCTCTTTTATCTTGCGATCGCAAGAGGGTTCGAGCCGCTTCTGCTCGTCCCGATAGCGTTCGGAGTGATGCTCGCCAACATACCCGGAGCATATGCGGAACTCAATAAAGTACCGACTGAGGTAGGCGATTATTCACAGCCCGGCGGACTGTTCTACTATCTGTCCATGGGCGTGAATTACGTCATATACCCGCCGCTCATATTCCTTGCGATAGGTGCGATGACGGACTTCGGCCCGATGATCGCCAACCCGAAGAGCATAATAATGGGCGCGGGCGCACAGCTCGGTATATTCGTGACGCTGTTCTTCGGATATATGATTTTCAGCACTTCCTATTTCGGAGAGGGCGTACACCTTGCGGCGTCCGTCGCCATAATAGGCGGCGCGGACGGACCTACCGCCATATACGTCACCACGACGTTGCAACAGATGGACTATCTGCCCGCAATATCCATCGCGGCGTATTCGTACATGGCTCTTATCCCCGCTATACAGCCTCCGATAATGAAGTTACTGACGACGAAGAAAGAGCGTTGCATAAGAATGAAGCAGATGCGCAACGTAAGCAAGCGCGAGAAGATAATCTTCCCGATAATCGTCGTTGTGCTGTGCGGACTGTTCCTGCCGTCTTCGCTTCCTCTTCTCGGCATGCTCATGCTCGGCAACCTGCTCAAAGAGAGCGGAGTTACCGGACGTCTTGCGGAAACGGCAAGCAACGGACTGTGCAACGTCGTTACCATACTCCTCGGTACTTGCGTGGGATTCAAGGCAACGGCGGGCGTATTCCTGCAGCCGATAACGCTGATAATCATCGTGCTCGGACTTGCGGCATTCGCGTTCGGAACGGCGGGCGGTGTGCTTATAGCGAAGTTCATGAACCTGTTCCTCAAAGACAAGATCAATCCGCTTATCGGCAGCGCGGGCGTGTCCGCAGTGCCTATGGCGGCTCGCGTATCCCAGAAAGTGGGACAGCAGTATGTGCCTGACAACTATCTGCTCATGCACGCGATGGGACCTAACGTCGCGGGCGTTATAGGATCGGCGGTTGCCGCGGGAATACTGATATCCTTCTTCCCGGTGTGATTATAAGGAGAAACTAAAATGGCAAAAAGACCCGTAAAAATAATGGAAACCATTCTCCGCGACGCGCATCAGTCGCAGGCGGCGACGAGAATGCGTCTGGACGAGATGCTTCCCGTTGCGGACAAACTCGATAAAATAGGTTACTACGCTCTCGAAGCGTGGGGCGGCGCGACGTTCGACTCGTGCATAAGATTCCTCGGCGAAGACCCGTGGGAGAGACTGCGCGCGCTGCGTAAGGCGATACCGCACACCAAACTGCAAATGCTCCTGCGCGGTCAGAACCTGCTCGGCTACCGCCATTACAGCGACGATGTAGTACGCAAGTTCTGCGAACTGACCGTTAAAAACGGTATCGACGTTCTGCGTATATTCGACGCTCTCAACGACGTTCACAACCTTGAAACGGCAATAACCGCGACCAAGGAGTTCGGCGGTACCGTCGAGGCGGCTATATCTTACACCACCGGTCCGGTGTACTCCATGGACTATTACGTCAAGCTCGCAAAAGAGATGAAGGCGATGGGTGCGGATATCATCTGCATAAAGGATATGGCGAACCTGCTCCTTCCTTACGACGCTTACGACCTCGTAAAGAAACTTAAAGACGAGCTCGACATGCCTATCCACCTGCACACGCACAACACCGCGGGCATAGGCGATATGACCAACCTCAAAGCGATAGAAGCGGGTTGCGACATCGTGGATACCGCGCTTTCGCCCCTCGGCAACGGCACCAGCCAGCCTGCGACCGAGCCGCTTGTGGCGACGCTCAAAGGCACGGATTACGACACGGGCATCGACCTTAGAAAGCTCAACGAGCTGACGGTTTATTTCCGCGGCGTTGCGGACAGACTTAAAAAAGACGGCTTCCTCAGCGACAAGGTCCTCAAAGTGGACGTCAACGCGCTCATCTATCAGGTACCCGGCGGAATGCTTTCCAACCTCATCAACCAGCTCAAAGAGCAGGGCAAGAGCGAGAAACTTGAAGAAGTGCTCCAAGAAGTGCCGCGCGTCAGAGCGGATCTCGGATATCCTCCTCTCGTCACGCCTTCCAGCCAGATAGTGGGAACGCAGGCGGTGCTCAACGTCATCATGGGCGAGAGATACAAGATGGTCACGAAGGAGACCAAGGGCATGGTGCGCGGCGAGTACGGCAAACTGCCCGTACCTCCCACCGAAGAGACCATCAAGAAGATCCTCGGTAACGAAAGACCCATCAAGTACAGCCCTCATGATCTGCCTCCCGAACTCGACAAGCTGCGCGACGAACTCGGAATGTACTACGAGCAGGAGGAAGACGTGCTTACTTACGCGCTCTTCCCGCAGGTGTCCATGCCTTTCTTCAAGGCGCGTTACGCCCGCAAGCACGGCGTGGATATGTCGGTGTTCGACGATAAGGATAAAGTCCATCCCGTATGAGGATACTCATAACCAACGACGACGGGATAAACTCCGTCGGACTGCGTACGGCGGCGGATACGCTGTGCGTAAAGCACGATGTGTACGTTATCGCGCCCGAATCGCAGAGATCCGCGACGGGTCACGGCATATCCGTGCATTCGCCGCTACGTTATCGCAAACTCGATTCGGGCGGCTGCCGTCTGCGCATAGCCGTGGACGGTACGCCCGCCGACTGCGTCAAATTGGCAGCCCTGTACTTTATGAAGAACGGGCTGCCCGATTTGGTAATATCGGGCATTAACGAAGGCTCCAACGTGGGTAGCGACGTCATATACAGCGGTACCGTAAGCGCGGCTCTCGAAGGCGCGTATATGGGAATACGCTCCATGGCGGTGAGCAACAGTGACCGTTCGTTTACGGACGGCTATGCGCTTGCGGCAAAGTTTATTGCCGAAAATCTCGACGCGCTCACGGCGGTCCGTATGCCCGACTATACCGCATTGAACATCAATTACCCCGCCTGCAAGCATACGGGAGTATCCGTAGTCCCCGTCGGGAAAAACAGGTACTCGGATATGTTTGCCGAAGTGGGCGAGAATATGCTGAAAATAAGCGGCGAGCCGCTCGGTGAAGAAACGGATAACAATACGGACGTTTCCCAGATAGCGCGCGGACACATAACGGTGTCGCCCGTAACGCTGGACATGAACGACTATGCGCTTCTCGCAAGGCTTAAAGAGGAGTTTCCGCTGTGAAAGTGGGTATAATAGGCTGCGGAGCCGCAGGTCTTGCCGCCGCGGCGTTCTGCGGCGGTAAAGTCACGGTTTTGGAGCGTAACGAAAAGGCAGGGAAGAAACTCTACATAACGGGAAAGGGTAGGTGTAATCTTACCAATAACCGCGCTCTGTACGAGTTTTTTCCCAATATCGTGCACGGCGAAAAGTTCATGATAAGCTCGCTTACCGCATTTCCTCCGCAAGCGCTCATGGAATTTATGGGCGATAACGGACTGCGGCTCAAAACGGAGCGAGGAGGGCGCGTATTTCCCGAAAGCGATAAGTCGAGCGACGTTATAAAGACTCTCGTTCGCGCGGCGGAGAATAACGGTGCGGAAATATTGACTGATACGCGCGTACTCGGCGCGGAAAAGCGGGATGAGAAATTCGTCGTCCGCACGACAGGCGGCGAATTCACGTTTGACAGGCTTATCGTCGCTACGGGCGGTATGGGCTATCCGTCGACGGGAAGTACGGGTGACGGATATGAGATAGCGCGCTCGTTCGGGCATACGATAATTCCGCCCGTGCCCGCGCTCTGCCCGCTTATAGTCAAGGAAGACGTCAAGCCTCTTGAAGGGCTGAGTCTTAAAAACGTCCGCGCGACGGTAAAGGCTGGTGGAAAGGAATACTCCGAGTTCGGCGAAATGCTGTTTACCGCCGACGGAGTCAGCGGTCCGATAATCCTCACTCTTTCCAGCATGGTGAACAGAGCGAACGTCAAAGGAGCGCGCCTTACAGTGGATTTCAAGCCCGCGCTTTCGCCCGAAACATTGGATGACAGGCTGACGAGCGATTTCGGCGAGATGAGAAATAAGGATCTTGCCAATATTCTTACATCGCTGCTGCCAAAGGCGGTAATACCGTACGTTCTCGCCGAGAGCGGAGTGCCTGCGCACGTAAAGGGCAATTCCGTAACGCGGGAGCAGAGGTACGCGCTCGGCTACTGCGTCAAGAATCTTGCGTTTACGCTGGCGGGCATTGCAAGCATAGACAAGGCGATAATAACGTCGGGCGGAGTGGACCTTAAAGAGATAAATCCGTCTACAATGGAAAGCAAACTCGTAAAGGGACTGTACTTTGCGGGAGAAGTGCTTGACGTGGATGCGCTTACGGGCGGTTATAACCTCCAATGCGCGTTTGCCATGGGGAGAAGCGCGGGAATTGCCGCGGGGAGAGAAAAATGAACGTATTTGCCATAAGGGGCGCGATAACCGTAGACGCGAACACCGAGGAGGAGATCTCCGCGAAGTCGGTCGCGCTCATAAAGAGGATAGCGGAGAAGAATTCTTTCGACAGCGTTGTCAGCATATTGATATCAACGACTAAGGATCTGACCGCATCCTATCCCGCTAAGGCGATAAGAGAGTCGGGAGTACTGCCCGCGCCGCTGTTTTCTTGCGTCGAGCCGGATATAGACGGCGCGCTTCCGATGTGCATACGCGTCATGGTCACCGTATGTTCGTCGGATGACGCGGCTAACGCCGTTCATGTCTACATGGGCAAGGCGGCGGCTTTACGCAGGGAGTATGCCGATGAAGGAGTATAACATAGCGATAGACGGGCCGTCGGGAGCGGGCAAAAGCACGGTGGCAAAACTGCTTGCCAAAAAGTTGGGGATAATGTATCTCGATACGGGCGCGCTTTACCGCACGGTAGGGCTTAAAGCAAAGCGCGACGGCTGGAAAGAAGATAATGCTCTCGTTTCGGACTTACTATCGGCAACGGACATAAAAGCGGAATTTTCGGGCGGGCGGCAGAGAATGTATCTTGACGGCGAGGACGTCACGGACGCGATACGCTTAGGCGACGTGTCCGATTACGGTAGCCGTTTCAGTGCGCTCCCGTGCGTTCGCGCCGCTCTCCTCGGATTGCAGAGGCGTATAGCCGCAGAGAACACTTCCGTTCTCGACGGCAGGGATATAGGGACATGTGTTCTGCCGAATGCGGAATATAAGTTTTACCTTACCGCGTCCGTCGAAGAACGCGCCCGCCGCAGATACGAAGAATTGAGGGCAAAGGGCGAGGACGTGGATTTGGATAGGGTAAAGGCGGATATAGCCGCGCGCGATAAGCGGGATATGACGAGAGAAATATCTCCTCTGCGCAAGGCCGATGACGCAGTGGAGATAGACTCGGATAACATGACCGCGGAAGAAGTTGCGGAAAGGATGATATCGTTCGTAAAAAATGGGCGGAGTGCTTAAAAAAGAGAAATATCGCAAGGCGATAGACAAGAAGTGCAACTACCGCGCGTGGTTCGGATTTCTCAAAACCATGCTGTATCCGTTGCTCAAACTGATGCTTCCCGGCAGGGCGCTCGGTCTGGAAAACCTTCCCGAAAAGGGCGGGTATATCCTCGCGTTCAATCATCGCAGTATGCTCGACGCTCCCGCCGCTTTTTCGTCCATTCCCATGTACTGGCATTTCATTGCAAAAGAGGAGTTTTACAACCACGCGTTCTTCCGCTGGCTGTTGCCCCGTCTGGGCGTAGTGGGCGTAAACAGGAGCAATATAGATCTTTCCACCATTCGTCGCGTCGTCGCACTTCTCGGAAAGGGCGAAGTGCTCGGAATATTCCCTGAGGGAACGCGCAACCGAGATGCGGACGAAGAATCCATGCTTGCCGTAAAAAAGGGCGCGGCAATGTTTGCCGTACGCGGTAAAGCTCCCGTCGTACCCGTATATATATACCGCCGTCCGAGGTTTTTCCGCAGGACGTATATGTATATAGGCAAGCCGATAGATCTCGTCTCCCGCGTTTCCGGACCGCTCAATGCGGAAAAACTGGGCGAACTTGCGGAAGCCGTTTCGGCGGGAATGGAAGACGCAAAGAACCACTTGCGCGAAATAATGGACGGCAGACGTTACCGTAAGGAACTGCGTGCGGAAAAGAAGCGCATGAAAGCCCGCGCGAAAGCAGCCAAGAAAGAGGAAAAACTCCGCCGCAAAGAGGAAAAACTGCGTATTAAACAAATGAAGAGAAATGGCGGGCGCACGGCTGGCGGCAACGCAGGCGAAAACGGCGGTGAATGAGTTTTGAAGATATATAAAGCAAAAAATCTCGGTTTTTGTTACGGCGTAAGACGATCGCTGTCGCTCGTCGAGAGCGCAAGCGGCAAAGTGTATACCTACGGGCACCTCATACACAACTCGCGCATAGTGGAAGAGCTTGAAAAAAAGGGGATACGCGCCATCGATGATGTGAGCGAGGCGGAAGAGGGCTCCACTCTCGTCATACGCTCGCACGGCGCTCCGCTCGAAGTGATCGCGGAAGCGAAAGCGCGCGGACTGAATATCGTGGATGCTACCTGTCCGTTCGTAAAGCGCACGCGCGATATAGTCGCCGATATGTATAAAAAGGGCTATACGATAGCCGTATTCGGAAAGAAAGATCACCCTGAAGTAGTCGGAATAAATTCGATATGCGGATACAATGCGGTGATAATAGAAGACGAGAACGCGATACCCGATTCGCTATTGACGTGCGAAAAGCTGTGTCTTGTCGCACAAACGACGTCATCTGCGAAAAAATTTGCAAATATAGCGTATAAATTTACGAAAGATAGATTAAAAACAGTTGAAATATTCGACACAATTTGTTATACTACACAAGAACGGCAAAGAGAAGCGGAAGAATTGTCGAAGTTATGTGACAAGGTTCTGGTGATCGGAGACGTTCGCAGTTCCAACACGTTGAAACTAAAGGATATATGCGAGAGTTTTTGTAGCGCTTTCCTTATCGGTTCGGCAGAGGATCTGAAAAGAATAAAATTCAATGCCGACGACAAAATAGGCATAGTCGCCGGCGCGTCGGCTCCCGATGAGTCGATAACGGAGGTACTTCAATACATGGACAACAACTTCACCGAAGCAACGAATGAGGAATTCTTGCAGGCGGTCGGCGCCGATGAAACAAGCGGCAAAAAACTGAGCAGCGGCAGGGTATATACGGTCAAAGTCGTTTCGGCCGACGAGAAGGGAATCACCGTCGATTGCGGCACGAAGATGGACGGCTTTATAGCCGCGGAAGATGCGGAGCTTGAAGGTACCGCATACGATCCCGCCAACTACCCGGAAGGAAAAGAACTCGAAGCTAAACTGCTTCCCTCCAAGCCGGACGGCGCGTACCCGTTTTCCAAGAAAGCGGTGGACGAGGTCAAAGAGGGCGACAAGATAGTCGACACCGTGAGAAACGGTGAAGAGTTTGAACTTGTCGTAAACAAGGCCGTCGAGCGCAATAAGGAAAAGAACAAGGGCGGCGGACTTCTCGGCAAGCTTGGCACTTATACCGTATTCGTTCCCGCCTCTCAGATAAAGGAAAAGTACGTCAGCGATCCCAAGGCATACGAGGGAAAGACGCTGCGCCTTGTCGCTCTTGAAATTAACGACGAGAAAAAGCGTATCGTCGCAAGCCAGAGAGTGATCCTCGAACGCGAGCGCAAGGAGAGAGAAGAAATATTCTGGGCGAACGTAGTTCCCGGTGTTATCGTCAACGGCAAGGTCAAGAGCATAAGCAAGTTCGGCGCGTTTGTAAGCGTTGACGGTTATGACTGCCTTGTTCACATAAGCGACGTTTCGTGGACGAAGTTCAAGTCCATAGCGGATATCCTCACCGTCGGTAAGAAGTACGATTTCGTAGTTCTCAAAGCCGACCGCGAGAAGGGCAAAGTATCCCTCGGATACAAGCAGCTCCAGAAGCACCCGTTCGATGTTGCAGTCGAGAACCATCCCGTCGGATCGGTATTCAAGGGTAAGATCACGTCCATCATGCCTTTCGGCGCGTTCGTCGAAGTGGAACCGGGCGTTGAGGGTCTCGTACACGTATCCGAAGCGAGCAACACCTATGTAAAGAACATAAACGACATTTACAAGGTGGGCGACGAAATAGAAGTCAAGGTTCTTGCAATAGATTCCGAGAACAAGAAGATAAATCTCAGCGCAAAGGCTTGCATGCCTGAGCTTTCCACCGAGGAAAAAGCGCAGAGATCGGACAGAAAGGATTCCAAACCCCGCGCAGCGAGAAAGGGCGACCGCGAAAAGGACGCAGGCGATGCGGAGTGGAGCGAAGATTCCGGCAACAATCCGTTTGCGGATCTTCTTAAAGACCTTAAACAGTAACGAGAATAAAGTAAAGCGGATCCGCCGTCGGCGGGTCCGTTTTTCTTTGTCTTATTGCCGCGTAAATCCCGATTATATCTCATTGTCGCGTAAGATTCATGCTTTATTGCCGCGTAAGAATCTCAGAAACGGGGAATAATCGATTATCGGGCTATCGTTCTTGAGCGCAAACGTAAGTTTCTCGGTAAGAACGCGTCGGCAAGCGTTGCCGATGCAAGTACAGCCGCCTTTTCGTTGCTATTCGTCAAACTCTTTACAAATGCGCATAGTTGTAGTATAATATGCGTAAATGCGATAGGGAGGTCATCAAAATGCCGTCGATACACATCATATGCGCTAATTGCGGAAAGAGTTTTGTTGCCGCACGCGGCGAAGAAGTGACTTGCCCGTATTGCGGAAAGAATTTTACTTTGACCGAGCTTACGGCTCAGGGCAAGATAGTGGATGCGGATAAGGCCAGATCGGATTATGCGACCGCTCACGGCTATTTCGACGCGGGCGACTATGAAATGGCAGGCATATGGTTCGGCAAGGTAAGAAAAGCCGATCCCAATAACTTTTTCGCGGAGTATTTCTATCGTTTGTCCGATATACGGCGTAAGCGGCAGGAGGGAAAGCTGTGCGGTGCGGAGTTCATTATGGATCTTCTGCTCGAACCCATGGCAAAGATGAGCTATTCCGGACAGCCGCGTGAGATCTGCCGCGGATTTCTGCTCAATGCGCTTTCCGAAACTTCATCGCTACTAAGCGCACTGTACGATACGATAGGTGCGATATACGGTAAACCCGAAGATGCGGACTCGGCGCGTCAGGAGTATATAACCATGGGCAACGACTGTCGCCGCATAACCGTGGCAGACAGGCGAATCGCCATGCTGGACGATGAAGAGATAGGAAATCTCGTCATTTCCATTTGCGAGACCGTTGTTAAAGCGCTCGTGCGCGCCGTGTCGTTTATACCGGTAGGCAAAGCTCTCTCGCAACCTTCTGCGGAGATATGCAGTGAGGCAAAGACCTTATACGGGGTGTTCTCCCATTTTGTACGCTCGTTCCGACCGGGTTTTACACTTGCGGGGAGCGACGCGGTGTATGCAGAGAATGCGGCGTACGACGAAGAGGCCGTCCGCTCGATAGCGGAATACGATCGCATCAACAAGCAGAACGCGCGAAAAGGACTTAGCACCGCATGCGCGCAATTCGACGATATGATGTATCGCACCAGGTCCGCTTTCGATTACGTGTATAATACCGTGTTCGTATGCCCGGGCGGTAATGCGGGCGGCGAGAGCGAAAGAGCGCTGCTTTGCGACGCGCTTATATTCGCCGAGCAGATAGTTATGCCCCGCGTTTATGCCGATCAGGACGGACTGACGGTGACCGCGCCCGATTTCGATTCGCTCATCGCGTTTTCGCGCAAGTTCGGCGCGATCGCCGAAGAGCTTAAAGCGCTTGACAAGCAAAGCCTTGACGCGTCTCTCGAAGACATATACGAAAAGATATGCGATTCGGTGCGTCTTGCGTACAACGCTGAACAGCCGCGCATGAGACGTGAGATAGACGAGGACTGCGCCCGCAAGAACAAAATGTATTTTCATTACCGCAACCTGCTTTTCGGCATAGTGAGCGCGAGCGCTTTCGCGCTTACGCGAATAGTGCCGTACACGGGACATCGCAAGGGCGGGCGGATAAGACTGCTTAAAGCGGGCAAACAGGCGGCGGACGATCTGTTGTACATTTTCGGGCACAGACTGGAAGAAATAGAAAAAGTGCCCAAGTTCAGGCGGCTTGCCGAGTTATACGCTTGCATTAACACCGATCTGAAAGCCATGGCATAAAACCATAATGTATGGTTTTCGATCTTCATAACGATATTGCGACGGCTTTACCCGAAAAGGACAGAAGCGAGATATTGCGCGGCTATGACGAGTGCGGCTATAAAGCGGTGTTCGCTATATGGGTGACGGGGCTATCCGACTCGGATCGCGGCAAAGAAGGACTTCATAAGTACCGTAGCGGACGCGCCGCCGGTATCGAGGATCTCGGAAGCGTATTGTCGCAGGACAGAGAATGTGTGCTTAGGGAGCTCTCGCCCGTATATGCGTCACTGACGTGGAACGGACGCAACGGGCTGGCGGGCGGAGTCGGAGCCGAACTGCCTCTGACGCGTGCGGGCAGACGTGCGATACGCATTATGGCAAACGCGGGCGTGGCACTCGATACGGCGCACCTTTCGGACACGTCGTTTTACGACGCGTTTGACGAAGCCGTAAAAACGGGTTGCCGTATTCTTTGTTCGCATACCGCGTCCCGCGCGCTTTCCGATCATCCGCGCTCTATAACGGACGAACAGGCAAAGCTGATCGCGGATGCGGGCGGGGTGATAGGCGTTGCCGCAGTACCTGCGTTTCTCGATGCGAAACTTTCATACGGCGAAAACTGCCGCAGAGAGGATTACATAAAACACGTCCTGCACTTCTGCGAAGTGGCGGGCGCGGATCACGTATGTATCGGCTCCGACTTGTACGGTGCGGAGTATTATCCGGAAGGACTCACAGATATATACGATCTTCTTTCGCTTGACGGCGATCTTGCCGCGGCGGGACTTACGGCGGAAGAAACCGCCGCCGTAATGCACATAAACGCAGAAAAATTTTTCCGAACGGAGAGTTACATATGAAAGACACTTACGAAAATCCGCTTATAACGAGATACGCCTCCAAAGAGATGAGCCGCGTATTCTCCGACGACAACAGATTCACTACTTGGCGCAAGCTGTGGATAGCCCTTGCTGAGGGGGAAAAGTCGCTCGGACTCAATATAACGGACGAACAGATAGCGCAGATGAAAGCGCATGTCTCCGACATCAATTACTCGCTCGCCGCGGCGCGCGAAAAGGAAGTGCGCCACGACGTTATGGCGCACGTCTATGCGTTCGGCAAGCAGGCGCCTGCGGCGGAACCAATAATCCACCTCGGTGCGACGAGCTGTTACGTTACCGACAACGCCGAAGTAATACTCATGAGAGAAGCTCTCGAACTCGTGAAGGGCAAGCTCCTTCAAGCGATGAAGAAACTTTCCGCGTTCGCTCTCGAATATAAGGGAATGCCCACCCTCGGCTTTACGCACCTTCAACCCGCTCAGCTGACGACGGTAGGAAAACGCGCTTGCCTGTGGCTGCAAGATCTTCTTATGGATTACGAGGATCTTATCGCCGTGATAAAGGGACTTAAACTGCGCGGAGTCAAGGGCACGACGGGAACGCAGGCGAGCTTCATGACGCTTTTCGACGGTGACGGAGAAAAGGTGAAAGCGCTTGAAAAGTACGTAGTTAAAAAAATGGGCTTCGATGCGGCGTTTGCCGTGTCCGGACAAACCTATACGCGTAAGCTCGATTACAACGTACTTTCCGTCCTCTCGCGCATAGCGCAGAGCGCGTATAAATTTGCAAACGATCTCCGCATACTTCAAAACATGAAGGAAATGGAAGAGCCGTTTGAAAAGAATCAGATAGGTTCGTCCGCAATGGCGTATAAGCGCAACCCCATGCGCAGCGAGAGAATATGCGCCCTCGCACGCTATGTGATAACTCTTCCCGAAAACGAGGCTATAACCGCTTCCACTCAGTGGTTCGAGCGCACTCTCGACGACAGTGCGAACAAGCGTATAACTATACCGCAGGCGTTCCTTGCAACCGACGGCATACTCAATCTTCTCGTGAACGTTACGGGCGGAATGGTCGTATACGACAAAGTCATAGCAAAGCACATAGCGGCGGAGCTTCCTTTTATGGCGACGGAGACCATACTTATGGAATGTGTCAAAGCGGGAGGCAATCGTCAGACTTTGCACGAACTCATCCGCGAGCACTCCATGGACGCGGCGGCAGTCGTCAAGAAAGAGGGCGGCGACAACGACCTTATCGCCCGCATTAAGAGCGACGACGCGTTCGGCGCGATACGCGACCGCATCGACGACATAATGGATCCCCGAAACTTTACGGGAAGAGCGGAAGCGCAGACCGAGGAGTTTATAAACGAGCATATCATGCCCGTTCTTCGCGCAGAAAAGATTTCCGACGAAGAGACGGCGATAAACGTCTGATAACACTTACCGAAAATATGTACTTTACATATGAAAAAGGGAATAATCGGTTTCGGAGGTTGTTTTGACAGTGGAAGCTAACGGCAGAAAACAGAACGAAAAAGCGGGCGTATTCCGCTATCTGTTTGTCCTGCTTGTGGTTTTATATTTTTTGCTGCTTTTCGGAGAGCGGACGGCGGCGGTGGTTATGGGCTTTACCGCGGACGAGCCTTTCTGGACGAAAGACGATCCCGCCCGGTGGTACGCGCACATAGTGACGCTGGCGTCTCTTGTTGCCGCATTTATCGCGGCAATAGTCAACGGCAGAGCGTTCGCATTCTTGTTTACGCGCTCCGCAGAGTGCGGCAAGCGAATTTCCATGCGGCGCATGGCGCTGATGAGCGGGCTTGTCCTCGTCGGCGGCATGGCGCATACCGATTTTACGTTGCTTGCTTTGCAGTTCGTCGCTTACGGGCTGTTCTTTATCGGGCTTGCGTTCCGCGCGGCGGAGGCAGGGACAAAGAGCAGACCGGATATCGGCGTAATGCGACTCGTACTTTCTTTCGCGTATCTTCTTTGCTTTTCCATGGCGATTCCCGTCGTATATTCGACGGCGCTTGCAAATGTGCAGACGGCGTTCGTAACGCTTGAAATAGTTACGGCTCTTTTGCTCGTCGCCGCGTTCACTCATCTCGTTGAGGTGTATTGCCGCAGCGGCGGACTGCTCAATTTCGGCATCCCCGTTATCGTATATACGATAGCCGCGGATATCGCTCTTATCGTTTTACACGCTCCCGAATCGGTCAACGTATTCGTGGCGGTGTTCCTCGTC
>DXHT01000023.1 GCA_019113265.1 Bacillota bacterium | reverse complement strand
TTCCCGCCGACATACGCGCGGCAGGCGGCGTTTCGCGCATGAGCGATCCCAAAATGATAAAGGGCATCCAGGAAGCGGTGTCCATTCCCGTTATGGCTAAGTGCCGCATAGGTCACTTCGCCGAAGCTCAGGTGCTTCAAGCGATCGAGATAGACTATATCGACGAATCGGAAGTGCTCTCCCCCGCCGACGACGTCTATCACATAGACAAGACCAAATTCAAGGTGCCGTTCGTCTGCGGCGCAAAGGACCTCGGCGAGGCTCTTCGTAGCATAAACGAGGGCGCGAGCATGATCCGTACTAAGGGCGAGCCGGGCACGGGCGACGTCGTTCAGGCTGTCCGCCATATGCGCAAGATGATGAGCGACATTCGCCGCCTTACTTCCTGCGCGGAGGACGAGCTGTTCGACGAAGCCAAGAAGTTGCAGGTGCCTTACGACCTCGTTCTGTACGTGCATGAGCACGGCAAGCTCCCCGTCGTCAACTTCGCGGCAGGCGGTATCGCTACCCCCGCGGACGCATCCCTCATGATGCAGCTCGGCGCGGAAGGCGTGTTCGTCGGCAGCGGCATATTCAAATCGGGCAATCCCGCAAAGCGCGCCCGCGCGATCGTACAGGCGGTCACGAATTACACGGACGCTAAACTCATCGCAGAGCTCAGCGAAGACCTCGGCGAGGCGATGGTGGGCATAAACGAGCAGGAAATACAGCTGCTCATGGCCGAGCGCGGCAAGTAATCAGCCCGATATGCGCATAGCCGTATTGTGCCTTCAAGGCGCATTCATCGAACACATCCGTATGCTTGAAAAGACAGGCGCGGAGGCGTTCGAGATCAGACAGCGGCGCGATCTCCTCTCCCGCAGCTATGACGGACTCGTTATCCCCGGAGGCGAGTCAACGGTAATAGGCAAACTGCTGGGCGACCTCGGCATGACCGAGGACGTGCGCTCCATGATAAAGGGCGGTATGCCCGTATTCGGAACGTGCGCGGGACTGATACTGCTCGCAAAGAAGATAGAAAACGACAGCCGAGCAGGACTGGGCACGATGGACATTGCCGTTCGCCGCAACGCTTACGGCAGACAGCTTGGCAGTTTCTCCTGCACCGCCGAAATGAAGGGAGTGGGTACTATACCGATGACCTTCATACGCGCGCCGTATATCGAACGCGTGTTCGGCAAGGCAGAATCCCTTGCCGTCGTTGACGGTCACATCGTTGCCGCCCGCCAGGATAATCAGCTCGTCACCGCCTTTCATCCCGAACTTACGGATGACACGAGAGTTCACGAATATTTCCTCGGCATGATCAGCGGCAGTAAACGCTGACGAAACATCGATCACAAAAGCCGACGACTTTCATGTCGTCGGCTTTTTTCTTACCGCTCTTCCCCGAGAGTCTTGCGGGAAAGCCGCTACCGCGCCTCCACGAGAGGCTTGCGGGAGCATTAGAGCGTCATGCCTTACAAAAGGCGGTTGTTTCCTACCGCTCTTCCCCGAGAGGCTTACGGGAAAGCCGCTGAAACGAACCGAACCGCCCGTGCCCGCACACACGTACGCGCGGGGCAATGCGTGCTTTTCCCGCGCGGGGCAATACATGCTTTTTCCGCGCGGCGCTTTTTCCGCTTATCGCAGCAACTCGTCGGGAGAAACGCCGAGATGCTCCGCCACGGCGCACAAGTCGGATGCGAGAGGCTCGGAACCGTTCTGCCACGCGCGAAGCCGCGTTTCGGTCAACGCCGTGGAGCGCATCAGCCCGTAAAGAGTCTTGTTTCTGCTACTCAAGAAATATATCAGTCTGCGATAAAACGGCTCGCGCGACGGGCGCGGAGGCGTTCCCCTGACGTCCGACATGCCCGTAAGGAACGCCGCGGAGCAGCCGAAAAACGCGCACAGCCGCACAAGGACGGTAACGCTCGTATCCTCTGCCGGCGCGTCGCCCAGCCACTTACGCGCCGTAAATATAGGGATACCCGTCGCCTTTGCAAGCTCGGCGGGAGTTAGCTCCGCCTCAGCCGCCAGCGCTCTTATACGCAATCCCAAACGCAATTTCTTCATCTGAAAGAGGGCTCGCCGTTATAATTGACTATCAGCGAGAGATCGAGACCCGCGGCGACGAACTTGTCAGCCGCCGAGAAGTCGCCCACGCGCTCGCTCTCGTGCGCGTCCGACGAGCAGATAAACTTACAGCCCGTCTCCGCAAGCGTTCTCAGATCGTCCGCACTCATGCACATGGACTTGCCGTTAAGCTCCATGTAAACGCCCAGCCGCGCCGCCGCCTCGCCGAGGACTTTAAGATCCACTTTACAGCTGCGCAGAGGGTGCGATATCACGCCTATGCGGTAACGCTCCATTGCGCGGATATACGCATCGGTATTGCGCGCTATGCGTTTTGCTCCGCTACGCACGAGCGGCGTCATGTTGGGCAGCCAAAAATCGAAAAAATCGGTAAGACGGGAGGGCACGCGGGCAAAGTGAAAACCGCACACGACGAGATCCAGCCGCTCCGAAAAACTTTGCGGCAGATCCACGTCTCCGTCGCAGGAAATGAGGTTGGTCTCCACTCCCGCAAGCACTTTGATGTCGGGGTGCAAACGGCGGCTTTCGGCAACGTCCGCCATGAACGAATCGAAATCCTCGGGGTTCAGGTTGTCCGGATAACCGCTTATGCCGTGGTCGGTGATGGCTATCGCTTTAAGCCCTTTTTTCTCCGCCGCGCGCACGTTGTCCTCGACACTGCCCTTCCCGTGGGAGTATATCGTATGAGTGTGATAATCCCCGTAGAACATATCGTTATTATATCACACATTGCCGCGTTTGTCACCGAATTACGCGAATTTTACGCTATATGACAAAAAACACACAAATTTCGTGCACGTTAAAAGGCGCGTATCCGACTTTGAAGTGAACCCCAAAGTTTGGACAAAAATTTAATTAAATTGTTTGGTAGTGAGTCCGGTACCCAACCGGGCTCATTCCTTTTAGTTTGCGGGATATTCTCTTGTTGTTCCAGTAAAATATGTATTCGTGC
>DXHT01000022.1 GCA_019113265.1 Bacillota bacterium | reverse complement strand
GCTCAGTCCGTGACCGAACGGATACTGAACGACGGCGTCGTATCCCGTCTTGCCGAACTTGGACTTTCCTTCATAGTAGCCTTCGACGGCGGCGGTCTCGTACCACTTATAACCGACGTAAATGTCCTCGATGTACACTATGTCGCTCGACTCGCCGTTTACGCGCGTTATCTCGTTGACGTCGGGATCGTACACCACGGTGTCCGCGAGTTTACCAGAGGGGTTCACATCGCCCGAAAGGATCTTGGGAATGGCGGTCGCGCCCGACTGCCCCATATAGCCGACGTTCATTGCCGCGTCTATACTTCCGAACGAAGGATCGTCGAGGAAACTCATGTCCATTATCGAGCCGGTATTGAATACGACGATGACGTTCTCGAAATTCGCCGTACACATCTTTATCAGCGATTCCTCTTCGGTGGATATTTCGTTGAACGAACGAGTTTCATCCGTTGCGAGGTCGTGCTTGGGCTGATGATCGTATATCCTGCCGATATACTCGCCGCTGTAACGGGAGAGCACGATCACCGCCGTGTTCGAATATTCCCTGGCGCGCTGTCTGACGTCCTCGGGGAACGCCGTGTCCGTCACGGGCTCTTTGAGTTTGGTGTTGTACCTGTTGTTCCAGTTGGCGTTTTCGCCCCAGTCGGCGTCCTCCGTCGTACACCACTCCTCATAGATGTCTATTATTTCCTGATTATACTCGAATCCGTTCTGAGTAAACGCGTCGAGCAGCGTGACCTTCATGTCCGGATGGACATACGAGCGTCCCGAACCGTTACCCGCGAGCAGGAAGCCCGCGTCCGTCGCGCCCCAGCCGAATATGTTCACCTTTATGGGGCTGCCGTCCGCATTCTTATCGAGCGGAAGTGTGGGCTTGCCGCCCGCGCGCGCCTCGTTTTTCATGAGAACCACGCCCTCGTTGCCGAGTCTGCGCACGAGTTCGTCGCCCGACTTCGCGGCTTCTTCTATCGCCGCCGCGTCGCCGCCCAGCTGCTCGCCGCTGCCGAAGAACGTCGTTATGATGGGCGCGTATGAATACGCTATCGCATCGCCCACGATGAGCGCGATCATGACGATCGCCATAACGACGAGCGCGATTATATGTCCTACTTTAAGTTTTATCCTTGCCATACGTCACCCCCTTATGCCTCTGCATTGTAAAGCAGATCGATCGCGTCAAAGTTGGGCGCGCGCATACTGCCGTCCGCGGGATCCTTCTGCTGTGCGATGCACTCGAACACGATGGCGTTGTAGCCTTCTTCAAGCGTCACCGTACCGAGACTTATCTCCTGCCAGTTGAACCATATGCTGCCGCCCGAAGGAAGATCTTTTTCGGGAATGACGACGTCGGTGAGAGTGAGCTGCTCTCCGCCCACGGTCACTTTGAACACCTCGCCGAAATTAACTTTAAGCGTTCCGCTGGGATTGCTCTTGCGCAGCGTCGAGCAGGTGGTCACGACGAGTTCGTAATCTCCCGCGACATCGGCGTACACGTTGAACGTCAGTTTATCGCCGACTTTGACGTTTTCCACGCAGGCGTTACCTTCGCTGTGCGATTCGTTGGTCTTGATTTTAATGCCGTCCGAAACGGGTTCGAGCACCGTATAACTGTCCGTTTCTCCGTGTTCGCCGTTGGCTTCCGCCTGAACGGTTATGCCGTCGAACACATTGATCGTGAACGTATCAGTCTTTTTAACGCCGCCGCTCTCCGCCGTGACGGTGAGCGTAAGCTCGCCCGCCGCGGTAAACGCGGTCTCTCCGCTGACGTATACCTTACTGTCGGCGTCGGTGACGGTGTAATCGGTTATGTTCTCGAAATATCCGCCCTCATACGTCGCCTTTACGGTAAGCCCCGTAAGATCTATCTTCTCGCCCTTGGCAAACACGTTGCGATTAGGCTCGGAAACGATCTCGACGGCGGACAGCTTCCTCTCGGAAACGGTTACGGGTATCTGCTTTTCAAAGCCCTTATGCGTTATCGTGACATAGGTGTCTTCCGTCGTAAGCGGGCGCGTCGGCGACCACGTAATGTCCTCGTGCGTCAGACCCGCCGCCGTGCTTTTGTCCTCATACGTCGCGGTAAACACGATACCCGTCGGGTCGAACGTTTCGCCCTCGGTATATGCCGTCTTCGGATTCGTCGTGATCTCTATACCCGTGCAGGGATTTTCGATGACCTCGGGGAACACTATATCCAGCCTGTCGAAGTTGCCCGCTCTGTAATCGCCGTTGCTGTCTTGGGGCGTTTCCGTGCAGGTCAGTCTGACGACGGTGTAGCCCGCGTTGAGATCCACCGTTCCGAGCGTGACGTTTTCCCACATCGCCCACTTGTTGGCGTTGCTGCCCGCTTCGGGGAACGGGTTACCGGGCAGTATGACGTCGCCGTCGTATTCATACGGTTTGCCGCCCACGGACATATCGAATATATCCGACAGCACCATGTCGTCCATTTTCTGTCCGTCGTTATTGATAAGCGTGGACGCGGCTACGAGCACGAGCTGCGCTCCCTTCACTTCCGTTGCGGAATATATATGGAACTCCATGTAATCGCCGCTGTAAATGTCGCCGAGATACATAGCCGTGTTGCCTTCCGAACCCGTGCAAGGCAGGTTGCTGTTGACGTTGCCGCCACTGAGAACGGTATAGCTCTTGTCGGTAGGCGTCTGACCGTCCTTTACGGTGTCCTCCACCTGCACGCTGAAACCGTTGATGACCTCTATCGTGAACGTATCCGTCATTTTGATGTCGCCCGCCGTTATCGTAACGGTAAGCTCTATCGTTCCCGGGGTGTCGAGTATCGTTTCGCCCGAAACGTACTGCTTGCCTTTCGCGTCGGTGACGGTATAGTTCGTTTCGTTGACTTCCTCTTCGTCCTCGGCGTACTTAGCTATGACGTCCATGCCGCCAAAGTCTATCTTACTGCCCACGGAATAGGTGAGCACGCTGGGCTCCGTCTTGATGTACATGTCTTCGAGAGTCTTGGGTTCGACGTCCACCGTTATCACCTCTTCGTAGCCCTCGAAAATGAGCGTGACTTCCACTTCGCCCCATGTCGTGAACGCGTCTCGCGGAGTCCAGCCGTCGAGATCGCCCGCGGTCAGATCCTCTTCGACATAGCCGTTCTCATAAGTCGCGTTGAAAGTCAGTCCGATCGGAGTGAATTTCTCGCCCGTCTTATACTCCAGCTTGGCAGGCATCGTAAGGATCTCGATGCCGTTGCAGATGTCGCCCTCGTCGATAACGGGCTTGTTCGTGTCGCCGCCTATCGTCCCGCCGCCGCCGGGATTGACTTCGCTTTCATTACCGCAAGCCGTAAGCGCGACAGCGCAGAGTGCAAGCGCCAGTATTACCGCAAGTACGATAACGAGCGCTCTTCTTGCCGTTTTCATCATCTGATGACCTCCTATATTTTTTTACCGCAAACAAAAATGCGGCATAATCGTATCATGCCGCAATTATAGATTTTTATTTTACATTAAAAAAGCCGTAATTCGTTTTCGGTCACCGCAAATTCGTAATCCGCAAAAACCCTGAACGCTTTTTACTCCTTTTCTTCCGTTTTCGGGATTATGATATTGAGGTTGAACACGTTCTTATCCGTACGGATGGACATGCTACCGCCGTACTTTTCGCAGGTAGCCTGAACGCTCTTCATTCCGAAACCGTGCATGCTCTCGTCCGACTTTGTCGTACGGGGCAGACCGCTCTCAAAAGACAGTTCCCCGTCGTACCTGTTGTATATGTTGATGACGATAAACCCGCTCTTCTCGCTCACCGAAAGGCTGATGGTGCGCTTGTCCTCGTCGAGAACGGACACCGCCTCTATCGCGTTGTCTATTATGTTTCCGAAAAGGGCGTAAAGGTCGGACGATCGCATGAAACTCAGTTTTTTACCATCCGCCATACAGCAAAGTCTTATCTTTTTACGGTTGCACAGCCGGCTCTTTTCGGTCACGATTATGTCCAGTGCCTCGTTGCCCGTCCTTACGGACGCATCGAAATCGGTGACTATATCCTCTATCTCACGAACGAGCCCTTCGTCCGCGATACTGCCGTCAGCGCGGCGCAACTGATGTTTGAGGTCGTGACACTTGCGGTTTATAAGGTCTATGCTGTCCTTTGTGATCGCGTACTGCTCTTTTTTCTCGTTCCACATCTTCTCCACGGTAACGAGATCGCTTTGCAGCTTGTCACCGCGTATTATGCCGAGAAGAAGCAGTATCGCAAACAGACAGCAGGCTATATTGTACGCATCGAGCAGGACGGCATAAAACACGTCGAGATTGCGCGAACTGTACTGCATTATCACCGCGCTTATGACCACGTCGAAGAACAGTATCATGACCGCGAGCCAGAACATCTTCATATTGCCGGGCTGAAAGTTACTGCCGTCGCCAAGACGCTTTTTTACGATAAGATATCCGAAAAAGTATATCATGCCGTAAATGTAAGCATACATCATGATGGTGAACGGATTGCCCGCGACGTACGTCATTCCGCTGTATCCGTAAAGCAGTATCGCAAACGCGCTGTTTCCGTAAGGGTCGTACGGGTTGTCCGTTCGGTACGCGCCCGTAAGCGTCATTACCGCGTCGTTGAGCTGATAGGCTATGTGCTGCATGGTATACGCGAGCACGGCGCAAAGCAGTATCTTGCTCATGCGCTCGTCGAAACACAGTTTAAGTGCGCCGAGCGTCGCCGCAAAAATAGCGAGGAACATCAGCGACATCCACGCCGCGCCGTTGCTTACCACGGGAACGGCGAACGCCGCACCGAGACATATCGCAATCGCGCCCGCAACGCGTAGCACGAAATTCTTTCGGCGATACAACCGATAGCTCGTGAGCAACTCCGCGAGTATCAGCTCCCCCGTAAAGACCAGCCGATACCAGAACAGCGTACTCGATACGTCGTACATGTCAGACGCGTCCTCCGAGGTAGTCCGCGAGGTCGCTCATAAAACTCTTGCGGCGCGCGCGGCTTATGGAAAGTCTGTCCCCGCCCACGGTCACCATTCCGTCGGATGCGCCCGTGACATATTTGAGATTTACCAGATAGCAACTGTTCGCACGTGAAAAATCCCTGCCTTCCAGCCGCTTTTCTATCTCTTTGAGCGATCCCGTCACCTTTATCGCGCCCTCGTTGGTATAGAACGTCAGCATGTGATCGGTCACTTCCACATAACGTATGTCGGGCACGCATATGACGACGGGTCCGTTCTTTCCGCGGACTAAAAACCTGTCCTCCCCCTTTCCTTCCAGTTTTTTCTCCGCGCGTTCGAGTTTGAGTTTGAGGTTATCGTAGCGCACGGGTTTGACCATAAAATCCATTGCCGACACTTCATAGCCTTCCACGGCATACTGCGCCATATTCGTCACGAATACGAGTATCACTTCGGGATCCACTTCGCGCAGCTTTTTTGCCGCCGTCATGCCGTCAAGGTCGGGCATTTCTATATCCATGAATACGATGTCGTAATCCGCCGAATAGCCCGTGAGGAAAGCGATGGCATCCGAAAACCTGACGACGCGGTATTCCGCACCCGTCTCCTTTTCATACCTTCTGAGCTGCTCTTCAAGCAACCCCGCTTCCTTGTCGTCGTCCTCTACTATGGCTATGTTTCTCATCGTTCGTTCCCTGTTTGTGCTTTTAGTATAAAGGCATAATGAAACTTTGTCAAGAGGAAAACAAAAAATTATATCGCGCGGCATAGCCCGCCGCGCCGTTTTGCATAGGTAAAACGCGCGCCGCGTTCGCTTTCGGCGCAAGACAGCCGACACGACAAGCGCAGTAAATTTTTTTTGCGTAGCTACCCGGACCGCACGCAAAGCGAAAGATCCGCATGCAAAAAAAGTGCGGCGCTTTCGACCGAAAGCGCCGCGCGGGATTTATGTTGTCGTATATCAAGCCTTATCGCACTATCAGATGCGTGCCACGCCCGTACGGCGAGCCGCCTCTTTGACCGCGTTTGCGACCGCGTCCTTGACGTGGGGGTTGAACGAATCGGGGATGATGTAGTCGGGGCGAAGCTCCTCGGGCTTTACTATGCTCGCAATTGCTTCCGCCGCGGCGATCTTCATCTCGTCGTTGATGTCGCGCGCGCGAACGTCGAGCGCACCGCGGAAAATGCCGGGGAACGCGAGGACGTTGTTGATCTGGTTCGCAAAGTCGCTGCGGCCGGTGCCGACGACTTTTGCGCCCGCTTTGAGCGCGACGTCGGGCATGATCTCGGGAACGGGGTTAGCCATGGCGAATATGATGGGATCGCGGTTCATGGTCTTCACCATTTCCTCGGTCAGGCTGCCGGGAGCGGAAACGCCGATGAACACGTCCGCGCCGACGATGACGTCTTTAAGACTGCCCGCCTTCTTGTCGAGGTTGGATATCTCCGCCATTTCGGCTTTGATGGGGTTAAGACCGTCGCGTCCCTTGTATATCGCGCCCTTGCGGTCGCAGAGGACGACTTTTTTGAGTCCGCGGCTCATGAGCAGACGGGTTATTGCGATACCCGCCGCGCCCGAGCCGTTGACGACGACGCTGACGTCCTCTATCTTCTTGCCGACGAGTTTGAGAGCGTTTATCATAGCCGCCATGGTGACGACTGCGGTACCGTGCTGATCGTCGTGGAACACGGGGATGTCGCAGACCTCTTTAAGGCGCTTTTCTATCTCGAAACAACGAGGCGCGGAAATATCTTCGAGGTTGATGCCGCCGAAGCTGCCCGCGAGCAGTTGCACCGTTTTTACTATGTCGTCCACTTCCTTGGAGCGGATGCAGAGCGGGAACGCGTCCACATCGCCGAACGTCTTGAACAGAGCGCACTTGCCTTCCATAACGGGCATGCCCGCTTCGGGACCTATGTCGCCCAGACCGAGAACGGCGGTGCCGTCGGTCACGACGGCGACGAGGTTCGCGCGGCGCGTGTAGACGTAGGAAAGATCGACGTCCTTGGATATTGCGAGGCAGGGCTCGGCGACGCCGGGAGTATAGGCGACGGAGAGTTCCTCACGATTGGTTATCGGAGCGCGGGTAACGACTTCTATCTTGCCCGCCCACTCCTTGTGCTTGTCGAGAGCATACTGTTTCTTGTCCATTTTTTATACCGCCTTTTTATCAGACATTGAGACTGTCGAGGAATTCACGCATCTTCTTAGCGGAGCTGCGCAGTTTACCGAGTTCTTCTTCGGTGTAATCGTAAGGGATGTGCTCCTCCGCGCCGTTGATGCCGAGCACCGTAGGCACGCTTATGCACACGCCGCTTATGCCGCAGTAGTCGGTAAGCAGGGTGCTTACGTTGTGTACGCTGCGGGTGTTCTTTATTATGCCGCGGCTGAGTTCCGCAACGACGGAAGCTATCGCATAGAACGTCGCGCCTTTAAGGCGTATGACTTCGCCGCCCGCCTTACGCACGGACTCTTCGATAACGGGCTTGTCGAGGGCGATACCGCGCTTGGCGCAGTATGCGTCTATGGGCATACCCGCGATATGCACGGAGCTCCACACCGCGAACTGGCTGTCGCCGTGCTCTCCGGACATGAAACCGTGTATGTTTCTCGCGTCCACGTTCAGCTTTTCGCTGAGAAGGTAACGGAAGCGCGCGCTGTCGAGAGACGTACCCGTACCCACGACTGCGTGAGCGGGAAGTCCGGACTCCTTACGGATGACGTACGTCAGAACGTCGAGAGGATTTGCGACCACGAGAACGACGCCGCCGTCGTAGTACTTCATGATGTTCTTTGCGATATCCTTGGCGATAACTATGTTCTTGGCGGCAAGGTCAAGTCTCGTTTCGCCAGGTTTGCGGCCGAGACCCGCGGTAACGATGATGACGTCGCTGCCCGCTATCTCGGAATAATCTCCGCAGTGGATGTCCATTGCGTCCATAGTCACGAGACCGTGACTGATGTCCATTGCCTCGCCCGCCGCCTTGTCCTTGTTCACGTCGATGATGACAAGCTCGGAAACGAGTTTCTGCGTGGCTATCGAATAAGCGACGGTCGCGCCTACCGATCCTGCTCCGATGATGCTGATCTTAGATTGTTTTCTGTCCATTTTCTTTATCCGTTCCGTTTATTAAGATTTTTGACGATGATTGAATAAAAATATTTCACGCGGTCACGCTCGTCCGCATAAAAAAACGGGCGCAGCCATTGCCGATCCCGCAAGTCCCTTTACGACAGGCGAAACCGCCTTTCCCCCCTTATCGTAGCATCTTTATCGTACATTATTATACATCATCCCCCCACCGATTGCAACCGAATTGACATACAAAGTTCGGCTTTTTTTAATTATGTGCGAGACTTTTTTAAGTGCGAAGCGCATATGACGCGCTTGCCGCGCTTTGCGGGCGGAGAAAAACACGTTGCTCTCAAAGCGGCGCGCCGTAGGCGGGAAAAAGCAATGCGCGGCAAAGGCTGATCTTTGCCGCAACGAGCGTCTTTGCGCCAAAATGCGAGTTTTACTTGACAAAAAAGCGTTTTAAGGTTATAATTACTGCAATTATTAACGGCTGCGGAGTGTGGAGCGAATGCTCCCGAAAGCAGGGGAAGAGCGGTCAGAATCCGCCGCAACGTGCATTACCGTATGTGCGTATAACGCAATGAGACATAAAGTATCGCGTTATAACGCATCGAGTCGGATAGCCTGCCCGCATAAAGCCGTAAACAAGCCAACGCTTTCGGTAACGGAGAGCGCGCTTAAAAACGGTCACCCCGTTTTGCCGCGCGCGTTCCCTGCTCTTTCGGGAACGCTTCTCTTTTGACCGAGGGCAAAAGGAGCACCCAATGAAAAAGATCATATCCGCCCTTTTACTTCTCACCCTTCTCGCCGTCGCCGCGCTTTCGCTTGCGGCTTGCGGGAACGGCGCGGGCGGCGCGGAAACGGGCGACATGACCGGCAAAAAGATGTTTCTCGTCATAGCCGACGGAAGCTCGGCAAGCGACATAGTGTCCGTTACCACCGTACCTCTGGACGGCATGGACGGCGCGAACCTTTTGGACGTTCTGGACGCGGCGCAGATCGGCTACACCGAAAGCGGCGGTTTCATAAACTCGGTGGACGGCATAACGCTCGGCTCGAACGAGTTCATATACCTCTACACGAGCGTGGAAAAGGACAAGGACGTAACGCAGTACGCGCTCACCGTCGACTGGTGGATGGGCACGACGCTTACGAGCAGCGGAGTGGGCGCGTCGCAGATGACGATAGAGGACGGCTGCACCGTACTCATAGGAAAGATAGCCTGGTGAACGAAGAGCCGCAGACCCCGAGCGAAGATCGGACTCCGCGCGAAAAGGAGCGTGAGAACGGACGCAGATTGCGCCCTGTCAGATACATCGCGCTTGCGGGAGTATACGCCGCGCTTCTTACGGGCGGAAAGGAGGCGCTTGCCGCCATCCCCAACGTGGAAGTGGTGACTCTACTGTGCGCGCTCGGCGGATACGCGCTCGGAGCGGTCGCGCTCGCGTCGATAGCGGCGTTCGTCACCGTCGAGGGCGCGATATACGGGTTCGGCAGCTGGATAATCTCCTATTACGTACACTGGCCGCTGGTATGCGCCGCATTCATGCTGATACGCATTTTCGTCTCCCCGCAACGTCGCGTACTACTGCGCGTCGTACCGACTGCGGCGGCGCTCATCCTGACTCTCGGCTTTTCCGCTTTGACGAGCGTAGTCGACGTCGGTATACTCGGCGGAGCGACTAACGCGGGGTTTTTTGAGCGGTTTGCCGTTTACTACGTGCGCGGCATTCCCTTCTACGTCGCGCAGCTCGTCACCAACGCAGTGCTTTTCCCTCTTGTTTTTCCGATAATCGCAAAAGCGCTGATCAAGGCGAAAACGAGGTTCATTTGCACATAAAATGTGCGGTTTTATAGCAAAATTAAGCCGACTGCGAGCATTAAACGCATAAATCGCGCGAAAAAGCGAATATTTACGGTAAAATTTATGCGTATGCAATTCACTTGACATTGATATGCACTGCGATTATAATGATTATAAGATTTATTTATAATTGTGAAAGGGGAACGCCGCATACGCGGCAATCAAAACGGTAGCCCGCACGCGCGGCGAACGTAACGCGCGAATTCAAATGCGGACTCATGGGGCAGGTGGCTAATGAAAAGGAAATTATCCGAGTTGAACAAAGAGGAATTCAAGCAATTCCACGAGAACAAGGTGCACGGTACGGCCCTGCGCCCTTTTGCCAAGTATCGCACCGTGATATGCGAGAAACTTCCCGGCATATCCGCGCACTGGCATGAGGAAATGGAGATCATCAAGGTACAGGAAGGTACGGGATCCATATGCATAGACGACAAGTGGTTTTCCGTGCATAAGGGCGACATAGTATTCGTCAACCCGCGCAAGATACACTCCATAAGCAGGTACAAGAGCGAAGATATGGTGCTCGACTCCATAATCTTCAATCTGCGCATACTCGAAAGCACCAACGCGGACGCGTGCAGTATCAAATATCTCGCGCCCATAATAAACGGCACGAACCTCGTGACGCGCGTCATACGCACAAAGTTCTCCGATTATCATGTGTTCGATCAGAACATGACGACTATAATGCAGGCGTATAACGACGCGATCCCCGGCTGGGAAATGGCGGTCAAAGCAAATCTGTTCTGGCTGTTCTATCACCTCTATCACCTCGACCTCGTCCACCGCGCAGAGCACATAGACGAGAGCCGCGAGAGCGAGTCGGTACAGCCCGCGATAGACTATATCCGCGAGAATTACGCGGAGGAGATCAACATAAAGACGCTTGCGTCGCTGTGCGGTTTCTCCGAAACGTACTTTATGAAGCTGTTCAAAAAGGCAACGGGCATGACCTGCGTGGACTACATCAACGGCGTGCGCCTCAGTCAGGCGGCAAACCACCTGCTGGTGACGAGTTCGAGCATAATAGACGTCGCGCTCGGCGTGGGATACAACAACGTGTCCTACTTCAACCGTCAGTTCAAGGCGGTATACAACGTGACGCCCAAGGAGTACCGCCGCATAGGCCGCGAGCAGAGCAAGGCGTTCGCCAACCCCGCTCCCGACGTTTCCGCCGACGACGAGCCCGTCGAAGCTCCCGCGGGCGACGAGTAACCCGCCCGCTATGCGTTAAGCGGCGGTATGCGGAAATACCGTTCGGCGGCATGCGGAAATATTGTCGAACATCCCCCGCCCTGCGTTATGCGGCGGCGCGGAACGAATCTGATAAAACAAAAGTCCCGATCGTTATGATCGGGACTTTTCCGATATGCTTTCTTGACGCACTCCGCTACGCGCTCGCCGTATTCGACGAATACCGCGTCGCGCTTCGGCTTATGCCGTACTCGCTTTTTCGCCGTACGCGTACGGAGCGGATGATTCGCCCGCGCACTCCGCAACGTCATTGACGTCCGCCCGCTCGCGCGTTTTTTAGCCGACAGCCGCGGTTTACTGCCGTATGTCATCGGACGAACGCCGCGCATCGTTCGATACGCTTTTCACCGCGCGACGCATTTCATTTGTCCGCGCGAGCGAGCGGCAAACGGCTGAGCCGCAGGCGTTCGGCTCGCATGCGGCTAAAAGCATAAGAAAAAGTCCGGGCTGTCTGCTCGGACTCTTTCAATGAAATGCGGCAACGTCCTACTCTCCCATACAGTGTCCCGTACAGTACCATCGGCTCTATGTGGCTTAACTTCCGTGTTCGGAATGAGAACGGGTGGATCCCACATGATATTATCACCGCAATGGTATATAAACGCTCTTCGCGTCCACATCGTACCTTGACAACTACATAGAGTATTGCTTGTCTTGCTTTCGCGTGCTACCGGGGAGTAATACTCCCTTTCACCCGCTTACGAGGTCATATTCTGTGATCAAGCCCTCGGCTTATTAGTACCAATCAGCTGAACATGTTGCCATGCTTACACCTTTGGCCTATCTACCTGATCGTCTTTCAGGTGCCTTACTTCCTTTCGGTCTGGGATATCTTATCTTGAGGTGGGTTTCACGCTTAGATGCTTTCAGCGTTTATCCGCTCCGTACATAGCTACTCTGCCGTGCCACTGGCGTGACAACAGATGCACCATCGGTACGTCCACCCCGGTCCTCTCGTACTAGGGGCAGCGCCTCGCAAATATCCTACGCCCACGAAGGTTAGGGACCTAACTGTCTCACGACGTTCTGAACCC
>DXHT01000021.1 GCA_019113265.1 Bacillota bacterium | reverse complement strand
GATCTCGCAGTCGTTTTGACAACGTAGTGCTCGTGATAAACTCCGTCACGCCCCTTATGATAGGCGACATAACGAAAAACGAATTATACGCGCCCGATTCCGTGCTGTGGGTAGGCACGCCCGGTGCGACGGGAGCGCGCGCGATAGGGTACGTGCTGAACGGATACATGAGCCCGTCAGGTCGGCTCACCGAAACGTGGACGGCGGATCACTCCTCGTCGCCGTCGCAGGCCGACGCGGGCGCGCACGCATACGCGTGGAAGGGCAATGCTCCCGCCGCTAACTCCTCGTACTACACCGTGCTTTCGGACGGAGTGTACGTCGGTTACCGCTACTATGAAACGCGATACGAGGATAAGGCACTCGGTACGGGGAACGCGGGCGATTACTCATACTCCGAAGAAGTGCTGTATCCTTTCGGTTACGGACTGAGCTATACCCGATTCAAATACTCGCAGTTCGAGTCCGAGTATAACGCGGAAACGGACTGTTACGACGTTTCCGTCGTCGTTGCGAACACGGGAACGGCGGCGGCAAAGGAAACGGTGCAGGTGTATATGCAGGCGCCGTATACGACGCCTGACGTCGAAGCGGGCATAGAGCGACCCTCCGTCGAGCTTGTCGGCAGTTACAAGACGGGAACGCTTTATCCCGAGGGAAGCGAGTCCGGACCGTCCTCACATGCGGTCACGGTATCCGTTCCCGCGTCCTCGTTCGAGGTATACGACAAGACGGCGGCGGGCGGCACGGGCGGTTACGTCACGGAGGGCGGCACTTATTATCTGACCGTCGCAAGCGACGCGCACTCTGCCGTAAACAATATCCTTAAATACAAACAGGAGCATTCCGTCGCCGTAGTGGACGAACAGTCGGTGACTGCGGACTACGCGAAGGCGGACGGCGGCATGGTTGAAGCGCACGTCGCGGCGGCGTCCGCAAGCGTATACGACGAGAGCGCAGAAAGCGACGGCGAAGAGCAGGCGGGTACGGGAGAAGCCGTAAACAGGTTCGCCGCGGCGGATATAAGCACTTACGACGAAGAATACGTAAAGCTGTCGCGTTCCGATTGGACGGGTACGATGCCCGAAACGTATTATGACGGAGCGGCAATATCCACGTATGAAACGGCAACGGCAATGCGCCCCGATACGTCGCACTTGACGAGCGGCGAGGCAGAGCGCGAACAGACGACGGATAGCGGCTTAGCCGCTTTCGAACTGATAGGCGCGGACTACGGTGACGAGCGTTTCGACAGTCTCGTCGATATGCTTTCACGTCAGACCAAAGCGGATTTCGTGCGCATGGGCGGCAATACGATAAACGTGCTCGTGGAAGTGTCCATGCCCGAGACAAAGTGCCGCGACGGCGTGATAGGCGTGAACACGCAGGGCGACTCCTACACTCCCGAAATAGCATATCCCGCGCCCGTTGTAGTGGCGTCGACGTGGAACGTCGCTCTCGCGGAAAATCTCGGCAAGTGCTTTTCGGAGGACGCTCTCGCAACGGGAGTGAGCGGCATATTCGCCCCGTCGCTGGACATCCGCCGCGATCCGTTTTCGGGCACTAACCGCGACGCATACAGCGAAGATCCGTACCTTACGGGCGTTATAGGTCTTGCTCAGACGACGGGCATGCGCGACAAGAAGTGCTTTGCGTTCATAGGCGAATACGCCCTCGCCGTGCAAAAGGACCATTCCGTCGGACTTTCCGTTTATGCCGACGAGCAGACGATACGCTCAATATATCTCCGTCCGTTCGAGATAGTGATAAAGGGCGGAGGCGCGACGGCGGTCATACAGTCTGCGTCCCGCATAGGTCCCGAATGGGTGGGAGCGAGCGAGGGACTTATGACGGACGTTCTGCGCGGCGAATGGGGTTTTAAGGGTATGACCCTCACCGCGCGCGGCGGCAACGACTCATATATGGATACGGCGTCCGGGCTGTGCGCGGGCACGGACATGTGGTTCAACGGAAACTCACTGTTCTATCAGATATCCTCTGCCGCGCTTGCGACCAAGGACGTGTCCGAAGCTCTCGACCGCGCGGTAAAGAACGTCATGTATACCGTCATATCTTCCAACGCCATGAACGGTATCACTGCGGAAACGCGTTTCGAGCGCATCATTCCGCCATGGCAGGTGCTGTTCATAGTGCTTGACGTGGTGCTCGGAGTCGCCGCGCTCTCCCTTCCCGTGATAGTGATTATAAACCGCGCCGTAACTCGCAAAAAGTCCGATCGCACCGTTTCCGTGGATCAGTGACCGGAGCGGTAGGCGATGCGGTAAAACGCGTTCGAGCGGCGTTTGAAGTAAACGCGGGCATATTAAACGCAAAAAACCCCGACTTTATTCGTCGGGGTTTAATATTGCAAAACGTACTGCGTTTTAAGCGGCGCGCATGTAACTACGGCGGCGTTAAGCGGCGCGCGGCATTGTCACTTCGGGCAGAACGAAAGGCACGAGCAGGCAGTCATAAACGGGGCGCATGCGCAGCAGCGCGCTCATGACGTATGCCACCGCGACGGCGGTCACGACGGGCAGAAGCAGCGTAAAGTCGTAACTGCCCGTAAGCTCGAACACCATTACCGTTGCGGTAACGGGAGCTTTGACGACGGAAGTAAAGAACGCCGCTATGCCCAGCCAGACGATTATATCAGAATATACGGCGGGAAGACCCGCGGCAGTCGCGGCGACGGAGATTAGCGCGCCTATGCACGCTCCCGTCGAGAGCATGGGGACGAACGCGCCGCACGGAACGCCCGCTCCCATATTGCATGCCGTGGAAACGAACTTGGCGACGAGGATTACCGCGAGCGCGACGGCGAGCGGGGAAGAGAAGCGCAGAGCCGCGCTCATGGCTACCGTTCCTCCCGCCGTTCCGACCGCTTGCATGAGCGAATGGCCGCCGCCCATGGCGTACGGCGAGAGCATGCCGAAAACGCATGCGAGAAGAAAGGGCACGATCATTACGCCCGCGCCCTTGAACGCGCGTATGCGGCCGAGCAGACCGCGCGCGGCAAAAATGCTGTGATAAAATCCCGCGCCGACGCAAGCCGCGATCACCGCGACTATCGCGGCAAGTCCCATTGCGACCGCCGTCTGACCGAACGAGGAGAGCGTCGTAAGATCGAAAGCTGTCAGCGACGGCTCAAAGGGCTGAACGGAGGGATAGGCGAGGGAGAACAGCGTGCGCACTCCCACGCGCACCGAAAGCGCGGAAAGTACGGACAGAAGCGCGGAGAGTACGACGGCGGGGGATATCTTGCGGCTCGCCTCTTCCGCGGCGAACACCATTCCCGAAACGGGTGCGTTGAACGCCGTCGCAAAGCCCGCTCCCGCGGACGCCGCGACGAGCGCGCGCCTGCGCGATTCGTCCGATTTCGATATTTTTGCCACGCCTTCGCCCGCGCACGCGCCCATAAGGACGCTCGGACCTTCCGCGCCCGCGTTCAGACCGAGGAACACCGCCGCGAGCGACATCGCAAACGACGTGCATATGAGCGAGAACGGGCGCAGTCTGAACAGTCCGCGCGCCGAACCCTCCGTTTGCGGTATGCCGCTGCCTCTTGCGAGCGGCATGAAGCGGAGCGCCGTGCCTATGCATAAGGCGGCGGCGAGCAGCGCGAACACGAGCAGAGGGATGAGGTAGGGCATGGCGTAAAACGCGGCATATGCGTCTACCGACAGGCTTTCGCCCATGCCGACGAGTACGTTATATACGGTGACCACGACGCCCACCGCCACGCCGGATAGCAGCGACAGCAGTGCGGTCATCAGCAGGTCTTTTATTCGTTTTGTCTTTCCCTTACGAGCCGTCATACGGATATTTTAACTCTTTTGCTTGCGTTTGTAAAGAAAATGCTATATACTTGAATAAATACGAGAAGTAAGAGAGGCTTACGGATGAAAAAGTACGATTATTTAGTGGTCGGCGCAGGGCTGTTCGGCTGCGTATTCGCGCGCGAGGCGACGGACGCCGGCAAGAAAGTGCTTGTCATCGACAAGCGCGACGGCATTGCGGGAAATATCCGCACCGAAAGCGTCGAGGGCATAAATGTGCATAAATACGGCGCGCATATTTTCCATACGTCGGACAAGGAAGTGTGGGAATACGTCAACAGGTTCGCCGAATTCAACAACTACATCAACTGCCCCGTGGCGAAGTACGGCAACGAGCTTTACAACATGCCGTTCAACATGAATACGTTCTCGCGCATGTGGAACATAACCACGCCCGCCGAGGCAAAGGCGATAATAGAAAAACAGCGCGCGGAAGCGAACGTAAAAGAGCCGCGCAATCTCGAAGAACAGGCGCTTTCCCTGGTCGGACGGGACATTTACGAAAAACTCGTCAAGGGCTACACCGAAAAGCAGTGGGGACGCCGCGCGACGGAGCTGCCCGCGTTCATAATAAAGCGTCTGCCCGTCCGTTTCGTATATGACAACAACTATTTCAACGACAGATATCAGGGCATACCGATGGGCGGATACACCGCCATGTGCGAGAAAATGCTCGCGGGAATAGAGGTGAGGACGAACACCGACTATTTTGCGGACAAGGCGGCGCTGGACGCGCTTGCGGATAAGGTGCTTTTCACGGGCATGATAGACGAGTATTTCGGTTACAGACTCGGCGAGCTGGAATACCGCAGCCTGCGCTTTGAGTCGGAAGTGTTGGACACCGATAACTATCAGGGCAACGCCGTGGTCAACTACACGGCATACGAGGTGCCGTATACCCGCGTTATCGAGCACAAGCATTTCGAGTTCGGCACACAGCCCGTTACCGTCATAACGCGCGAATATCCCGCCGTGTGGAAGAAGGGCGACGAGCCGTATTATCCCGTGAACAACGAGAAGAACAACGCGCTTTACGCCGAGTATAAGGCACTTGCGGACAAGGAGAGCAACGTGCTTTTCGGCGGGCGTCTCGGAATGTACAAGTATTACGACATGGACGACACCGTTTCGGCGGCGTTCGGTTTGCTGGAAAAAGAGGGCTTGCCGCCCGCGCGCATAAGCGGCGGCAAAAGCGAACATATATGATCGCGTTTGAAAAGTTTTTGCGAAATAAAAAACGCTGTGTAATTATTTCTTTGTCCAACTTTTGGGGTCCATAGCAAAATTAAGAGCCTTTTGCCGCACCGCGCCAATATACTACTGAAAAGTTTCCGCCTTTGCAGGATATAACCGCACCGCACGCGCAAGGCTGAAAAAGCGCGGCGGGAGAAGGTATGGAACACATGCGGGCAAGAAACGGAAAATCGTATAAAATGCGGCTCGTCGCCGACAAACATTTGACAACGGATGAAAAATAGGGTAAAATAACATTCGTACCGTCGGGCGGACAAACGCCCTGCGGCATGGCGTCGAGGCGTAGCGCAGTCCGGTAGCGCGCATGGTTCGGGACCATGAGGTCGCAAGTTCAAGTCTTGTCGCCTCGACCAAACCGAGGATAAGGGTGCATCTCGCGCCCTTTCTTCATGTCTCGGACTTTGGTCATTTACGTTTTAGTAAACTCCCTCGTCCTCGCATTTGAAAGTACACGATCTGCAACCCTTCTGCTCGGTTTGAAGGGTAGCGGCGTTTTTAGCCACTAAACCCAAGAATAAACCGTGATATTGATACAAAATGTATCGGTATCACGGTTTATTTTTTTTTATAAATCGTGCCGCTAAATCGTGTCGCGCATGCCCGCGTTTCCGTTCCGAATGAGCGCGTTTTTGCACGCCCTTGTTTTAGCTATCGCCGCTTTTTCGTGCTCACTTAGCCTAATGCCTTTAACCCGCGCCCATTTTTTTACGAAACGCCGCCGTTTTCGGCGCGCTTTTCGGCTTTTATGACTTGCAATATCATTTGCGGCAATAGCCTGACTTTGTAACCCAAAGCAATATAAAAGAGTCTCCGAAAGGGGACTCTTTTATGTCTTTTGTCATTTTTATTTATCCGCTCGGCAGCTATATTCGCTCAACCGAGTTTATACGTTCGGCTCGCGCGGCTTTTACCGCTGGCGTTTATCCTTTTTAGTCCGAGCGGTTGCCGCGTTACTGCTTTTCTGCGTCGTCCTTTCCGATGTGGTAGACGCTGATGGCGTCCGCAATGTTCTTTTCGAGAGCCTGTCTGCCGTACTTATCCACGTCCGCCTTGTTCTTTGCCTCGTGGGTAAGGCAGCCCGCGCCGCCTATGCAGCCGCCGACGCACGCCATACCCTCGATGAAGTTGCCGTCGGGTTTGCCGACCTGGGCTTTGAGCAGAGCGGCTTTGCACTGTTCGATGCCGTCGCAGGGGACTGCCTTGACCTCGAAGTCTATGTTCTGCTCCTTTATCGCCTCGGCGACCGCGTCCGAAACGCCGCCGCTCCTTGCGAATATGCGTCCGTAATAGGAGGCGTTGTCCAGCGCGCTTTCTTCGAGCGTGGTGATGTCTATATCGCGGCTGTCGAACAGCGCCTGAAGCTCCTCAAAGGTTATCGCGCTGTCGATATACGGCTTGACGTGTTCGAGGCGCACTTCCATTTTCTTTGCGGTGCAGGGTCCGACGAACACTATCTTGCACTTGGGATCGGTCTCCTTCATATAGCGCGCGATCATTGCGGCGGGGGAGAGGTTGTGCGAGATGTGGGGGACCATCTTGGGGAAGAACTTGTGGATGTAGTCCACGAACGCGGGGCAGCAGGAACTGGTGAGGAAGCCCTTTTCGGAAAGCTCCTTGCTCTCCGCCCACGCGACCATGTCCGCGCCGAGAGCCGCCTCCACGGTATGGAAGAATCCGAGTTTCTCTATTCCCGCGATGACCTGTCCGAGCTTGGCATAGGTAAAGTTGCTCGCTATGCTGGGAGCGACGACGGCGTACACCTTGTACTTCTCGTTGTTGTCACTCTTTTTGAGCATATCTATGACGTTGAGTATATACGACTTATCCGCTATCGCGCCGAACGGGCACTGATACACGCACGCGCCGCAGGATATGCACTTGGAGTTGTCTATCTTGGCTTCGCCGCCCTCCGCCATGCTTATCGCCTTGATCTTGCACGCGTTCTCGCAGGGGCGTTTACGGTTGATTATCGCGGAGTACTGGCAGGCCTGAGCGCATCTTCCGCAGTTGATGCACTTCTGCTTGTCGATATGCGCCTTGTGCTGTTCGTCGAAAGTGATGGCGTTACGCGGGCATACGTCCTCGCAACGGTGAGCGAGGCAGCCGCGGCATGCGTCCGTGACCGAGTAACCGGAGGCGGGGCATTCGTCGCAGGCGATGTCGATGACCTCTATGACGTTGGGGTTGGTCGGATCGCCGCCCATGGCTATCTTGACGCGTTCGGCGAGTATCGCGCGCTCCTTATACACGCAGCAGCGCATGGTGGGCGTGCCGCCGGGCACGATCTCCTTGGGTATGTCGACGAGCTTTTCGAGCAGGTCGCCGTTCCAGGCGTGGCGCGCTACGGCGCGCAGCACTTTGTACTTGAGATGTTGGACTTTTGTATCGAACTTTCTCATAATGTCCTCTTTGCTATTCCTTTTCTATATTGTCGTTTTATATCGATTTGATATGCGCACCCGATCAGAAATATCCTATCTTTACCTTTTTTCCCATCTTGCGCAGCTCTTCTCCCAGTTCTTCGACGAGCCGCATTTTGATATTGAAGTTGATGGGAAGGTTAGGGTTCTGGTGCGCGGGGTTGACGGCGCGTCCGACGAAGAACTCGATGTCCGTCGCGTCCTCGAACAGCATCCGCGCGATCTTGGACGCTCCGTCCTGACCACAGCTCCACTTTTCGTAATCGCTGTTGGGGCCGGTATAGTTTTTGGCGTAATCAAGTACGCGGCTGACGGTTATCACTCCTTCGGTCACGAGGTCGACGCCCTCGATAGTCGCCGTCGGCGGTATTTCGGGGTCGAGGTATTCGAGATTGGGCACGAGCGGCTTGCCGAGGTACTCGGCGGCTATCGTGGAAGTCGTGCCGCCGCACACTATGTGCCGTCCCTCTTTGGAGAAGAACAGCGACAGCATGCGTTCGTTGTCCGATCTGTCGGCGGGCGGGCCGAACATGACGTTGACCTGCACTCGCGGGCGTATCTTGACGGTGCATACCGTCGCGTCGTCGCCCGGCTTGCCGTCGTACAGCCTGTCGCACTCGTCGAGGAGTATCTTGGTGAGCGTCTTTGCGGTAAAGCCGACGGGAACGAACGTCTTCATGAACTCTATGATGTCCGAACGCTTCCAGCCGAAGTTGTAATGCACGCCCACGCCCGCGTGCTCGACGCCGTCGCTCATGGCGATGAAAATATCGCCCTCGCAGAGCGCGATGTCCGCGCGCGTTATGCTCTTGCCGCCGATGTCGAGGCGGGTGACGGGGTACTCGTAATTCTCGCCGTTTCTGAGGAGTATGACTTTGGGATTGTCGTATTGTATTATCTCCGCGCGCCGATTATTCACGATGCGCATTATGGTAAACGTCGAGTACGCCACGCCGCGCACCGAACAGACGGGAAGGGTAGCCGCTATCGTCTCCACGCAGTCTTCGAGTTTGAGTCCCGCCGCTATCATCGTGGAGATTATCTTGCTCGTAAGCGTCGAGAGTATGCTCGCCTTGACGCCGCTTCCCAGTCCGTCGGCAAGCACGATGACCGTGGAGGGCTTGTCCTCCGTTTCCACCATTTCGACGTGATCGCCGCACAGGTTCTCGCCGTCGTGATTGAGGCTCATGTAGCCGATGTCGGCGCAAAGATTATTCGTCCTCATGCGCTATGGACTCCTTGAGTTTGGTGAGCGCGATTTTGGTTTCCGCCGCCGTTTCGCCGAGCAGGGAGGCTATCTCCTGAACGATGCGCATCTGTTTGTCCACGACCTTGTCGGCGATGTCCACCGTCGCGCGCGAGATGTTCTCCTTCTTGACGCGCTCCTCTTCTTCGTCCGTGATGTCGCGGAAAATGGCTATGAGTATGTGAGAGGTCTTGTCGTGGATGATCGTGAGTTCGAGGTACTTGTTGTACTCCGCATAGTACTCCCGACGGGAGCGCACCTGTTTGTGTTCGTCGAGAACGTCGAGGAAGGGCAGGGGATCGACGAGCCTGACGACGCCCTCTCCCATGATGTCCGCCGCCGAGCGGATGTTGAACATTGCGAGCGCGGCGCGGTTTATCTGTTGCACTTCGAGGTCTTCGTTGACGACGACTATGCCGTTAGGCGTATTGGAAAGTATGTTGCTCGAAAAACTCTCCGCCTTTTTCATCAGATACGGCAGGCACATATTGATGTCCGCTTTGCCCTGGAATACGGCTATCGCCTTTTCGCGGCAGGTGTCGTAACCGCATGTGCCGCAGTTGAGTTCGTCCGACGGCTTGACTTTTCCCGTTGAGCGCAGTATGGCGCGTATCTCCTCTTCCGTGGGCATGACCTTGGTCAGTCCTATGTATCCGCGATCCTTGTGAAGGAAGGAAGAATCGTAATCCGCCGTGTCGAAGTCCTCTTTTCCCGCATATTCGAGTATGGCTTTATAGTGCCGTACGGGGGAATTGCGGTATTTTTCCATGACGGGGCCGCCTATACAGCCGCCCGCGCAGGCGTTCATTTCGATAAAGCAGTTGTGGACGTTTCCCTCGGCGATGTCGCTGAGAGCGGCTTTACAGTTCTCCACGCCGTCCACGGTGAGGTACGTATACCCGCTGTTTTCGGGTATGTTCATTGTCTTGATTATGCCGCCGACGACGGGAAAGAGCCGCGCGCGCGACTTCTGCTCTTCGTCCGAGCCGTTTTCCACGGTGATGCCCGCTTTTTTGAACATTACGGCGAGCTCACGGAAGGTGAGCACCGCATCCACCGCGCCGCTCGCCGCCTCGTCCTTTTTGGACAGGCAGGGTCCGATGAACACCGTTTTTGCGTCGGGCACGCGCTTTTTTATGTCTAAGCAGTGCGCCTGCATGGGGGATACGACGGGAAGCAGATACTTCATCATATCCGGGTAGTACTTGCCTATGAGCAGGTTGACGGAGTGACAGCAGGACGTTATCATGACGTCGCTGCGCTTATCCGCGATCGCCTTTTCGTATTCGCGCTTGACGAGCGTCGCTCCGACGGCGGTCTCCTCCGTGGCGGCAAAGCCGAGCTTTGCGAGAGCGTCCGAGAGCGTGCGTATGCTTGCGCCCTCGAAGTAGGCGATAAAGGAGGGCGCGACGGATGCGTACACGGGCGCGTCGCCCGCGAGAAGCACGTCCACTATCTCCGTTTCGTCCACCGTCTCCTTGGCATTTTGCGGGCAGATGACATAGCATTGTCCGCAGAGTATGCATTCGTCGTAAACGACGTGCGCCTGATTGCCCGAAAAGCGTATGGACTTGACGGGGCAGTGGCGTATACACTTATAGCAGTTGCGGCAGTCCGATTTTTTCAGTTTGAGAAATTCGGGCATACTCTCCTCCGCGTTATTTCAGTTTGGGCAGTACCGTGGTGCGGTAGAACTCTTCCACTGTATCGGGAGATACCGAGTAGCGTTCGTCGTCCACGAGGACGTTTACGCCCGTCTGGCACTTGCCGAGGCAGAACGTGCCGGCAAGCTCGATCTTGTCTTTCAGCCCGTCGCGGGCGATCATTTTCTGTAATCCTTCCACGACTTCTCTCGAACCTTTGAGGTGGCAGGAACTTCCTATACAAATGGTAATTTTCATCATTTTTACTCCGGTATCTTTGCCGCATCGTTGCGGAAATCATTCATAATCCATGATGTTTACCCACTGCATGAGCAGGTCGCGTTCTTCGGGGCGGCGCTTGGCGCACTGAGCGGCGGCGACTATGGGCAGCCACTTCTGTATATATTTCTTTTCCGTGCCCGATTTTTCGCAGAACAGATCGAGGTAGGATGCGGCGAGCTCGTCTTTTCCGGCGAGCATGAAGAGCAGGTAAGTCTGAGCGACGTCCGCCGAGGCGTTGCCCTGCGTCGCATGCGCCCAGTCGAGGATATACGGCACTCCGCTATTCGTGATGATTATATTCGTGGGATTGAAGTCGCCGTGGCAGAGTTTTTTGTGCTTGGGCATGCTTTCGAGCGACATATGCAGTTCGTAACGGGTAGTCGCGTCTATATCCGTTTCGCATATCTTGCGGTCGAGCTTGTCGCGCAGTTTGCCGAGAAGGGGAACGCGCTTTTCGTGTACGTTCATTTGCAGGTCAACGAACATGGCGAGGTACTCGTCCGTCTTTTCGGGAGAGTCCGTCATCATCTTTTCGAGCGTCACTCCCTCGATGAATTCGGTGCGTATGGCCCACTTGCCGTTCTCGGTCAGTACGTCGAGAAGGCGGGGGATGTTCAGCCCCGTTTCTTCCACGCGCGCCTGATTGAGCGCTTCGTTGAGCACGTCCGCTTTGGAGTAGTCGCTGTCGAAAACTTTAAGCACCGTGTCGCCTTCGCGGTAAATTATTTTGGACGTCCTGACCGCAAGGACCCTTCTTTTGATCTCGTTCATCACAGCTCCGTTGTGTTTTTTATTATTCTACCACAAAACATAAAACAGCGCAAGGGTTGCGCGGCGGTTTTTCCCTGAAAATTTTCCCTTGTTTTTAAGCCAAATGCCCCGCGCTCCCCTCTATATGTTTGCAAAATCGCGCGCTCGTGTGGTATAATCCGAGTGTATGGCAACGGATAAAACAGGTATAGTCGGGCTGGGTCTCATAGGCGGCTCGCTCGGCATGGCGCTCCGCCGCGCGGGGAGGCGTGTTAAGGGTCTCGTTCACAGACGGGAGGACGCCGTTTACGCGCTTTCGGCGGGCATAGCCGACGAGATCGCGGCAGGCGAGGGCGACTTCGGCGACTGCGATTCCATAATAATCTGCACCCCGCTTTCACTCGTGCGCGAGCAGGTCGAAAAGTACGCCGCGCTCTATCCGCGCGCGGTCATATCCGACGTGGGCAGCGTCAAGGGCATGCTCTGCGGGATAAAGGGACGCATAGTGGGCGGACACCCGATGGCGGGAACGGAGAAGAGCGGTATACGCGCGGCGGGCGAAAGACTGCTGGAAAACGCGTATTACATTCTCACCGACTATAACGGCGACGAGTCCGCTCTCGCATACATGCGTGAGCTGGTCACGGACGCTGGGGCGATCCCCGTCGTCATGAGCGCGGAAGAACACGACAAGCTGGTGGGAAAAATAAGTCATCTCGTGCATATGGCGGCGTACTCGCTGGTGGACTCGGCGATGACGGGTAGCGAGGAGATAGTGGGAACGGGCTTTCTCGACACCACGCGCATAGCCTCCTCATCTCCCGAGTTCTGGAACACCGTCGCTCACCTCAACCGCGACAACATAGTGTCCGACATGGACGAATACATAAAGACGCTCAGCGCTCTGCGCGGCGAAATAGCCGCGGGGCGGGACATAACGCCCTTTCTGTCGCGCGCCAAGGCAAAGCGCGACAGTCTGCTCGGCAGAAAGAAGTTCATGAGCGAGTACATACTGTACGCGGACGTGCCCGACTGCGTCGGCTCGATAGCGGGAGTGCTGGTCAAGCTTACGAAAGAGGGCATAAGCATAGAAAACCTGACCGTCGTTCACTCCCGCGAGGGTACGGGCGGCGCGCTCAGACTGGAATTCAAGGACGAAACGGATTACAACAAGGCAAAGGAGATATTGTCATGAGATTGCTCACTGCGGGAGAGAGCCACGGGATAGGGCTCATAGGTGTGCTCGAAGGATTGCCTGCGGGCGCGCAGATAGATATAGACAGGATAAACGCCGACCTCGAACGTCGTCAGCGCGGTTACGGACGGGGAGACAGGCAGAAGATAGAGTCTGACACGGTAACGGTCATGAGCGGACTCAACGGCGGAACGACGCTTGCGAGTCCCGTAGCGTATTTCATAAGCAACCGCGACTATGCCAACTGGACGGACGTCATGTCGCCCGAGTGGGGGGATATTTCCCTTAAAAAACTCAGCCGCGTCCGCCCGGGACACGCGGATCTCGCGGGGATAAAGAAGTACGGATTCGGCGACAACGCCCGTCCCGTTCTCGAACGCGCGAGCGCGCGCGAGACGGCGGCGAGAGTGGCGGGCGGATCGATGTGCCGCCAGGTCCTCGAACAGGTAGGCGTGACGATAGAGGGCGAAGTGCTCCACGTCTGCGGCATAGAGGACGTCGAGGCGCAGCACGCGGCGATAGACAAGGCGCGCGAGGACGGCGACACCCTCGGCGGCGAAGTGCGCGTTACGGTAAAGGGAATGCCGGTAGGCGTAGGCAGTTATGTGGAATACGACCGCCGTTTAGACGCGCTTTACGCGTTTTACCTCATGGGGATCAACGCGGTAAAAGCCGTGGGCATAGGCATGGGCAGTAAGCTCAGCTACCTTAAAGGCAGCGAGGCGCACGACGAGATATTCGCCGACGGGCGGCACACCAACCGCGCGGGCGGCATAGACGCGGGCATGAGCAACGGAGAGGACATAGTGCTGACCGTTTCGTTCAAGCCCATCCCGACGCTCATGAACGGACTGCGCACCGTGGACGTATCGACGGGCGAAGAGACGACGGCGGCGACGGAGCGTAGCGACGTGTGCGTCGTTGAGGCGGCGGTAGTGGTAACGGAGAGCGTAGTCGCCATTGCCACGCTCAAAGCGCTGCTCGACACCTTCGGCGGCGACACCATGGAAGAACTCAGACGTCGTATGGACGAAAGGCGCAAGGCATGAACGCGGCAGAGATAGCGGATTCGCTCGAAAACGCGGAAAAAGCTCTTTTCGGGAGCAACGTGTACGCGGTGACCGACTCCAACGTCGCCGATCTGTACCCGTCGCTGTTTTCGGGAGTGCGTAAGACGGTCATGGGCGCGGGCGAGAAGTACAAGACGCTTTCTACCGTGGGCGGCATAATATCCGACATGGTGGAAGCGGGTTGCGACAGGCAGACGACGGTCGTAGCCGTGGGCGGCGGCGTGACGGGGGACGTCGCGGGGTTTGCCGCGGCGTGCTTTATGCGCGGAGTGAAGTGGATAAACGTGCCGACGACTCTGCTCGCAATGGTGGACAGCGGCATAGGCGGAAAAACGGGCGTGGACGTAGGCGGATATAAAAACGTCGCGGGAGCGTTCCACATGCCCGAACGGGTGATAGTGTGCCGAGATTTTCTGCGCACTCTTCCCGAACGCGAGTGGCTTTGCGGTTGCGGCGAGATGATAAAACACGCGCTGCTTGACAAGGCGATATATGGCGAAACGGTAAAGGACATAAGCGGGCTTGTCGGCAGGCGCAGGAGCACGGACAAGCTGATAGAGATGAACGTCCGCTATAAAGAGAGCATTGTCGCTGCGGACTTTAAGGAGAGCGGACTGCGTAAACGCCTTAACGCGGGGCATACCGTAGGTCACGCCGTCGAGCGGCTGGACGGGTTCCGTCTGTCGCACGGCGAATACGTCGCCCTCGGACTGCGCGCGGAAGCGGGCATGTTCGCGGACGAGCTGGACGGCGACTACTACAAGACGGTGTGCGAGCTTTGCGCGGCGGTGTGCCGCCACAGATTCCCGCCCGTAAAGGCGGACGAAATAACGGAAACGGCGCGCGCGGACAAGAAGAACGCGCACGGCAATATAGTGGTCATGCTGCCGACGGGCGGCGGAAACGTGCGGGAGATATCCCTTTCGCCCGAGGAGTTCGAAAGGAGGCTGGACAGATGTTTATCCGCCCTGTAACTCGTTTCGGGCGCGACCTTTTCACCGCACCCGACAAGAGCATAACGCACCGCGCGGTGATGTTCAACGCGGTAGCGGACGGGGAAGCTGTTATAACCAACGCGCTCCTCGGTAACGACTGCCGTTCGACGATAGCGTGCATGACCGCCCTCGGCGCGAAAGTAGAAGTCAGCGGGGATACGGTGCGCGTTCGCGGCGTGTCCGCTCTTAAAGACGCCGCGCTCGATGCGGGCAACTCGGGAACGACGACGCGCCTTCTCGCGGGTCTGCTTGCGGGCAAAAACGTCACGGCGAGCATAGACGGCGACGACAGTCTGCGCAGTCGTCCCATGCTGCGCGTCACGCGTCCGCTTTGCGAAATGGGCGCGGACATAACGGCGACGGACGGCAAAGCTCCGCTTTATATCCGCCCTGCCGCACTGCACGGTATAGATTACGTCATGCCCGTAGCGAGCGCGCAGGTAAAGAGCGCGATACTGCTTGCGGGACTCAGTGCGGACGGGCAGACGCGCGTCACCGAAAAGGTGCGCTCGCGCGATCATACGGAGCTCATGCTTCGCGCAATGGGCGCGGATATCGTTACGGAGGGCAACACCGTGACGGTGCGCCGCAGCGGACTGCATTCGTGCGACGTCCACGTTCCCGGCGACATGTCGGCGGCGGCGTTCCTTTTCGGCGCGGCAGTGGCAGTCAACGGGGGGAGCGTGACGGTGCGCGAAGTGGGGCTCAATCCCACGCGCACGGGCGTTCTCGATAAGCTCGTTCAGATGGGCGCGGAAATGACCGTTAAGAATGAAGTTGCGGGCGCGGAGCCTTACGGCGACGTTACCGTGCGCCGGGAGGGCGCGCTTCGCCCGTTCACCGTAGTGGCGGAGGAAGTGCCGTCACTTATCGACGAACTCCCTCTGCTTGCCGTTCTCGGTATGTACGCCGAGGGCGACAGCGTCATTCGCGGCGCGGAAGAGTTGCGCGTCAAGGAGTCGGACAGAGTGGAAACGACGGCGGCGATGATACGCGCTCTCGGCGGAGAGGCGGATACGTTTCCCGACGGCATGATAATACACGGTAGCGGCAAGGTGCGCGGCGGAACGGTGGATTCGTTCGGCGATCACAGGATAGCGATGAGCGCGGCGGTCGCGGCTCTCGGCAGCGAGTGCGGCTGCGAGATAAAGGGCGCGGAAAGCGCGGCGGTGAGCTATCCGGGATTCTGGGAGGTAATATGCTGAAACTTTGCGTTGTGGGAAGCGGCATAGGATATACGCTTTCGCCCGTCATACACGGCGCCGTTTTGGGCGCGATGGGAGTTGATGCGGAGTACGGCGTGCGCGACCTGCCTGCGGGCGAGTTCGCAAAATACGCGCCCGAACTGCTTTCGTCTTACGACGGGTTCAACGTGACGAAGCCTTTCAAGCGGGACGTGATACCCTTTCTCTCCCGTCTGGAAACGGGCGGAATGGACGCGGTCAACGTCGTAAAGTGCGGTGAGGGCGGCGCAGTCGGATATAATACGGACGCGGAGGGCTTTGCGCGCTCACTGCGCGAGCTTGCGGGCGACGTTTCGGGCATGCGCACGCTCATGATAGGCGCGGGGGGCGCGGCGGAAGCCGTGGCGTTCGCTCTCGTCCGGGCGGGCGCGGAGACGAGCATATACAACCGCACATACGAAAAGGCGGCGGCGCTTGCGGACAAGTACGGACTGCGCGCCGTAAAGAGCGCGGCGGAGGCGGGAAAAGCGGAGCTGATAGTCAACTGCGCGACGTACTGCGCGGCCGCACCCGCACTTCCGGAGGGTACGGATCTCGGCTCACTGCGCTACGCATACGACATAGTGTATTCGCCGCGGGTCACACCGTTCATGCGCGCGTGCGAGAGTGCGGGCGCGGCGGTGAGCAACGGACTCGATATGCTGATATATCAGGCGATAGTGGCGGACGAGATATTCACGGGCAGACAGGGCGACGTCGCGGCGATGAAAGCGGCGGCGATAAAAGCGATAGAGGAGAGCGGCAGATGAAAATTCTCATAATCAACGGACCAAACCTCAACATGCTGGGCGCGAGGGAAAAGGAGATTTACGGCGAGCAGACTCTCGCCGACATGAACGCGGAGATAGCGGAGTTCTGCGCGGCTAACGGCATGGAAACGGTGTTCTATCAGTCCAACATAGAGGGGGAGCTGGTAGGCGCGGTGCAGAGCGTGATATCGCGTTTCGGCGCGGACGGGATAGTGCTCAACGCGGGCGCGTACACTCACTATTCCCACGCGATAGGCGATGCGCTCGCGTGCGTCAAAGTCCCCAAAGTGGAAGTGCATATATCCAACGTCCACGCGCGGGAAAATTTCCGTCATCTGTCCGTCCTCGCGGACAACTGCAACGGAGTGATATGCGGGTTCGGCGCGGACAGCTATAAGCTCGCCTGCCTTGCGATAAAGCACATACTCCAAAGGTGCGCAAAGTGAATATAGGGCTTACGGGAATGCCCGGCACGATGAAGTCGGCGACGGGCAGGGCGCTTGCCGCGCTTACGGGCATGACTCTCGTCGATACCGACGAAGTGATTGAGCGGGAAGAGGGCAGGAGCATAAGCGAGATATTCGCCGAGGGCGGAGAGGCGCGCTTCCGCGACCTCGAAAGCGAGGTCATAGCGCGCGAATGCGCAAGGGACGGCGCGATAATATCCTTCGGCGGGGGCGCGGTCATAAGGGCGGTTAACCGCGAGAGGATAAAGGAAAGCTGCTTTTGCGTGCGGCTCACCGCGACTGCGGAGTGCATAGCGCGGCGGTGTTGCGGAGACTCGCGCCCGCTTCTTCTCGGCGACACGCTTGCGCGCGTCAGACAGCTCGCGGCGGAGCGCGAGGAGTTTTACGCCGATTGCGCGGACATGACGGTGGACACGACGGACATGGGTCCCGACCGCGCCGCCAAGGAAATACTTTCCGCATTCGAAAAAGCGTCAACAAGCGGTAAATGACTTGCAAAAACGCAAGCGTAAATGTATAATGATAATTACCGACAGGTAATAGTTCACGGATAAAGGATGAATCATGGATAAAAAGGTACTTTGTTCTGCAATAGACTCCGTAAGAGTGTTGTCCGTAGAGGCGATAGAAAAGGCAAAGAGCGGGCATCCGGGCATGCCGCTCGGCGCGGCGCCCGTTGCCGTTTCGCTTTACGGCGAGCACATGAAGCACAACCCCGCGGATCCGTCGTTTTTCGACCGCGACAGGTTCGTGCTTTCTGCGGGACACGCTTCGAGTATGCTTTACAGCGTGCTGCATCTTTGCGGCTACGGCATAGCCAAGGAGGATCTCGCGTCCTTCCGTCAGCTCCGCAGCAAGCTCCCCGGGCACCCCGAGCGCGGAGTTACCCCGGGCGTGGAGACGAGCACGGGTCCTCTCGGACAGGGAATAGGCAACGCCGTGGGCATGGCGCTTTCCGAAAAGATACTCGCCGCGCGCTTTAACCGCGACGGATTCAACGTGATCGACCACTATACCTATGCCCTCTGCGGCGACGGTTGCATGATGGAGGGACTGAGCTATGAGGCGGCGAGCCTTGCGGGAGCATGGAAGCTGGGCAAACTCATACTCATTTACGACAGGAACAATATAACCATAGAGGGCGGCGTCGGCGGCGTGTTCGACGAGGACGTCGGCGCGCGTTTTGCCGCTCAGGGCTGGCAGGTGCTGGACGTTGCCGACGGCGAGGATACGGACGCTTTCGGCGCGGCGGTAACGCTTGCCAAGTCGGATACCGAACGTCCGTCGCTCATAATCGTGCATACCGTTATAGGCAGAGGCACGAGCAAGGCGGGCAGCGAGAGCAGTCACGGCGCACCTCTCGGCGAGGCGTGCATTGCGGACATGAAAGAGGCTATGGGCTGGAAACAGCCGCCGTTTACCGCACTTCCGCTTACCGCCGAGTACGGCAAAGAGGTGGGCGAGCGCGGCGCAAAGGCGCAGGCTGAGTGGAACAAGCTCATGCGGGCTTATAAGGCGGCATACCCCGAACTGCACGCGGAGCTTACCGCGCGCATCAAGGGCAAGTTCGCAAACGTTACGGAAGACGAGGACTTCTGGGCGGCGGCGCCCAAGGGCAACGCGGCGACGCGCGCTCACTCGGGCGCGGTGCTCAATTGGCTTGCGGACAACCGCATGCCCGAACTCGTGGGCGGCAGTGCGGATCTCGGACCGTCCAATATGTCCATAATGAAGTCGCGCGGGTACTACTCCGCGCTCACTCCCGCCGAGACCAACCTGCATTTCGGCGTGCGCGAGCTTGCCATGGCGAGCATAAGCAACGGTATCGCCATACACGGCGGACTGCGCCCCTACTGCGCGACGTTCTTCGTGTTCTCCGACTACTTCAAAGGCTCCGTGCGCATGAGCGCACTCATGGATCTCCCCGTGCTCTATATACTCTCTCACGACTCCATAGGCGTGGGTGAGGACGGACCCACTCATCAGCCCGTCGAGCAGCTTGCCATGCTGCGCACGCTTCCCAACATGCGCGTGTTCCGTCCTTGCGACGGTCTTGAAACGGCGGCGGCGTATGCGTACTGGTCTGCGAACAAGCACCCCGTTGCGGTGGTTACCAGCCGTCAGAAGCTGACCAGCCCCGAGGGAACGAACGCAGAGGGCGCGCTTAAAGGCGGCTATGTGCTCAGCGACAGCGACAAGCCCGTTCCCGACGTCATACTCATGGGCTCGGGCAGCGAGGTGTATCTGCTCATAGAAGCCAAGAAGATACTTGCCGAAAAGGGAATAGACGCGCGCGTCGTATCCATGCCCTGCTTAGATGAGTTCGACGTTCAGAAGGCGTCTTATAAGGAGTCCGTACTTCCCGACGCCGTGCGCGCACGCGTCGCAGTCGAGGCGGGCAGCTCCGTCTGCTGGTATAAATACGTCGGACTGGACGGCGTGACCGTGTGCAAGGACGACTTCGGCCTCTCCGCTCCCGCAGGCGTTCTGTTCGAGATAAACCGCTTCACCTCTCAGGACGTTGCGGCGGCTGCGATGACGACTATCAGAAAGGCGGGCAAGAGATGAACGACAGCGTGTTCTATGCGTTCCTGTCGAGAATGAAGTATATCGGCAGGTGGGCGCTCATGCGCAATACCCGCACCGAAAACGTGCTCGAACACAGCGCGACGGTGGCGATGTTCGCGCACGCGCTCGCCGTTCTCCATAACGAAAGGGGCGGCGACGTAGACCCCGACCGCATAGGCATGATGGCGCTTTTCCACGAAACGGGGGAAGTGCTCACGGGCGACCTGCCCACTCCCGTCAAATATTTCAACCGCGACATAACGGCGGCGTATAAGGACATAGAAAAGCGCAGCGAAAAGCGGCTCACCGACTCGCTCCCCGAAACGCTCCGCACGCCCGTTTCCCATCTCGTTTCGGGAGGCACGGAGACCGAACGCCGTCTGGTAAAGTGCGCCGACACGCTTGCCGCATACGTCAAGTGCGTCGAAGAGCTCGCGCAGGGCAACACGGAGTTTGCGGAGGCGGAACGCTCCACTCTCGCAAAGCTCCATTCCTACAACAGCCCCGAAGTCGAGTATTTTCTCGAACATTTCGTGCGCCCGTTCGGTATGTCGCTGGACAGACTGAGCGGCGGACTCAGCGGCAACGCGTAAGCAGAGCGGCAGACCGCGTGCGCGGCGACACGCAAAGCGCATAAGACGACAGCCCGCGCTTTTTAAGCCGCATAAATGCGCAAGTCGGTAGCCTACGTGCGCGTTAAAGTGTTGAATATAGGGCTTTGGCAGACTGCTTGATAGCCGCAAAATGCAAAAACCGCAGTCGGAACGTAAAATAAAAGGGCAGAGCGGATCGCTCTGCCGTAACAGTCGCGCCCGTCCGGCATTTGCCTGACGGGCGCGCTTTAATATTTTTCATAGTGCGCCGCCGCCCGAACCGTGCCGACAAATGCCGAAGCGGTCGAGTACTGTGCCGCTTATTACAAAATAGTCTGCACCGTCTTGCCCGAAAGGCAAGCCGCACGCTAAAATGGTTATATCGTATTCGTCCGAAAACCGCCCGAAAGGCAAGCACGCGCCGAAGCCGCGCTTGTCGTTTTCCGACAGCCAGCCCGAACGGCGGCAGTAAATGCCGAAGCGGTGCGGGCGTTTTTACGCGCCTTTTTTAAGCTCTATCCCGCAATCCTTGCCATGTGCGACGATGGTGTCGAGAAGATTTGCTATCTCACCGTCGGGACAGCGCATGATGAGCGCGTACGGATCGTCGATCCTGACGATGACGCGCGGCATTACTATACCCGTGCGCGAGCGGCGGGTGATGTCGTCGCAAAGATCGCGCAGTGCGGTGAGTGCGACGGAGTAGCGCGTTATCTCCTCGCCGTAAAGCAGATAGTCGGGAGGGCAGCAGCCGTCCTGCGCGCCGCTCCTTATCGCCACTATCTGCAACTCTTCGGGGGAAAACATCTTCAAAACTCTGTCCATTTCGTACTGTGCTATCATACTTTTGCTCCGCTTTTTTCTTTATGATACCGCTCTATTGCGGACAGCAGTGTGTCCGCGAACAGCATTATTTTGTCGCGTTTTGCCGAAAGCCGCACAGTACCGTATGCTTATCGCGCGTTATGCGGAAAAAGCGGGTAACATGACGAACCCCGCAGAGTACTCTATATCTTCCGCTCCGCCGTGCGAAAAAAGCACCAACGCCCCGAAAAGCGCAGAGTACTTTATAACTCTCTGCCGCGCCCATGCAAAAAAGCGGGTAACATGACGAAACCCGCAGAGTACTTTCATTTTCCTTGCGCAGTAGCAATAGGCATAGGGGCGGCAACGGGCAATCAGCCGCTTGTGCTAATAGATACGGCGAAAAAAGCCGTCAGCCGGCTTTTAGGCGGTATTCAGCGACAGATTGAACTCAACCTCAAACAGGCAAGAAATGAAATAATTATTTATAAATATATTGTTTTTTCTCCTTTGAATTTTTTATTAAAAAGGGTTTACATATTAGTTTTCTTGATATATACTTTGAGTACAGATCAGGAGGTTGATACCATGAAAAGAACATTTACTATTCTTCTTGCGCTTTGTTTCGCGGTAAGCGTTTTCTGCTTCGTAGGATGCGGTAATAACGATTCCGATACCGATATAGATTTAAATTCCCTTTATGAACGCATAAGCGAACTGCAAAAAGAATCCGAAAAAACTGTTGCCGCGCTTACGGCGCGTATTTCTTCGCTTGAAACCGAGCTTTCGGACGCGAACAAGGAAATTTCTTCCCTGCGCTCCGAAGTCACAAGACTTTCAGAACTTTCTTCCACTATGTCGCAGACCATTACGGAACTGACTGACATTGTGGAAGACGAAGCCTCCGGCAACGAAGCGCTCAAAGCCAAACTCGATACGCTGCAAACGCAGTACGAACAGACGAAAGCCGCCGTAGATTCGCTTTCGGCAAAAGTCTCTTCACTTGAATCCGACATCGGAAATCTGCAAAGCGAACTCAACGAAGCCAATTCAAGGATCGACATACTCGAAAGCATTACCGGTCAGGAACCGCCCGTACTTAACATGGGAGACACTTTCGTTCTTAAAAGTCCTACGGGTATCGAAATGCTGAAGGTAAGATTAATAGATTACGTATTTGATTCAAGAACATATAGTATGCATTTCAATATTCAAAGACTAAATTTACCGAATAGCGTTCCAATCGATAAATACTTTACTGCTTGTATTTATAGTGAATCAAAAAATGAATACTACTTTAAAGTAACTACTTTAAAAGATGAATGTGGCGAGGATTTTTCTAAATTGTATAATTTCAGTTTTTCAAATATTTATCTCCCCCCCGAAGAAGTTACTTATTTTATGGTAGGGCTTCCTTCAGACAACGATTTAAGCGATAATACAGAAAAACAATATATCATTCCTTATGCGATTTACGTACTTTAAGTATAATTCCCACCGCCCCGCTTCGGGGCGGTTCTTTCATACCTTGCGAAGTTTTGACTTAACACGCAAGCCTTCGTCCAAAGTAAATTCGTTACCAAAACATTCGTATGCGCTGGCTTCGCTGTCGTATTTACTTTGACAGTTTATGTGCCCGCTGAGTTTAAGTCTCGGAGATCCTATCCACTCGGTTTCTGCATAAGTCACACCGTTTTCGTACTTCGTCAGAATTCTGTTTGCGGCGGCTTCTGCCAGTGACGAATCGTTACCGCGCGCTACCATAAACTGCGATTTGTCCGAAGAATACTCGCTTTGTCCGTTGATCTTTATAGATATTTTATTGATTGTGTCTTTTGAGATTTCGTAATCTTCAAGTTTGTATCTGTCTATGCTTTCATTATTTTGATTTATATTGATATCTATGTCTGTTTCATCAATAGTAAATAAACACGCAATAATTCCCAAAGCATATAAGATTTTCTTTTTCATGGCGACCTCCGTGCTTATATTAACACGGTAATTTCATTTTGTAAAGGTGGTTGCATGATAACGAAAGGCACTAAAATCGTTATGCCGAAAGCGGCTGATGCGGCGTGCCGTCAAATAAAAAGCGCTCCGCGTGCAGTTAAGGCACGCGGAGCGCGGTTTACTTTAACGTATCATAAAGGTAAATGCCGTCCGACGTTTACCGAAACGGAATGCCTTTTCCGTATCATTCGCCGAAAGCGGGGGTTATGTCGTAATTGTGGTCGGGGGTAAGCTCCTTGACGAACAGGGCGCGTATGTAGCCCTTGTCCGCGGACGTGGAGTGGACGAAGAAGCGTTTGCCGTAGTAGTAGCGCACGAGAGTGAAGAACTTGGTGTTGGTGTGCAGTGCGACGGCTTTGAACCCGCAACCCACGCAGTAGTCTATCGCGGCGGCGAGCAGTCGGCTGCCCACGCCCGCGTTTTTCATGGACGGGTGAACGCCGAAACGGTAGATGTACGCGAGGTCGTCCGTCAGCTTTTTGACTCTTATCGAGCCTATGACGCTTCCGTCGGGAGTGACGGCGACGAACACCGCGTTCTTTTTGATGTCGTCGTTTATATCGTCTATGCTTTCGGTGAGCGCGTGCAGTTTATAGGTGTTGCCTATGTCTTCGAGGTAACCCGAAAATGCCGCGTGCATGATTATCTGTATCTCTGCGGCGTCGGCGGCGGTGGCGCGGCGGATGTAATATTCCGTACTTCTGTCCATAACTGCCTCCCGCGTCAGTCCTTCATAAGCAGATACATGACGGCTTTTTGCGCGTGAAGTCTGTTTTCAGCCTCGGGGAATATGCGCGACTGCGCGCCCTCCATGACCTCGTCCGTCACTTCTTCGCCGCGGTGAGCGGGCAGGCAGTGAAGGAATATCGCGCCCGCCGCCGCCTTAGCCATCATTTCGGCGTTGACCTGCATGGGCATGAGAGCCGCTTCTTTCGCGGGGTCTTTTTCCTGACCCATGGAGAAGAACACGTCGGTATACACGGCGTTCGCGCCGCTTATAGCCTCGTCTATGTTGTCGGTGACGACTACTTTCGCGCCGCCGAGCGCGCCTTTACGCGCCGCTTCCACTATCTCACTGCGCGGGCCGAGACCCTTGGGCGAGCATATGGTGACGTCCATGCCCACTTTCGCACAGCCGAGCATAAGCGAGTTCGCCATATTGAATCCCTCGCCGAAGAACACGAGTTTCTTGCCCTCGAACGTGCCGAACTCCTCATATACGGTGAGAAGATCCGCAAGCACCTGGCAGGGGTGGAAGTCGTCGGTAAGGCCGTTGATGACGGGTATGTGACCGTACTCGGCAAGCTCGTCGAGATCGGACTGCTTGAACGTGCGTATCATTATCCCGTCTATGTTCATGCGCTCCATGACGCGCACCGTGTCGCGTATGGGCTCTCCGCGCCCGAGCTGTATATCGCGGGAGGAGAGGAAGAGGGGATAGCCGCCGAGCTGCCTGATGCCCTGCTCAAAGGATATGCGCGTGCGCGTGCTCGACTTTTCGAATATCATGGCGAGCGTTTTGCCCGCAAGGTATTTGTGTTCGATGTGCGCGTACTGCTTGCGTTTAAGCTCCTCCGCGCATTTGAGTATTTCGAATATCTCTTCGGACGAATAGTCCATAAGCGTCAGCATGTGCTTATTCTTGACGCTTCCGACAGGTTTGTACTCTTCGTATTTCATTTTAACTGCCTCCGTTTGGGGAATGGGTATGATCTCAGACGTTGGTGTTGGAGAAGATGGTTTCCAGCTTATCCGTAACGTCGTCTATTTCCTCGCGGGTTATGATGTAGGGAGGGGCTATGCGCAGCGTGTTGTGTCCGCACGTACCGATGACCACTCCGAGACTGAGCATTTTTCCCGCCACAGCCGCGACGCTGACACGCTCATCCAGCTGAATGCCTCGCAGCAGACCCTTGCCGCGTATGTCGAGAACGAACTTGTGCCGTGCGAGCTTGCTCGAAAGCTGATCGGCGAGGTAGTCGCCCGTTTCGGCGACGCGTTCGAGCAGTCCGCCCTCCTGCAATTTGCCGACGACGACGTTCGCCGCCGCGCAGGCGAGGGGATTGCCTCCGAAAGTGGAGCCGTGGTCGCCCGGGCCGAGCACTTCCGCCGCGTCTCCGCGCGCCAGACAGCACGCGATGGGAACGCCGCCGCCCAGCCCCTTTGCGAGGGTGACTATATCCGGCTGAATGCCGTAATGCTCGAAGCAGAAGAACTTGCCCGTTCTGCCCGTGCCCGTCTGCACCTCGTCGAGGATGAGAAGCAGTCCCTTTTGCTTTGCGAACGCATAAGCGCCCACGAGGTAGTCATACGTTGCGGGGCGCACGCCGCTTTCTCCCTGTATGCATTCGAGCATGATCGCGCCGACGTCGGGAGTCGTAGCCTCGCGCAGTGCGTCGAGGTCGTTGAACGGAATGTATTTGAACCCGCCGGGCAGGGGAGCGAAGGGCGCGGAATACTTTTCCTGACCCGTCGCGGTCACCGTGGCGAGCGTTCTGCCGTGGAAGGACTCCTTGGCGGTAAGAATGGTCGTTCTGCCGCTACCCGAGTCGCTTGCGAGCTTGCGCACTATCTTTATGGCGCACTCGTTGGCCTCCGCGCCGCTGTTGCACAGAAACGCGCGGGTGAACATTCCGTCGCGTGTGAGTCTGTCTATAAGCTCCGCCTGCGGGACGTTGTAGTAGAGGTTGGACGAGTGAATTATCTTTCCCGCCTGCTCGCTTATCGCTTTGACGAGATCGGGGTCGTTATAGCCGAGGCAGTTTACCGCGATTCCGCCGAAAAAGTCGGTATACTCATGCCCCGCGGTGTCATACAGCGTGCAGCCCTCACCGCGCTCGAAGCATACGTTACTGCGCTTGAACACCTTCATGCAGTGTTCCTTTTCTATTTCCTTTATCCTTTCGAAATCCATCATGATCTTTATTCCTTTATAAGCGTTCCTATGCCCCTGTCGGTGAACAGCTCGACGAGTATCGCATGGGGGATAGTACCGCGCACGATGTTGACGTGCTTTATCCCGCGCCTTACGGCGGTAACGCAACCGCGCACTTTGGGTATCATTCCGCCCGAGATCGTTCCGTCCTCTATCATGCGTTCGACGTCCGCGACGCTAACTTCGGGCATGAGCGTGGAGGGGTCTGCGGGGTCGCGGCGTATGCCGTCTATGTCCGTGAGGAATATCAGCTTATGCGCGCCGATAGCCGCGCCTATCTCGCCCGCGGCGGTATCCGCGTTGATGTTGTAGCCCACGCCGTTCGCGTCCGCGCCGATAGAGGCAATGACGGGAACGTAATCTTCCAGGCAGAGGTCCTCTATCATGTCAGCGTCCACGGAAGTGATCTGCCCGACGTAGCCGTAATCCACACCGTCTGCGGGCGGCTTTTTGCGCACGCGTATAAGTCCGCCGTCCTTGCCGCTGAGCCCGACTGCCCGCACGCCCATAGAACCGAGCAGGGAACAGATGTTCTTGTTGACCTTGCCGCAAAGCACCATCTGAACTATATCCATGGTCTCTTCGTCGGTGACGCGCAGTCCGTTTATGAACTTGCTCTGTTTGCCGACGCGGCTGAGCATTGCGTTTATCTCCGGACCGCCGCCGTGTACGACGACGGGGTACACTCCCACCGTTTTGAGCGCGGCGACGTCCTGCATGATGGTCTTTATTATCTCGGGACTGTTCATCGCGTTGCCGCCGTACTTGATGACGACGTATTTGTTGGTGTACGCGCGTATGTACGGGAGTGCCTCGACGAGCGTCTGCGCCTTCTGTATGATGTTGTCGTAATTGTCGATCATGTTTATTACCTCACAGGTGCGTGCCGACGAGGGGAAGTCCCTCCGTTTCGCTGAGTCCGAACATGACGTTCATGTTCTGGATCGCCTGACCGCTCGCGCCCTTTATAAGATTGTCTATACAGCTGACGACTATCAGTCTGTTCGTCTTCTGCTCGCTTATCGCGCCTATATAGCAGCAGTTACTGCCCGCCGCCCACTTTATCTCGGGCAGCCTGCGCGCGGTGTAGTGCACGAACGGCTCGTTTTCGTAAACGGCGAACGCACCGTCCGCGTCCTCGATCGTCTTTCCGGGCATAAGATCGCAGTATATCGTGGCGAGTATGCCGCGCTTTACGGGAAGAAGGTGAGGGGAGAACGTCACTACCGCGCCCGTCTTTTCCTCTATCTCCGTCGTGTGCCTGTGCGTGCTGACGGAATACGCCTTGAAGTTGCCAAGCACCTCGTTCGCGTTATAGGCGACGTCCGCCTTTCTTCCCGCGCCGCTGACGCCGCTCTTTGCGTCGATTATCACCGTACGGGGGTTTATCACTCCGCTTTGCACCAGCGGGCGCACCGCAAGAACGCTCGCGGTGACGTAGCAGCCGGGATTGCCTATCAGCCGCGCGCCGCGTATTTTGTCGCGGTTGATCTCGGGCAGGCCGTAAACCGCTTTTTCGAGCAGATCGCGGCGGGGGTGCTCCTTTTTATATGTGCTTTCGTAAAGCTCGGGGTCGTCGTAGCGGAAGTCAGCCGACAGATCGATGACCTTAGTGCCCGCGTCCGCCAGTCTGCCGCAAATTTCCGCGCTTTCGCCGTGAGGCAGACACGCGAACACCACGTCGCACTCTGCGGCTTTGTCCGTATCCACGTCCGCATACGTCATGTCGCCGTACGCACCGTACAGCGTGGGATATACCTCGGCGACGCACTTTCCCGCCATACTGCGGGAGGAAGCGTAAACGACGCGCGCCCCGCCGTGCGAGGCAAGCAGACGCATAAGCTCGAAACCCGTATATCCGTTTGCTCCAATAATACCGACCTTTATCATTGCGATCTCTTCCTTATAAAGCGCGTAAGATCGCGCCACACTGCATATTATACGCCTATCCGCATATTTATGCAAGCGTTTTAGGGGATAAAGCGAGGGAAAAATAAATATTATACGGAGCGCGCGCACGCGCAACGCTTGCAAGGCGAAGCTAAAAGTTGTATAATCGTGATATGAAAATAGAGCTGAAAAACGTGACGAAGACGTACGATCTGTTCACCAAAGGCATAGAGGACGTGACTTTTACGGCGGAGGGCATGCTGGGCGTCGTCGGCGAGGCGGGCGCGGGTCTGCACACGCTTGCGGGAGTTATCGGCGGCGTGCTGGACACGGATTCGGGAGAACTGCTTTTCGGCGGAAAGTTGATGAACGACGTTCCGCCCGAAAAGCGCAACGCGTTTTACTCGGACAGGATGACGCCGCCGCTGAAAGGCAGCGTCA
>DXHT01000020.1 GCA_019113265.1 Bacillota bacterium | reverse complement strand
TCGGTATATCCCTGAAGAACGTACAGTTCCGTCTTAACTCCCTGGATACCGAGCTGACGTTTCTTCCGAGCAATCTCGCGATTTCCCTATAACTTTTTCCTTTAACATAGTATTCTCGTAGACAACAACGTTCTTCTATGGTAAAATGTTTATAGTTCATACAGATCTCCTCTTGTGTAAATGGTTTTGCAACTCTATTTTACCACAGATTTGTATGAACTCCTTTTTTTTCTCTCTACTGTTGCACTTAATAGTATAATTCACCAAGGCATGAAAAAAGACCGACGAACGTCGTCGGTCTTTTCCCTCTTTCCCGCACTTTCGTAAGGAAAGTTAAGTGAACTCATTCGAGCTCAAACTGGTCTTTGCCCACGCCGCAGAGCGGGCAGGTGTAGCTGTCGGGAACGTCCTCCCACTTGGTGCCGGGAGCGACGCCGTTATCCGGATCGCCTTCGTCTTCGTCATAGACGTAACCGCAAACCTGGCAAACGTACCTCATGATGATTCTCCTTGTGTTTTATTTCGGGCGGCATTGCCGCTCGGTTTCCTGTTTATGCGCATTCGTGCCCGTAAGCTCGTCGTAAGACCGGCGGGCGACTCACACGTTTTTATCAAAGCGCATTGCGCTTGACTGTCGGCCGTTTCAGCTTATCCGCTCGAAGTCGGACGCGCCGTGCTTGCACAGCGGGCAGATGAAGTCGGGAGGAAGCTCCTCGCCCTCATAGATATAGCCGCACACCTTGCACACCCAGCCTTTGACGCCCTCCGTCTTGGGCTTGGGTTTGACGTTCTCCTGATAGAACGTATACGTCATTGTCGGGCGGTCGTTGATGACGCGCGCCTCCGTTATCGAGCAGATGAACATGCCGTGCGTGCCGAGGTCTATCTGATCGACGACTTCGAGGGACATAAAGGAGTTGATGTAAGCGGGAAGATATACCAGCCCGTTATCCGAGCGCAGCACGTCCACGCCCTCGAACTTGTCCTTATTGCGCCCGCTGACGAAGCCGTATCTCTCGAACACCTCGAAAGGCGCGTCCTCGGAGAGGCAGTTTATGTTCATCTTGCCCGTCTTTTTGACGAGGTGATAGCTGTAATTGCTCTTGTTTATGACGACGGCTATGCGGTTGGGGGTGTTGGTTACCTGCGTTACCGCGTTTATTATCATGCCGTTGTCCTTGCCCTCGTCGCCGCTCGTGAGCACATACAGACCGTAGCCTATGTTGAAGAGCGCTTTAAGGTCGTTCTTGTTCGCTCGGGAGTCGTCGCGCGCGATGTAGTCGCGGCAGAGCTCCGCGGCGAGCGCGTCGACTGCGGCGGAAGACTCTGCGGAGAGCGCGGAGCGTATGGTGACGCAGTTTTCCGCCAGCGTTATGTTTTTGAGCGGAGCGAGCATATCCTTCATGACCTTCATTGCCATGGGCGCCCACGTTCCGTTCTCGATGAGCGCGACGGTGCGGTTCTTGTAGCCGCGCTCGACGAGCTCCTCTATGAACGTGCGCATGAAGGGGAACACTTCGCCGTTATACGTCGTCGTCGCAAGCACGAGCTTGGGATAGAGGAACGCGAGCGAAATGCACTCGGACATATCCGAACGGGCGAGATCGCGCACTTCGACGTGCGGGCAGCCCTCCGCGCGCAGTTTATCCGCGAGGGAAAGCGCGGCGTCTCTCGTGTGGCCGTACACCGAGGTGTACGCGACGAAAATTCCGTCGCGTTCGGGAGTATAGGACGACCAGACGTCGTATAAGCGGACGTATTTTCCCACGTTTTCGTCCAGTACGGGGCCGTGGAGCGGGCAAATGCGCTTTATGTCCAGCTTTGCGGCTTTTTTGAGCAGGTTCTGCACCTGAACGCCGTATTTGCCGACTATGCCGAAGTAGTAGCGGCGCGCCTCGTCCTCCCACTTGCCATCCGCGCCCGGGATCCCGAACTTGCCGAAGCCGTCGGCGGAGAACAGAGTGCCGCTCTCGCCGTCAAACGTCACCATGACTTCCGGCCAGTGCACCATGGGCGCGAACACGAACGTGAGCTTGTGTTTGCCGAGGTCGAGCACGTCGCCCTCTTTGACTTCCAGCTTGGAAAACTTGAGTTTATCCCCGAAGAACTGCGAGATCATGATGAACGTCTTTGCGTTTCCCACCACCGTTGCGGAGGGGTATCTGCGAATGAAATTCTCTATGTTCGCGGAGTGGTCCGGCTCCATGTGCTGTATCACGAGATAGTCGGGTTCGCGCCCGCCGAGAGCCTTTTCGAGGTTGTCCAGCCACTCGTGGGAAAAGTTTTTATCCACGGTGTCCATGACCGCTATCTTCTTGTCTTTTATCAGGTATGAGTTATACGAGATCCCGTCAGGGACTTTATACTGCCCTTCGAACAGATCGATGGAGCAGTCGTTCACTCCGATATACAGAATATCGTCCGTAATTTTAGGCATAACCGTCTCCTTGTCGTTTTTGCGAGTATATTTTACCACACATTACCGCTTTTGGCAAGCATTCGGCGGCGAAGAAAATACGACAAAAGCCGCTTCGGATTTGCGCGCGGTAGGCTCGCGCCCGCTTTTATTCGTAAAAAAGAGTCAAAATGCGGGGCGGGCAGGTTAAAATTGCGCGGCTTGCGTTCTTTTCGTTGACAAACGCATACGATTTATTTTATAATTCTATGGTATGGAACAGCAAAGGAAAACAGGAAAGCTTAATCTGCTCGGCAGCGGACTGGCGTTCGTCATCACCGCATACATAACGGTGATCTATATACTGCTTATGGCGGGAAGTACGCCCGGATGTCTCGCTTATGAGATAACGACGGACTATGCGGCGTATTTCGCTCTGCGCTTCGTCGTGGTCATACTCATGTACGTCTGTTGCGCGGTCAACCTCGTGACGATACCGTCATATCTCGTCATGAAGAGAAAGGGACTGGAATGGGAAAGGACGCGCCGCCGCGTTTTCGGAGCCGCGTCGCTGATATCCTCCGTCGTGATGTTCATCCTCGTGATAATATTCACCTCGGCTTGCGGTGCTGTGTTCAATTCCGACATGTCGTCGCCGTTCGCCACGCCTTACCGCATAATAGAGATAGTGCTTACCGTCGTTCAGGTCGGCGCGGTACTTCTTACGCTGCTTTACAGCGTTTCGACGGATGCTCTCATCGCGCTCAAACGCAAGTACAACAAGATGCTTTGACCAAACGGAGAATGATCTGAAATGGGTAAACTCGTTCTTAAAATAATCCTCGCGGCGCTGGATATCGCCGCGCTCGTGATGCTGATAATAAGCGCGGTATATTACTGGACTATAAGCGGCGGAGTGCTGTTCGCCCTCGTCGCGGTACAGTACGTCGCGCAGACGGTGCGTTTCGTCGTCAAAAGCGGCGCGATCGGACTGCTTTCGGTGGCGGCGCTCGTCGTGCTGGGCATTGCCGTGGCGTTCCCCGTGGTCATCGTGGGCATGGGCGCGCCCGCTTACTGCGCGCTGTTCGTTCTCGGCGCGGTAGCCGCACTTTTTAGCGCGGGATACACCTTTTCCGAGATAAAGTAAACATAGTCGGTCTGATGCGGCTCCCGTAGCGGGAGCCGTTTTTTTTATTGCCGCCCGTTGTCCTGAACTATTGCGCGTCGTCCGAAACCTCCGAGCCGTCGCCCTGCTTTTATTCCGTGCGTTTTTTGTATTTTGCCACCGCGCCGCGCGCGGTCGGCTTTTTACGCCCGGTGTCGTTGAGCTTTCCGACCGCCCGCCGCGATTTCACGCTTTTTAATGGGCTTTTAATTTTTAACGCACATCATAAACTTGCCATAAGGATGGGAAAGTGATATAATCAATTATCTTATCCGACAGAGCGGAGGGACTGTGATATGCTCAGACTGGTGAACATAGTCAAGGATTATACGGCGGCGGGGAACACCGTGCACGCGTTGCGCGGGGTGTCCGTCAATTTCCGCAAGAGCGAATTCGTGTCCGTACTCGGACCGAGCGGTTGCGGCAAGACGACGCTGCTCAACATTATAGGCGGGCTGGACAAATACACGTCGGGCGACCTCGTGATAAACGGGCGCAGTACGCGGCTTTTCAGCGACCGCGATTGGGACGTATACCGCAATCACCGCGTGGGCTTCGTCTTTCAGAGCTATAACCTGATACCCCATCAGACGGTGCTCGGCAACGTCGAGCTCGCGCTCACGATAGCGGGCGTAAACAAAGCGGAGAGGCGTCGCCGCGCGGCGGAAGCGCTTGCCAAAGTGGGCTTGGGCGATCAGCTCGACAAGCGACCCAATCAGCTTTCGGGCGGGCAGAGCCAGCGCGTCGCCATAGCGCGCGCCCTCGTCAACGACCCCGAAATACTGCTTGCCGACGAGCCGACGGGCGCGCTCGACTCCGTAACGAGCGTGCAGATAATGGATCTCATGAAGGAGATCGCGGGGGAGAGGCTGGTCATCATGGTCACGCACAACCCCGAACTCGCCGAAAAGTACTCCACGCGTATAATCAAACTGCGCGACGGCGAGATAATAAGCGACTCCGACCCTTACGACGGCGAGAGCGAGGAAAAAGAGCGCGAAGAGCAGCCCGCAGCGGATAAAGGCGAAACGGAGCTTATCTCCGTCAGCGGCTCCGACGGAGAAGAGGGCGCGGGCGACAGAGCCGTCGAAGAAAAGGAAAAGCCGAGCGGCGACAAAAAGAGCAGGGAGCGCGCCAAAATGGGACTGGGCGCGGCGTTCGCTCTTTCGGGGCGCAACTTAATAGCGAAAAAGGGCAGAACCATAATGGTAGGCATCGCCGGCTCGATAGGCATCATAGGCGTGGCGATAGTGCTCGCTTTTTCGTCGGGCATAACGGGATATATAAACAGCATGCAGAACGATATGTTGTCCGGTTATCCGCTGTACGTCGCCGAGAGTTCGATAGACTACACGTCGCTGCTCAACCTCACTTCCAGCCTGCTGAATACGGAGGATAAATCGTGGCACGAGGACAACAAGGTATACGTCAACAGCGTGGTAAAGACGATAACGGAGCTTGCGGGATCGATGACCACCAACGAGATCACGGAGGACTACGTCGAGTACGTGGATAAACTGCCCTCCATGGGATACGCCAAGGCGGTGCAGTACGACTACGGCTTGGAAATTGCAAACAACCTGTATACCGATTTCGACTACGGCACCGACCTCGGCGAGCGCGGACCTGTGGCAAAGGACACTCGCGGAATGTCCGTAACGGGCATACGCAGCGTTTACACGAGCGTGCTGGAAAACATAGACACCTACCGCGGCTATTCGAGCATGGTCACGAGCGTGCCCGCCGTGGAAGAGCTGCCCGACAGCGCGGACTACATCCTCTCGCAGTACGACGTAATGGCGGGCGAGTACCCGTCGCAGTCGGACAAGAGCGCGCTCGTACTCGTGCTCAACTCGGACGGAGAGATAAACGACTTCACCATGGCGCAGATGGGCTATGTGACTCAGCGCGAGTTCCTCAACTACGCATACGGCCTTGCGGACGAGACGGAATATTACGACGAATCCATATCGTCTTTCGCGGAAAAGGCGTATGACTTCTCCGCGTTCGTCGGAGAGGGCGCGCGCACGTTCACATGGTATCCCAACGACCTCGTATACGAACACGCGCCCATCGGCACGGGCGACACCGTAACGGATGCATGGCACTACAACGTGTACGAGTCCGAGCTGGACGCCGAGTCCGAAAAGGCGGACCTTAAAGTGGAGATGCACGTTGTGTGCGTGCTCAAACTCAAAAGCGACGTCATGTACGGATCGCTTGCCAACGGCATATATTATATGAACGCGATGACCGATTACGTCCGCTCCCTCGAAGCGGAGGGCGCGTCCACCCGCTCCGCCATAACGACGGCCGCGGCAAATGCGGGAGTGGGCGACGACGGAAAGGTGGATCCCGACAAGCAGTACGTCATGAACGTGACCTACTCTTACGACTACTACTTCGACGACAAGGACGACGCAAGCGGAGTCGTGACCTTCAACAAGAAGTACACCGAACAGAACGCCGCTCTCGGCAGCAGCGTATCGTCCATGTCCGCACTCAGTCAGCAGGAGATATTGCAGCAACTCATGCAGTACATTTCCTATGACGAAAACGGCGATCCCGTTATAGACTTTGTGGGTCTCGGTAAGTACGTTTCGGGAATGCTCTTAAACACCACCAACCGCGCGCTCACGCTCAATACTCTCGGAGGCGGCACTCTGCCCCGTCAGATAACGTTCTGGATAGACTCGTTCGACAACAAGGACCTCGTGACGGCATACCTCGACGAGTGGAACGTCGGCAAGGACGAAACGGAGCAGATAAAGTACACCGATACCGTGGGTATGCTCATGACGATAGTGGGCACGCTTATAACGATGATAACCGTCGCGCTCATAGTGTTTACGTCCATTTCACTCGTGGTGTCCACGGTCATGATAGGGATAATAACGTTCGTGTCCGTCGTCGAGCGCATAAAGGAGATAGGCGTCATCCGCGCCATGGGCGGCAGAAAGCGGGACGTAAAGAACCTCTTTACCGCCGAAACGGCGATAATCGGCTTGCTCGCGGGCATAATAGGTATAGTGGTGACGTACATTCTCAGCCTGATAGCCAACCTCATCATAGGCGGATTCACGGGTATATACACGATAGCCGCGCTCCCGCCCTGGCAGGCGCTCATCATGATCGCGCTGTCCGTGGTGCTCACGCTCATTTCCGGGCTCATCCCCGCGGCAAAGGCGGCGAAACAGGATCCCGTCGTCGCGCTCCGCACCGAATGATTTTCGCCGCGGCGGGTCAAAACGGTTGACAAGCGCGCTTCGGCATATTATAATCGAAGAACAATTCAAGCATTTAAGCGAGGGAGTAATTTGCGCGCCCTGAAAATAAGCGCGTAACAATTCCCAACAGCCGACGGCTCAGCCGTCTGGGATTGTTTTCAATAATGAGACTCGCGTACCGTTTCTTTTCGGTACGCGAGTTATTTTTTAGGAAGGAAGCCAACGGGAGATTTATGCGATGAAAGAGTATCTCGAAACCGCGGAAGCGGTAGCCGCAAAGCTGAAAACGGACGAACGCGACGGCCTCAGCGAGAGCGAGGCGGCGTCCCGGCTTGCCGAGCACGGCGAAAACAAACTGCGCGAGAAGAAAAAGACCCCGCTTGCGGTGCGCTTTTTTAAACAGCTTGCCGACCCCATGATAATAATTCTCGTGGTGGCGGCGGTGATCAGCCTCGTCCTTGCGATAGTGAACAGCAGTGCGAGCGGCGAGCCCGACATAAGCGGACTTGCCGAAGTGATAATAATCGTCGCCGTCGTCCTGCTCAACGCCATACTCGGCATGGTGCAGGAGGCAAAGGCGGACAGCGCGATAGACGCCCTTAAAAAGCTCACCGCCGCCGAGAGCAAAGTGGTGCGCGGCGGCCGGCACTTGAAGATAAAGAGCAGCGACATAGTGGTGGGAGACCTGATCGTCCTCGAAGCGGGCGACAGCGTCCCCGCGGACGCGCGCCTGTGCGAGTGTGCGTCTCTGCGCTGCGAGGAGTCCGCGCTGACGGGCGAGAGCGTACCTTCCGAAAAGAATACGGACGCGCTTAAAAGTGAGGATGCGCCTCCGGGCGACAGGCACAATATGGTGTATTCGGGCTCGACCGTCGTTTACGGGCGCGGCAGGGCGATAGTCACCGCGACGGGCATGAACACCGAAATGGGCAAGATAGCGGGAGTGCTGGAAAGCGCGCGCGAGGGCAGGACGCCCTTGCAGAAGAAGCTGGCGTGGCTGTCCAAACTCCTCACCGTCGTCGTAGTCGCCGTGTGCGCCGTGGTGTTCGCGGTCAACCTCATCCGTGCGGATGCGATAACCGCCGCCGAAGTGCTGGGCAGTCTGGTGCTCGCGGTCAGTCTTGCCGTGGCGGCGATACCAGAGGGGCTTGCGACGGTAGTCACCATAGTGCTTTCCATGGGCGTGGCCAAGATGTCCGCGCGTGGCGCGGTCCTGCGCAAGCTCACCGCCGTAGAGACGCTGGGCTGTGCGGAGATAATCTGCTCGGACAAGACGGGAACGCTCACGCAGAATAAAATGACCGTCGTTCGCACTTACGGCGAAGATACCGATCTTCTCGCGCGGGCGATGAGTCTGTGTTCGGACTCCGAAGTGGCGGACGGAAAGGTGACGGGCGAGCCGACGGAGAACGCTCTCGTGTCCTTTGCGCTTGCGGGCGGTTTCGACAAGACGGCGGCGGAAAAGGCTGATCCCCGCGCGGGCGAGATACCCTTCGACAGCGAGCGCAAGATGATGACGGTGTTTTTCCGCGACGGCGCGGCTTACGTGCAGTACACAAAGGGCGCACCCGACGAGGTGCTGTCGAGGTGCAGTCGCATACTTTCGGGCGGAAAGGAGCGCGAAATGACGGACGCCGACCGCGCGGACATTCTCGCGGCAAACAAAAAGTTCGCGGACGGCGCACTGCGCGTTCTCGCGGCGGCGGTAAGGCACTGCGACGCGGTGACGGAAAACGCGGACGAAGCGGAGCGCGATATGACTTTCGTGGGCATGACGGGCATGATGGATCCCGTTCGTCCCGAAGTCGCCGAGGCGGTAAAGGAGTGCCGCAAGGCGGGCATACGCCCGATAATGATAACGGGCGATCACGTGGATACGGCGGCGGCGATAGGCATGGAACTCGGCATAATAAAGGACAGGCGGGAGGCGATAACGGGCGCGGAGCTTGATAAGCTCAGCGACGAAGAGCTGAGGCGCAAAATAGCCGATTACTCCGTGTACGCACGCGTGCGCCCCGAGCACAAGACGCGCATAGTGAACGCGTGGAAAGCGGCGGGCAAGGTCACGGCGATGACGGGCGACGGCGTGAACGACGCGCCCTCCATCAAAGAGGCGGATATAGGCATAGGAATGGGCATAACGGGTACGGACGTTACCAAAAACGTAGCGGACATGGTGCTCGGCGACGACAACTTTGCGACGATAGTGGTCGCCGTCGGGGAAGGCAGGCGGATATACGACAACATAAGAAAGGCGATACTGTACCTGCTTTCGTCTAATCTCGCCGAAGTTATAGCGGTGTTCGCCGCGTCCATGGCGGGCTTCACCATACTCGGCGCGACTCAGCTGCTCTGGATAAACATGATAGGGGACACCTTCCCCGCGCTCGCCATGGGCGTGGAAAAGGCGGAAAAGGACGTCATGGCGCGCCCGCCCCGTCCCGCAAAACAGGGACTTTTCGCGGGCGGTCTGGGAGCGGATCTCATCGTGCAGGGCGTGTTTATCGCCGCGCTTACGCTCCTTGCGTATTTCGTGGGCAACCTCATGGCGGGAGAGCCGATAGTGTCCGACGTGCCCATGGGCGCGGGCATGACCGCCGCGTTCTTTACGTTCTGCGCGATCAAGCTGTTCCACGCGTATAACGTGCGCTCCGCCCGCCGCAGCGCGTTCGATTTCAGCGAGCCTAATAAAATGCTGCTCATAGCGACGGCGGCGTCTCTCGCGCTTACGACGGCGATAATATACATTCCGGGAGTGAATACCGCTTTCGGGCTGACGCCGCTTAGTGCCGGCTCGTATTTCGTGTGCCTTGCCATAGGCTTTGCGATAGTGCCGATAGTGGAGCTGACCAAGCTCATAAAATACCTCGCTACGGTAAGAGGACGGAGGGAGATAAAGGCGTAACTTACGGCTGACGGTTTTTACCGATAAGAGACAGACGGTCGGACGGACGAGTATAAAACGCCGAACGACGGCGGATAAAAAACGCGCGGATAAATGCCGCGCGTTTTCTTGTAATTTTTCTTTTCGTATGTTAAAATGTAGTCGAGGGAGAAAATAAGAGTTTCGGAGGTGGCGGAATTGAATTATTTGCCCGTACTGCTGCTCATCGGAGTCGTGATCCTGATATGCATATTCGTCGGCAGGCTGTCCGAAAAATTGAAGATCCCCTCGCTGATACTGTTCATAGGGATAGGGCTGCTATTCGGAGAGGACGGGATAGGCAACATCTCGTTCGATAACTACGATTTTGTGGAAGTCGCCTGTTCGATATGCCTTATCTTTATCATATTTTACGGCGGATTCGGTACGAATTTCAAGGCGGCTCGGCCCGTTCTCGGTCAGGCTACCGTTTTGTCCATGGCGGGAACGGCTCTTACGGCGGGCGCACTCGGCGCGGGGGTATACCTCATCATGAACGGCGTGTTCGGCGCGGGTGCTGGCTGGCTGGAATGCATGCTGACGGGTTCCGTTCTCGCGTCGACGGACGCGGCGAGCGTGTTCAACATACTGCGTAGCCGCAGGCTCAACTTAAAGTACAATACCGCGTCCCTTCTGGAAATGGAGTCCGGCTCAAACGACCCGATGTCGTACATGCTCACCATACTGTTCGCGTCGCTGCTGTCCTCGTCCTCTTACGGCGCGTCGGATGCGGTGATACTCCTCGTCTGCCAGCTGGGCATAGGCGCGGCGGTGGGCGTCGCTCTCGGCTTTGCGTCCGTGTTCGTGCTCAAAAAACTGCCCATGACGGTGGGGCAGGGCGGTACGATATTCCTGCTTGCGATAGCCATTCTCGCGTTCGCTCTGCCGCAGATACCGTCGCTTGCGTCGGGCTATGCCATGGTCGCGGGCAACGGGTATCTCGCCGTGTATATATGCGGCATAATGACGGGCAATTCGGGGATAGGCAGAAAGCGGGAATTTTCCAAGTTCTGCGACAGTCTGACGGGTATAGCGCAGATGATGATATTCTTTCTTCTCGGACTTCTCGCAACGCCGTCCAAACTGCCCGAAGTCATGCTGCCCGCGCACCTCGTCTTTGTCGTGCTCACCGTTGCGGTGCGCCCGCTCGTGGTTTCCGCATTGCTTCTGCCTTTCCGCGTCAGGCTCAATAAGGTACTCGTGGTAAGCTGGGCGGGTCTGCGCGGAGTCGCGTCCATAGTGTTCGCCATTACCGCTACGGGAATTGCGGGATCGGGCGGCATGCCGTATAATCTGTTCAACCTCGTGTTCTGCGTCGTCGTGCTGTCAATAGTGGTACAGGGCACGCTTCTGCCCGTCATCTCCCGCCGCGCGGACATGATAGACACGAGCGGCACGGTCATGCGCACGTTCAACGACTACGAGGAGGATTCGGGCATAGGCTTTACACGCCTTACCGCCGACGAGAATAACCCGTGGTGCGGCCACGCCCTGCGAGACATCTCCATTCCCAAAGACATTCTCATACTTCTTATACTGCGGCGAGGAGAGGCGATAGTCCCGTCAGGCTCGACGGTGGTAGAAACGGGCGACGTACTCGTCGCCGCCGCTCCCGAGTTCAAGGGCAAGGATGACTTTTCCATGTACGAGCAGGTAGTGGGCAGAAAGCACAAGTGGATAGGAAAACGCCTGCGCGACCTCAGTCTGCCGTCGGGAACGCTTGTCGCCGCGATACGCCGCGGCGGGGAAGCGCTCGTTCCGCGCGGAGACACGATAATACGCGAAAACGATACCATCGCGGTTCTCAGGATAAAGGACGTTGCTTCCGTCGAATAACGGTTTTGACAGCGCACGTTTATTTTGTTCGTGAACGCGCCGCAAAGCGGTTTATGCTTTGCGGCGCGCGTTTTTGTTCGCGCTATCATTGCGTTATCTTGCCGTATGCGCGTCGTGACCGACGGGCGTGGGTATTTCGCCGTATGCCGCGTCGGTCACGCCGCGTGCGCGGAGGGCGCGTCTTTTCCTGAGCAACCGCTTTTTTTACGGCGAAAGTACAGAAAAAGTTTGACGCTCTCGTCCACGATAAGCGGGATGACGGCGAGCGCAAGGCAGAACAGCGCGGTGAGCGGCGAAGGCACTTTCATGGCGAACGCCGTTGCGACGGGCGGGATCATCACCGCGAAAGCTACGAGCGCGAGACCCGCCGCCGAGGATATGTTGAGCAGACGGTTGTGCGAGTGCAGGGTAAACAGCGGTTTATCCGAACGCAGGTTGTACGCGTGCAGTATCTGCGACACGCCGAGGGTGAGAAAGCATGCGGTGCGCGCCGCCGCGAGATCGCCCGTCACGGCGTGGGTGACGTAGAACGCCGTCAGGCACAGCGCACCGAACAGCAGTCCGTGCAGAACGAGCCGAACGAGCATACCTTTTGCGAAAATGCCCTCTCCGCGGCCGAGCGGTTTTTTGGTCATGACGTCGGGCGGGGTCTTTTCCGAGCCGAGGGCTATTGCGGGCAGCGAGTCGGAAACGAGGTTTATCCACAGCAGTTGCATGGAAAGCAGGGGCGAGTCGAACGTCAGTACCATGGCGAGGACGACGGCGACCACTTCGCCTATATTCGTTCCGAGCAGGAACGCGACGGCTTTGCGGATATTGCCGAACACGCCGCGCCCCGTTTCCACCGCGTCCACGACGGTAGCGAAGTTGTCGTCGGTAAGCACTATGTCCGCCTCCGCCTTGGCCACTTCCGTGCCGCTGCCCATGGCGCAACCTATGTCAGCCGTGCGCAGTGCGGGCGCGTCGTTCACGCCGTCGCC
>DXHT01000019.1 GCA_019113265.1 Bacillota bacterium | reverse complement strand
TGCTCAGCGGCAAGATAGACAGGATAGACGGATATGGCGATCTTGTGCGTCTGATAGACTACAAGACGGGCTATGCCTCGTGCAAGCTCGGCGAAGTGCGCATGGGCGTTAAGTTGCAGCTGCTGCTGTATCTTGCCGCCATGCGGCTTAAAGGCTACCGCCCCGCGGGCGCGTTCTATATGCCCACTCGTTGCGATTTCACGACGGAAAAGCCCTATCTTCTTTCGGGGTTCTGCGTAAATTCCCGCGAGGTGCTCGACGCCATGGACCCGCGCATACTTTCGGAGCGCGACAGCGACATAATAGAGGTAAAGGGAAAGCGCGGCAAGACCGCTCCGCCCAAAGTGTGCAACGGAGAGAGCGGTAGCGATCTCGGCGGCCTGATAGACTACGCGCTCGGCGTTGCGGGAGAGGCCGCGGGGGAGATAGCGGACGGTTACATAAGACCATCGCCGTATGCGGACGGTTCGTCCGTGACCGCATGCGTCAGGTGCGAGTTCGCGGGCTGCTGCCCGCACGAGCGCGGCGCGAGAAAGTCGGCTACGCCCGAGCTTTCGTTCGGAGGTAAAGATGAGCGGTAACGATACGCAAAAGCCCGTGAAGATAGAGTGGACGGAAGCACAGAAAAAGGCGATTGATTACAGCGGCGGCGATCTGCTCGTAAGCGCGAGCGCGGGTAGCGGCAAGACTACGGTCATGCTCGGCAGAGTCATGCGCCTCATACGCGAGGGCGGCAGTATCGACCGTATGCTCATATCCACGTTCACGGTGAGCGCGGCGGACGATATGCGCGTCAAACTCGCCCGCAGACTGCGCGAGGCGTATGCCGAAAGCGGCGACAAGCGGTATCTCGAAGAGCTGGACAAACTGCCGGGCGCGGACATCTGCACGCTGGACAAGTGGTGCCAGAAGATAGTGCGCAAATACTTTTACGTCTGCGGCGACGACCCCGCTTTCGACATAGCGGACGGAGCGGAGAGCAGGCTGTGGATAAACGCGGGCGTGGACGCGGCTTTTGCGGAAGAGGAGGAAAGGAGCGACGAGGACTACGTCGAGCTTTGCGCGTGCTTTATAAAGCGCAGATCGGACGAGGATCTTAAAGACATCGTCCGCGGCATGATATTGTTTGCCTCCGTGCGCGAAAACGGGCGGGAGTGGATAAAAAACGCGGCGCACGCGTACTCGTCGGACGAGTGGAAGCCGTTTGTAGAGGAAAAGACGGAGTCCGTCAGACGGGCGGCTCGCCGAATGACGGACGCTTTCGAGGCGGCGGCTGAAAGCGCGGGACTGGGCGCGGAAGCGGAGAAGTTCGTCGACGAACTGCGTTACAGACTGGACGGAGGCGCGTCGGGCGAGCCGTGGGCGAGGATATCCGGACCCGTGTCCAAACTGCCCGACTTAAAGGACATGAGGAGCGCGGCAAAGGAGCTCGTGACCGAGGCGGAGAAGCTGACGGAGCTTATAGCGAGCGCGCGCGACGAAGAGGCGGAGCGCTTTGCTTCAAAACTGTCGCAGATCGCTCTCCGTGCGACGGACATATACGACGGGATAAAGGCGGAGCGCGGGAAACTCGACTTTTCGGACGTCCAACGCCGCGCGCTCGCCATACTTTCGGGCAAGGAGGGCGACGAGATACGCGCCTCTTACGACTGCGTGTTCATAGACGAATCGCAGGACATAAACCCCATGCAGGAGAGCATAATAGCCCGCCTCGGGAGCGGCAATCTGTTTTTCGTGGGGGACGTCAAGCAGAGCATATACGCGTTCCGCAACTGCGAGCCAAAGGCGTTTTTGCGTAAAAAAGAGGAGCTGGAATGCAGCGGCGGCACCGTTGAACTTAACGCAAATTACCGCAGCAGCAGCGGCATCCTCGGGTTTTGCAACGACCTTTTCTCGCGCATAATGACGAGCGATTTCGGCGAGATAGACTATGCCGGCGAGGGCGCGTTCGCGTTCGGCGGAAGCGCGGCGGACGGCAGCGTGGAGATATTCACGTTCGGAAAAGAGAAGAAGGAAGAGCGGCAGAGACCGGACTTTTCCGTGCCGTACTCCGTTCGCTCGGACGACGAGACTATGCCGTGCGAAGAGGACGAGGGAAGCGCCGCGGAGGAGGCGGACGCGATAGTGCGCCGCATAACGGCGCTCGTGGAAGAGGGCATGAGTTACGACGATATAGCCGTGATATACCGTTCGCGCAACGCCGTCGTTCCGCTCGTTGCGGAGGGTCTTGCGGCTTGCGGTATCCCCGCTACGAGTATGTCGGCGGCGGGCATAGCGGACGGCAGAGTGAGCAAACTGCTCGTAAGCGTGCTGTCGCTTGCGAACAATTTTTACGACGACGTACCTCTCGTAAACGTCATGCTTTCGCCGATAGGCGGTTTCAGCGAGGACGACCTTGCCGAAATGCGCGCCGCTTTTTCCGAAGAAAAGCACTTTTTCGGGTGCGTGGAAAAGTACTCGCGCACGGCGGGCGGCGAAAAAGTGCGCGCGTTTCTTTCAAAGACGGACGAGTACGCAAGACTCTCCCGCATAATGCGGCCGGGGGAGCTTGCGGGCGTCATAACGAGCGACAACAGACTGTTTGCCGCCGCGCTTTCCGAGCCGTCGGGCGCGAGCCGTGCGGACGAACTCGGGCGACTGCTCGGCAAGGCGAGCGCGTTCGGCGGAACGCTGTCCGAATTTTTGGAGCAGCTCCCCGAAATAGCCGCCGAGCGCGACAAGATAATGCCGCCGGGAAGCGTGCGCATAATGACGGTGCACGCGTCCAAGGGTCTGGAATTCAAGGCGGTGATACTGTGCGGGCTGGGCAAGAGGTATAACCTCAAAAGCTCATCCGCCGTATCCGTGACGGACGACGTTCTCGGACTCGGCATAGAGTCGCGCTCTTCGTCGGATAATATGCGCCTGCCTTCGCACCCCCTTCTCGCCATACGCTTCAAGGCGGAAAAGGCGGCTAAGGAAGAGGAGATGCGCATACTTTACGTCGCCCTGACGCGCGCCAAACAGAAGCTCATATTGCCTTTACCCGAGGCAGTCGTCGAGCGGGCGCGGCGAGGTGAGGAAAAGCCGCCCGAAAGCGCGGTGACGTTTGCGGAGCTTATCGCGCCCACGGCGCTGACCAGACTTACGGACGCCCCGCGCGAGCCCGCCGAAAGGTTTAAGGGAAAGGTCGCGCCCGAGGCGGACGCGCGCGTGCTCGGCCGCCTTTACGAAAAGACCCGTCCGGCGGTCGGAGACGCTCCGTCGGACATAAAAAAGACGGTCACGGGACTTATCGCGGAGAACGTGCCCACGGAGGACTATGCGCTCGGGGTGAAGACGCTGACGGGCGCGGAGTACGATGGCGAGGGCGCGGGCGAGGCGATGCGTCGCGGAACGGCGTATCACGAGGCGCTCGAAAACGCGGATTTCGCACTCTCGGCATACGAGCAGGCGGCGCGGCTTAAAGCATGCGTGGCAGATTTCGATCTCGTCGATCTCGACAAGCTGGACGCGGCTATAAACGCCGTGCGCACCGTTACCGCGGGAGCGTCGCTGTACCGCGAGCAGCCGTTCGTGATGAAGACGGACGACGAACTTCTCGGCGAGCGAGCAGGGCTTATAGTGCAGGGCGTAATAGACCTTATGGCGGTACGCGGAGGCGAGTGCGAGATAACGGACTACAAAACGGGCGGCATAAACGCCGCCCGCAGGGAAAAATATACCCGCCAGCTTGCGATATACTCGCAGGCCGCGGAAAAATTGCTCGGACTTAAAGTGGTTCGCGCGAGAGCGTACCTGATAGACGAAAAACGCTTTATGGACTGACGCTCGCGCCAATGACGACCGCAGCCGTCGGCGCGCATATACGTCGGCTTCTGTGTAAACTCGAATACGTTAGCGTCGGTGCGCATATACGTCATCGTCGGCGCGGGACTCACGGCTGTTCGGGCTAAGATCGATCTTCCTCGCAGCTTGCCACGAGCCGCACTATCGCGCCGCGTTCGCGGGCAAGGGCAACGGTATCGCGGGTGACGATCTCTCCCGCTTCCGCTATGCGTTCGCCCGACGTGTCCGACACATCGCGGGAGGCGCGTCTGCCGACGAGGGAGGCGTATCTTGCGGGAAGCGGCACGCTCATGACGCGCACTCTGTCGCTTACGGGCGCGCTTTTCTCGGTAACGGGAGAGGGGACTCTCTTTTTTCCCGAAGAAATGCGTGTGTGCGAGCCGGGCGAGCGGAACACGACGAGTTCGTCGCTGCGGCAAAGCACGTCCGAAAGCGGGAACGTACGCTCCGCCGTACAGAGCGCGCGCACTTTCCAACCGTCCTCCGTTATCATGTCGGTTATCCTGCCGTAAGGTTCGCCGTCTTCGCCGAAAGCGGGCAGATTGACGGGCGGACGGCAGGGTGAGGCGCAGTCGGGCGAGAGCGCGCCCTCGTTCATTATGATGGCGGTATCCGTTCCGCAGGAGCGTATCCTTGTTACGTCTATGTACTTGCGTTCGCAATCGTCGTCGTCGGCGGTGAACAATTCCGCCGCCTTTATGCGTTTAAGGTCGGACGAAACGCGCACCCCCGCAATGACCCCGCATATCCTTGCGCCGGACAGCGACAGCACGCGGCTACCGATAAAATCGCTTATTCTCATGAGCATCCTCCCGCAGTCATCATATTCGGACGCGCGCGCTGTTATGATAAACGCTTGACATTTTTCCGATTAACCGTTAGAATATACGCACGGAATGCGTTCCGCGCCCATATGGCGAGGGCGTTTTCGGATGCCCCGAGCGGGCAAAAGGAGATAAAGATCATGATAACCAAAGATATGACGATAGCACAGGTAATGGAAGAAGTACCCGATTGCGCGCCCGTATTCATGGAATACGGAATGCACTGCCTCGGCTGCGCGATAGCGCACGGCGAGACGGTGGAGCAGGCGGCGGAAGTGCACGGAATAGACCTTGCCGCGCTTCTCGACGCGCTCAACGCACTCACCGACAAGGCGTAAGCATGAAGATCATCGTCGGACTGGGCAATCCCGGCGAAAAGTACGCTAACACATACCACAACGTCGGCTTTCTCACTCTCGACGCCGTAGCCGCGGATCTCGGCGTAAGCATAGACAAGCGGGAGTGCGAAAGCTTGACGGGCAGTGCCAACGTCGGCGGGGAGCGGGTCATACTCGCCAAACCGCAGACGTTCATGAACCTGAGCGGCAAAGCCGTATCGGCATTACTCGGCTGGTACAAAGCCGCTCTGTCCGATCTTCTCGTCATTTACGACGACATAGACATACCCAAAGGTACGTTCCGATTCCGCGAGCGCGGGAGCGCGGGAACGCATAACGGTATGCGCGATATAATCGCTTCCTTGGGTAGCGGCGATTTCGCGCGTCTGAGAATAGGCACGGGCAAAGTCCCCGAAAACATACCGCTCGTTTCATACGTGCTTATGAATATTACCGACGGAGATCGCGCCCTTATAGGCGGCGCGGCCGGAGAAGCGGCGGATAAGGCGATCGAATGGCTGAACAAAACAAACCGTCCGCGGGGATAGAACCACGCGGCAAGATTTCCGACATTATCGGAGACGTCGGAGGCGGAATGAACGTCTCCGTTTTCGGCTTGGGGCGTGCGGCTCGCCGCGCGCTTTTCACGCTGCTTCCCAAAGCGGTGCTGGTAGAGCCCGATTACGTCGCCGCGCGCGAAGCGTATAATTTCGTGCGCTCCCTCGACCCCGACGCGGTATTCCTTCCCGCCGAGAGCGACAGCGTGGGCTTTGCGCTCGAACGCATGGGCGACGGCGAGTACGACAGGGCGGAGGCGATAGCTAAGATCGCGCTCGGCGCGCCGCGCGTCGTGACGTACGTCGAAGCGGCGATGCAGCTTTATCCTAAGCGTGCGGACGTGGCAAGCAGGGCGTTTACTCTGCGGGCGGGCGACCCGTGCGACCCCGAAACTCTCGCGCGCGACCTCGCGGACGCGGGCTACCGCAGAGTGACTCAGCTTGACGGCAAGGCGCAGTTCGCGGTAAGGGGGGACATAACGGACATATCGCCCGTGGGCGCGGACGAGTATATCCGCGTTCTCATCGATTTCGACGAAGTTGGCAGTCTGCGCACCGTCGACCCCGAAGAACAGGTTACGACAGGCAAGGCGGACGAGGTGTTCATCGCTCCGTTCGGCAGTTGCTACTACACGAAAGAGGAGGGCGAGCGCGCGATGAGTCAGGTGCGGCGCGAGGCGGAAGAGCTCGGCGCGGACGCCGCGGCACATTTTTCCGCACTTCTTTCGGAGCTCACTCAACGCGTCGAGGCGTGCCGCCCTGACGTGCCCTTTCTCAAACCCTATCTCGGCTGCGTGACGTTCGCCGAGTTCATGGACGGTTACGTTCCCGTCATAAGCGACGCGCGCTCGTGCGCGGACAACGCGGACATGATAGTAAAGGAGCACTCGGGCAGGCTGGACGTTCTCATCCGTTCGGGAGACGCGCTCCCCGGCAGCGCGCGGCAGATAGCGGCGGCAGACAGCGCGTTCGCGTTCGGCGGAGGCTCTCTGACGTTCCATACGGGACTGTCGGCAAACCGCTTTTTCAAGGCGGACGCGGCTGTGGAGCTGGAAGACTCGGTAGTGCCCAACTACTCGCGCGACTATGACCTTCTCGCGGGGGACATAAAGAACTGGCTGTCGCGCGGCTACGAGATAAAGCTGTTCGCGGGCAATGCGGATACGTCCGCAAAACTGCGCGAGTACCTCTCGGCAAAAGGCATACGCGTGGGCGACAGAGTGACCGTGACCGAGGACGTTCTCGCCGACAGTTTCATGCTTGCCGAGTGCGCACAGGTGTTTGTGGGTACGGGATCGCTCGTTCCCAAGTACAGCGCGCGCCCGACCAAGCGGCGCAGGGACGTCATGCCGCTGCCCGGAGTGGGCGATTACGTCGTTCACAGCACGCACGGCGTGGGCAAGTGCCTTGCGATAGAGCGGCTGGATTTCAGCGGAGCGACGCACGATTATGTGATAATCGGCTATGCGGAGGGCGACAAACTGTACCTTCCCGTAGAGAACCTCGACAGCCTTTCCCGCTACTCGTATGCGGGCGCGGAGCCTCGGCTCAACCGTCTGGGCGGCGGGCAGTTCGCGCGGCTGAAAGAAAAGGTAAAGAAGTCCATAAAGGAAATGAGCATGGATCTCGTGCGGCTGTACGGCAGGCGCGCGGCGGGAAAGGGGCACGTATACGCGCCCGAACCCGCGCTCATGGACGATTTCATAGCCGCGTTCCCTCACGTGGACACGGAGGATCAGGTGGCGGCGACGGAGGATATACTCGGCGATCTCGAAAAGGGCAGGATAATGGACAGACTGCTGTGCGGAGACGTCGGCTTCGGCAAGACGGAAGTGGCGCTTCGGGCGGCATACCGCGTCATCGCCGAGGGCAAGCAGGTGGCGTTCCTCTGTCCGACCACTCTTCTTGCATTGCAGCATTTCAAGACGGCGGTGCGGCGAATGGAGAGCTTCGGAGTGCGTATCGCCATGCTGTCCAGACTCAGCGGAGACGCGGGCGCGAAACAGACGCTGGAAAAGTTGGAGCGCGGCGAAGTGGATCTCGTGTGCGGTACTCACAAACTGCTCGGTAAAGAAGTGCGATTCAAGGATCTCGGACTGCTTATTCTGGACGAAGAGCAGCGTTTCGGCGTGGCGCAGAAAGAGCACCTCAAACAGATGCGCGCGTCCGTGAACGTGCTGACGCTGTCCGCAACGCCCATACCGCGCACGCTTCACATGAGTCTTTCGGGCATACGCGACATATCCATGCTCAACACGCCGCCTTTCGAGCGGCTTCCCGTGCAGACGTTCGTCGCCGAGTACAGCGACGGACTGCTTGCGGACGCGCTCATGCGCGAGTACTCGCGCGGCGGGCAGTCGTTCGTCGTGTTCAACCGCGTCGGCGGCATAGATGCGTTCGCCGAGCGCGTCGGACGTGTGGTATCCGACCTTAAAATAGGCGTCGTGCACGGTCAGATGAGCGCGGAGAACGCGGAGCGGGTGATAAGCGACTTTGCGGACGGCAAGACAGACGTTCTCATCGCCACGACGATAATAGAAAACGGAATAGACATTCCGCGCGCAAACACCATGGTGGTGATAAACTCCGACACGTTCGGGCTCAGTCAGATGTATCAGCTTCGCGGGCGCATAGGCAGGAGCAACCGCCTTGCGTCGGCATACTTCACTTACGACTCGGACAAGCAGATGACGGACGTAGCCATGCAGCGGCTGGACGCGATCATGCAGTGCAAGGAGCTGGGCAGCGGGTTCATGCTCGCCATGCGCGACCTCGAACTGCGCGGAGCGGGCAACGTGCTCGGACGGGAGCAGCACGGGCATATGGAGGCAGTCGGTTACGATACCTACATGAAACTGCTGCGCGAAGTCATCGCCGAAAGCTCGGGAGGGGAGATAAAAGAGCGCAAAGAGGTGAACGTCCGAACGGAGTACAACGCGTTCATACCCGAAAATTACGTCACGAACGA
>DXHT01000018.1 GCA_019113265.1 Bacillota bacterium | reverse complement strand
TCATGCGCAATTTAACTTACGGCGTGCGTCTGCGCGGCGCGGGTAGACGTGAGGCGGAGGAAGCCGCGTTAGCGGCGGCGGAGCACTGCGGGATCGAGAAACTGCTGACGAAGGGCGCGCGCTCTCTTCCATACGGCATGCGCCTGCGCGCGGAGCTTGCCCGTATGGAAGTGCGCCGAGCGGACGTCGCGCTGTTTTACGATCCGTTTTTCGGCGCGGACGACATTGCCGAGGCGTCGGAGCTGATAAAAAGCGCGGCGGAAAGGACGGGTTGTACTGTTATCGCTTTTTCTCCGCGCGGCAGCGAACTCAAATATCTCGGTGACGAGTGCGCGGTAATGCGTAACGGCAACGTGATAAGATCGGGACGGACGGCGGACGTCCTTTCCGACCCGAAAACGGCGTACGTGGCGTGTTTTACGTCCGACGTACCCGTAAATATAGTACATGACGGCGGCAAAACGTATGCCGTCCGTGCGGACGCCGCGCGCCTGACGCGCGGCGACATTCCCGTGATTTCGAGCGGCTTGGGATATACCGCACTACACGCGGGCGAGGACGAGCCGCCCTTCGTTGTCAAGGGCGAAACGAGCGAGCGCACGGCGGGTTACGTAACGGAAAGGCGCATGCTTCTTTGCGACGAATGCGGCGACGGCGAAACGAGCGAGGGGGAAGCGGAGTAAACGCATAAACGGCGCGGATACGAAGCGGCGGCGAGGGCGAAAATATATGAAATTTAATGAGAAAAAATGTAAAAGCCCCCTTGATAAATGCGTACTTTTATGATATAATACAACAGGCGGGAGTGGTAACATCCCGCATAACTTTATAATTCACCTACAAAGGGGGATTTATGACAGACAGCGAGTATCAATATTACTTCCATGCGGGCACGCTGCAAACGGCGTATGAGTATCTCGGATGTCATTATGACAGAAAGACGAAACGCGCCGTATTCCGCGTGTGGGCGCCTCATGCGACGTCCGTTTCCGTCGTGGGCGATTTCAACTACTGGAACCGTACCGCCAACTATATGTACCGTATAACGGACGACGGCATATACGAAGGCATAATAGACGGCGTGGAAGAATATCAGATGTATAAGTACTGCGTGCGCGGCAGGAACGGAAGCGAAACGGAAAAGGCGGATCCGTACGCGTTTTTCGACGAAACGCGGGGAAGCACCGCGAGCAAAGTGGTCGCGCTGGACAACTTCTGGTGGAACGACAAGGAATGGATGACCGAGCGCGCCAAGAAGGATCCGTACTCCGCTCCGATCAGCATATACGAATGCAACATAGCGAGCTGGCGCAAGTACCCCGACGGCAACAACTACGATTACCGCAAGTTCGCCGACGAGATAGTGTATTATCTTAAATACATGAACTTCACTCATCTCGAACTCATGGGTATAGCGGAGCACCCGTACGACGGTAGCTGGGGCTATCAGGTGACGGGCTACTACGCTCCGACGTCGCGTTACGGCCGCCCGGAGGACTTTGCGTATCTCGTGAACAAGTGCCACGAGAACGGCATCGCGGTCATTCTCGACTGGGTGCCCGGGCATTTCCCCAAGGACGAGCACGGACTGTATATGTTCGACGGCGAGCCGTGCTACGAACCCTCTCATCCTCTCCGCGCCGAGCACAAGGAGTGGGGAACGATGTGTTTCGACTACGGCAGGAACGAGGTAAAGAGTTTCCTCGTATCCAACGCCATGATGTGGTTCGACAAGTATCACATAGACGGACTGCGCGTGGATGCCGTCGCAAGCATGCTCTATCTCGACTACGGCAGAACGGAATGGGAGCCCAACAAGTACGGCGGCAGAGAGAATCTGGAAGCGATAGACTTCTTCCGTTACCTCAACACGGCGGTGTTCGGACATTATCCCGGCGCGCTCATGATAGCCGAAGAGTCCACGGCGTGGCCTATGGTCACCAAGCCCGCCGACTGGGGCGGACTCGGTTTCAACTTCAAGTGGAACATGGGTTGGATGAACGATACGCTTCAATACGTCAAAGCCGACCCCTATTTCCGTCACTATAAGCACAATCTGATGACGTTCTCCATGACGTACGCGTTTTCGGAGAACTACGTCCTTCCCATATCCCACGACGAAGTGGTGTACGGCAAGGGCTCGCTCATAAACAAGATGCCGGGCGACTATGACCTCAAATTCGCGGGCGTGCAGAACTATCTGCTGTATATGTTCACGCACCCCGGCAAAAAGCTGCTCTTTATGGGCTGCGAACTCGGTCAGTGGTCTGAGTGGAACTGGCAGCGCGATATAGACTGGCTGCTGTGCGAATTCCCCAAGCATCAGGGCTTGCAGCGTTTCGTAAAGGAGCTGAACTGGATATACCGCACCACGCCCGCGCTCCACGAGATTGAAAACAGCTGGGACGGATTCGAGTGGCTGGTAGCGGACGACGCGGCGGCGAACGTATTCATATACGAGAGGCGCGACCGTGAGGGCAACCGCGCTCTTGTGGTGCTCAACTTTGCGCCGTGCGACTGGAAGGACTATCGTCTGCCCGTCAGTCCGGGTAAATACACCCGCAGGATAAGGACGTCCTATTACGGCTGGGACATGGAGCCCGTCGTCATCGAGTCGGAGGAGATCCCCGCGAGGAACAAGACGGACAGCATGGTCATGGACATAGAGAGCATGAGCGGATATATATTCCTCGCTCCGCCCTGTGCGCCCGTCAAGAAGAAAAAGACGACGAGAGCGCGTACGGGCAAGCGTACGGCAGCGAAAAAGAGCGTCGGCAGTCCGTCGGCGAGCGATAAGGAGGACAAGTAAATATGGCGACAGAAAAGACGACGGCGGCAAAGAGTAAAAAACGGGTGTCGGCAAAGCCCGCGCAGGTCAAGCCCGCTCCCGTACCCGCACTGCGCAAAGTGCCCGACAAGCCGCGCATACTGCTCGTGGCGGGTGAGTGTAATCCCTTCTCGCAGACGGGCGGTCTGGGCGAAGTGGCAAGCTCTCTGCCCATAGCGGTAAACGAGCTGGGAACGGCGGAAATGGCGGTAGTCACTCCGCTTTACGAGTGCGTGGACGAGAAGTACCGCAAGGATTTTACGTTCATCTGTCACATAAACGTACCCGTCGCGTGGCGCAGTCAGTACGCGGGACTGTTCAAGTACGTATACCGCGGCGTGACGTATTACTTCATAGACAACGAGTACTATTTCAAGCGTTCGGGGATATACGGTTACTATGACGACGCGGAGCGCTATGCGTTCTTCTGCCGCGCGGTGCTCGAACTCATGCCGTATATGGACTTTAAGCCGGACGTCATCCATTCAAACGACTGGCATACCGCGCTCGTCCCCATATACTATAAGCTGTACTACATGTACGCAGAGGGCGACACGTACAGCTGGATACAGAACCTCATCACCATACACAACATAGAGTATCAGGGCAAGTACGACGGACACCTTCTCGAAGACGTGTTCGGCATAGCGGGTCACCAGTACTTCACTCTCGAATGGGGCGGTTGCGTCAACCTGCTTTTCGGAGCGATGGCATACAGCGACCGCATATCCACCGTTTCCCGCACCTATGCCGAGGAGCTCAAAACTCCCGAACACGCGTGCGGCTTGCAGGACGCGGTAAAACGCTTTGCGTATAAGATGACGGGCATACTCAACGGAATAGACACCGTCGTGTACGATCCCGCGCACGCGCCCGCGCTCTTTGCGCATTACGATGCGGAGCACCCCGAAGACAAGGTGAAGAACAAGACGGGCGTTCAGAAACTTCTCGGTCTGCCCGAGCGCGAGGACGTCCCCATGATAACCATGGTGTCCCGTCTTGCGTGGCACAAGGGTCTGGACATACTCAAACAGGCGATGCCGCGCATAGTGAGAGAGGACGTTCAGTTCGTCATTCTCGGCACGGGCGAGCCGGAGTACGAGGGATTCTTCCGCGATCTGCAAGCGGCATATCCCGACAAGGTGCGCGCGCTCATAGCTTTCAATAAGGACATGAGCCAGAAGCTGTTTGCGGCGGGCGACATATACATGATGCCCTCTCACAGCGAGCCTTGCGGACTCGGTCAGATGATGGCGATGCGTTACGGCACCATACCCGTCGTGCGCAACGTGGGCGGACTCAACGACACCGTGCACGAGGGCGAGGACGGCAACGGCTTTGTCTGCCCCGAGCATAACGGCGGAGCGCTTGCCGACACCACTCTGCGCGCACTCGAAGCATACCGCGACAAGCCGCGCTGGGCGGCTATCATGCACCGCGCCATGAGCGAAGACTGGTCATGGTCCGCGAGTGCGAAGAAGTACATCGAGCTTTACCGCGACATGATCGCCCACGCGAAGTAAAAAAAGATTTTAACGGGGCGGGAACGCTATCTTGAATGGAAGCGTTTCCGCCTTTTTTGCACCCATTCTTTCCGGAACGGTATTGACACTATACGGAAACGGGTGTATAATGATAAAAAAGACGTATATTTTACGGTACAATTACGGGAGAAGACAAGGAATGTCGT
>DXHT01000017.1 GCA_019113265.1 Bacillota bacterium | reverse complement strand
TGACGTATAAGCAGCCCGGGCACGAGCCGAACGGCGTTCGTCCGCACTTTGCGGACTTTAACGCAGATGCGTCCTTTTCGGGCATCGAAGAGCAGATCGGGCGGCTTTCCGCGTTCGACCGCGTGGACGTTATGGGGCATTCCATGGGATGCGCGGGAGCGGCTTATGCGTGTTCGCTTCTCGGCAACGTCGGAAGAGTAGTAATGTACGCGCCCGCATTCAGATACCCGCGCGCGGATATTCTCATAAGGCGGGGAGCGCATCTCCGCCGATTGGAGAGGTTGCAGACGGACTGCGCGGATAAGGAGCTTTTGAGCAAGCTTGCGACGCGCACGAGTACGGTGAAAGAGTCGTACTCGAAGTCCGTCGATCTGTTTTTCGGCAGACTGCTCCCGCATTGGAGCCTGCGCAACCTGATGACGTTCGCTCGGATAATGAAGAGGGGGCGGGAATACCTGCCTTCCGTTCGCCGACCGCTGTGCGTTTTCTGGGGCGACCTCGACGAATTCATACCCTTTTCCTCCGTGCGTCTCGTGCTCAAACGCACGCAAAGCGCGGAAAAGTACCTCGTGCGCTATCCCGACGACGGCCACGCGCTGATATATCTCGGCAACGTGCCTCGTCTCGCGCGCGACACGCTCATCTTTCTTAACGGCGGTTCGCTGGTGGGCGCGGAGTGCGAAAAGGGCGAATCGCGCATGTGCTGTCGCATAGTAAAGGGCGCGGCGGCGGGCTATGTCACCGTAACGGGCGTTTCCTGCGACGTCGCAAGGACGAACGAGCGCGTATCCGTCGCCGTAGGGCGGATGACGGAGACGTATTCGGACGGCGGGGACTCGATCATAGGACGACTGGACAAGAGCGGAGCGAGCGAGAGCGGCAAGTTTATATAAAGTTAATCATTCGTTCATAATATTATATCCGTACCGTACCGCTATGAGAAATTAGCGTACGCGCGGCGTTATCGCCGCGAAAGGAGAAATCATGGCAGTAAAAGTAACGAGCGACAGTACGGCGGATCTCGGAGAGTATTTTGCGGAGCGCGGCATCGCGGTCACTCCGCTCACCGTACTTCTCGGCGACAGAACGGGTTTGGACGGGACGGAGATAACTCCCGCCGACATTTACGAGTATTTCGATAAGACCAAGACCACGCCCAAGACGAGCGCGGTCTCTCCCGAAGAGTATCGCAGGTTCTTTGCGGAGCAGACGGCGGACGGCAGCGAAGTCGTGCATTTCACCATTTCCTCGGACATGAGCGCGTGCTATGCCAACGCGGTCAGCGCGGCAAAGGAGTTCAAGGGCGTTTACGTCGTCGATTCGCGCAATCTGTCCACAGGCATAGGCCTGCTCGTGCTTTACGCCGACGATCTCGCAAAAGCGGGGCTTTCCGGCGCGGAGATAAAGGAAAAAGCGGAGGCGAGAAGGGGCGCGGTCAGAGCCTCGTTCGTCGTGGACAACATGACCTTCCTGTACAAGGGCGGCAGGTGCAGCGGAGTGGCGGCGTTCTTTGCGAGCGTTCTGCGCATTAAACCCTGCATATCCGTAACGGGCGGAAAAATGGTCGTGGGCAAGAAATATATGGGCTCGACGGATAAGGCGATAATCAAATATGCCGCGGACATAACAAAGAGCTGTCCGAATCCCGATCCGAAGTATGTGTTCGTCACGCATTCGTCCGCCCGCCCCGAAGTAGTGGAGACGGTAAAGCGCGAGGTGCTCGCCGCATGGCCGGACGTAAACATCCTCGAAACCGTCGCCGGAGCGACCATAACGTCGCACTGCGGCAGAGGCACTCTCGGCGTACTCTTCTTTGCCGACGGCGGGAAAGTATAACATGAAAAAAGGAGGAAACGATGAGTAACGTCAAGGTGTCGTCGGACAGTATAAGCGACCTCGGCAATCTGTATGAGGAGCGCGGTATAGCGCGCCTGCCCATTCCCATAGTCCTCGGCGACAGAACGGGCCTGGACGGCGATATAACCCCGTCCGACATCTACGACTTTTTCGACAGGACAAAGACCACGCCCAAGACGAGCGCGATCACTCCCGAAGAGTATTACAACTTCTTTTCGGCACAGACGGAGGACGGCAGCGAGCTCGTTCACTTTACCATTTCTTCCGAAATGAGTTCGTGCTACCGCAACGCCGTTGCCGCGGCGGAGAGGTGCAAGGGCGTTTACGTCGTGGATTCGCGCAACCTTTCGACGGGCGCGGGACTGCTCGTGCTGTATGCCGACGACCTCGCAAAAGCGGGATTTTCCGGCGCGGAGATAAAGGCAAAAGCGGACGCGAGGAGCGGAGCGGTGCAGGCGTCGTTCGTCGTTGATACCATGACGTTCCTCTATCGCGGCGGCAGGTGCAGCGGCGTGGCGGCGTTTATTGCGAGCGTTCTCAAAATAAAGCCGTGCATAGCCGTAACGGGCGGCAAAATGGAGGTGTGCCAGAAGTACAGAGGCTCTACCGACAAGGCGATAGTCAAATACGTCGCGGACACGCTCAGATCCTACCCCGATCCCGACCTTAAATACGTATTTGTCACGCATACGTCCGCCCGCCCCGAAGTCGTGGAGACGGTAAAGCGCGAGGTGCTCGCCGCATTCCCCTCCGCAAACATCATAGAGACGATAGCGGGCGCGACAGTGACGTCGCACTGCGGCAAGGGCACTCTCGGCGTCCTGTACTTCAACGACGGCGGCAAGGTCTGACGTTTGATGCGCCGGGCGTTGTCGGTGCTTCCCGTAAAAGGGAAGAGCGTCGGTTTATTTCTTTACGTAACGGCAGAATCGGCGCCGCCGCACAATCGTGCGGCGGCACTTTAACGCATTGCCTGTTTTGTCGCGTCTGACCGTTTTTAATGCGCAGGGCAAATTGTTTGCCGCGCTTTTTTCTCGATCCGAACGCTTTTACTTTTGCGCCGCGCGGCATCTTTAACGCGCGGCATTTTTAACGCGTCGCTTGTTTTTCTCCCTTCGTTTCGGTTCCGGTCACTTTTTTCCTGTACTCGCCGGGGGATATCCCCGCGTGGCGGGAGAAGAATTTGCAGAAGTAGTTGTAATCGGGGACGCCCACCGCCGCGGCGACGTCCGTTATCGTCATGTCCGTTTCGCGCAGATATCTGCATGCCTTTTCCACGCGCTTGACGGCGATATAGCGGGATATGCTCATTCCGAACGCCTTGACGGATATGGCGTGCAGTTTTGTTCTCGAAACGAAAAAGCGGCGGCAAAGCGTGTCCGTGGAAAGGTCCTCGGAAATGTTATCCTCGATGAACGTATCGAGCTGTTTGGAAAAGTCGTCGTTCTTCCACACGGCAAGCCCGGATATTATCAGATACGCCGCTATGGCGTTCAGCAGTTTACCTGCGGCGAGTATGCGCGACTTGGACTGCGACGGTATCTCTTCCGCCGCCGCCCTTATCTCCTTTTCGTCGCCGTATACGGGCGCGCACCTTTTGCATATCTCGCCGATCGCCGCGTTCCTGTCCTCTTCGGGCATGAGGTGCGCGAATATCGCATAGCCTATCACGCCGCCGCCGTGTGAGAGCGGGGTAATGGCTTCGGTCAGTCCCGCGTGGCAGACGTACGTGTGCGCCTGCCCCAGCTTTTTTGCGCTGATACACGCCGCTCGGTCGCATTCCGCGCACGCCGCGCGCCCCTTAGGCGTCGATCTTATCATGGCGCACAGCTTGGGCGGCGTGTCGGGGTATTCGGTGACCGGCCTGAATTCGTCGTCGAACACGGATATGCGTATGCCCACCGCCGTGTAAAAGTCTTTCAGCAGATCGTGTAACTGCTTCTTGTCGAACTGTCCTATCATGTTTTCCCCCGTGTATATTTTATTTATTTCAGAACGATTTTACCATAATTAAACTTATTTTGTCTATACATTTGGGGCTTTCGGCGGTATAATTTTATCAAGTAGGGAAGATTATGAACGAATTGACGGAAAAAGATGTTATAAGATCGATAAGAATGCTCTCCGCACGTCAGGTAGAGAGCGCGAAAAGCGGGCATCCCGGTACTCCGCTCGGAGCGGCTCCCGTCATGGCGGAGCTGTACGGCAACGCGATGAACGTCGTGCCGACCGATCCGGATTTCTACGACAGGGACAGGTTCGTCCTGAGTTCGGGGCACGCGTCCGCCATGCTTTACGCCACCCTTCACATATGCGGGTTCGACGTGACCGAAAAGGACTTGTCCGAATTCAGGCAGGCGGGCAGTCGCACGCCGGGGCACCCCGAACGGGGAGTCACTCCGGGGGTGGACTGTTCGACGGGACCTCTCGGGCAGGGAGTGGCGAACGCCGTGGGTATGGCGCTTGCCGAGCGCATCATGGAAGCGCGTTTCAACCGCCCCGGATGCACGCTCGTGGATCACTACACCTATGCGTTTTGCGGCGACGGATGTATGATGGAGGGCATAGAGAACGAGGCGGCGAGCCTTGCGGGACTGTGGAAGCTGGGCAGGCTGATAGTCATATACGACTCGAACGGCATAACGATAGAGGGCGACACGCACATATCGCTTACCGAAGACGTCGCGGAGCGGCACAAGGCCCTCGGCTGGCACGTCATAAGGGCGGGCAGTGCGGAAAACACGGAGACGCTTGCCGCGGCGATAGCGGAAGCGAAGGCGGAGGACGGGCGGCCGTCACTCATAATCGTGTCGAGCAGGATAGGTTACGGCGCGCCCAACGAGGGAACGAGCGCGGTACACGGCACGCCTCTCGGAAAAGAGGGAATGAAATTCCTCGCGGATAAGCTGGAATGGACGCTGGACGGGTTCGACGTGCCGCAAAGCGTCAAGGCGTTTAAGCGCGAAATGATAAAAAAGGGCGAGGCTTACATGGCGGAGCGCAAGTCGCGCATATCCGAAGCCGAGCGCAATCATCCCGAGTCGGTGGCAGAGCTGCGCAAGTATCTTTCGGGCGAGTACGCACGCGACGCGGCGAGGTGCATTGCGGAGCGCGCGCCGCTCGGTTCCGATTCGACGCGTTCGCACATGGGCAAGCTCCTCGCCGAGCTGGATAAACTGATGCCCGATCTCGTCGGAGGCAGTGCGGATCTCGCGCCGTCCAACTGTACGCTCATAGCGGGGAAGAAATACTACTCGCCGCAGACGAGCGACGGCGGGGCTATCCACTTCGGCGTGCGCGAGCACGCCATGGCGGCGATAGTGAGCGGCATTGCGCTTCACGGCGGTTTCACCGCGTTCTGTTCGACGTTCTTCGTGTTCTCCGACTACATGAAGTACGCCATGCGCATGAGCGCGCTCATGAAGTTGCCCGTAATGTATCTGCTGACGCATGACTCGATAGGCGTGGGCGAGGACGGACCCACTCATCAGCCCGTGGAGCAGCTCGCGGGGCTGAGGGCTATGCCGCGTATGTACGTCTTCCGCCCGTGCGACGGCAAGGAGACGGCTGCCGCGTTTGCGTTCGCGCTTACGGGCGGCGCGCCCGTTGCAATAGTTGCGAGCAGGCAGAAATTGCCCGAATGCGAGCTTACCGACAGCGCGAAAGCGGCGCGGGGCGCATACGTTCTCTATGACTCCGAAAAGCCGTCCGCCGTTCTTATGTCGAGCGGAAGCGAGGTCGGACCGTGCCTGGATGCGGCTAAGCTGCTTGCGGCAAGGGGGATAAACGTGCGCGTGGTCTCCGTGCCGTGCATGGACCTTTTCGCAGAGCAGAGCGAAGAGTATAAAAAGAGCGTGCTTCCGAGCGGCATACGTGTGCGCGTCGCCGTAGAGGCGGGAAGCAGGCAGTGCTGGGGCGAATATGCGGGAACGGACGGCGTATACATATGCATGGATGGGTTCGGAGAAAGCGCGCCCGCGGGCATTCTTATGGAAAAATACGGCTTTACCGCCGAAAACATAGCTGATAAAACGGAACTTGCGGTGCGTAGCCGAAACAACAAATAAAGAAACAACAAATAAAGGAGATGTCAGTATGATATTCAAGGGGATCGAAAAGATCGGGTACGAGGGAAGAGAGAGCAAAAATCCGCTCGCGTTCAAGTTTTACGATGCGGAGCGCGTCGTACTCGGCAAAAAGATGAAAGAGCATTTGCCGTTCGCCATGGCGTGGTGGCACAATCTGTGCGCCTGCGGCGCCGATATGTTCGGAAGCGGCACGGCGGACAAGTCGTTCGGAGCGACTCCGGGGACTATGGCGCACGCGCGCGCAAAGGCGGATGCGGGTTTCGAGTTCATGCAAAAGACGGGGCTTGAATATTTCTGCTTCCACGACGTAGACCTCGTGCCCGAAGCGGACGACATCAAGGAGACCAACAAGCGTCTGGACGAGATATCCGCATACATCCTCAAAAAATCGGAAGAGACGGGGATAAAGTGTCTGTGGGGAACGGCTAATCTGTTCGGCAATCCGCGCTACATGAACGGAGCGGGTTCGACGAACAGCGCGGACGTATACGCGTTCGCGGCGGCGCAGATCAAAAAGGCGCTGGACGTCACCGTCATGCTCGGCGGGCGCGGCTATGTATTCTGGGGCGGCAGAGAGGGATACGAGACTCTGCTCAACACGGACATGAAGAGGGAGCGCGAAAACATAGCGTATCTCATGCACATGGCGGTGGATTACGGCAGGAGCATAGGCTTTAAGGGCGACTTCTACATAGAACCCAAACCCCGCGAGCCGATGACTCATCAGTACGACTTCGACGCGGCGACGGCAATAGGTTTCTTGCGCGAATTCGGGCTGGACAAGGACTTCAAGCTCAACATCGAGGCAAACCACGCGACGCTTGCGGGGCATACGTTCGAGCACGAACTGCGCACCGCCGCGATAAGCGGTATGCTCGGATCGGTGGACGTCAATCAGGGCATAGCTCAGCTGGGCTGGGACACCGACTGCTTCCCCTGCGACGTGCCTTCCGCGACGCGCGCCATGTATGAGATACTCCGCGCGGGCGGCCTTACGGGCGGACTCAATTTCGACGCAAAGACCCGCCGCTCCTCCTACACCTACGAGGATATGTTCAAGGCGTACATACTCGGAATGGACACGTTCGCGCTCGGACTGATGAAAGCCGCCGCGATAATAGAGGACGGCAGACTGGACGCATTCGTCCGCGACAGATACGCGAGCTTCGGCGAGGGAATGGGCAGGAAGATAACGGAGAGAAAGACGAGCTTAAAGGAGCTCGCGGCATACGCGGACTCTCTCGGCAGACCCGCGCTTCCGTCGTCGGGTAACGAAGAGGGTCTGGAAGCGATGATAAACGCCATAATGTACTCGTGAGGGCGGCATGAAGGGCGTATATCTCGGCATAGACCTCGGTACGAGCGCGGTCAAACTGCTCGCGGTGACGCGCCGCGGCGATATAGCGGGAGAAGCGGACGAAAGCTATCCCGCAATTTATCCCGCGGGCGGGATGTGCGAACAGTCTCCGTATGAATGGATAGCCGCGATAAGCCGCGCGATGCGTAAGCTGAACTTAGGCAAGGGCGACGTTCTCGGCATTGCCGTGGGCGGGCAGATGCACGGCTCCGTCGTTCTGGACGGCGACGGCAAGTCCGTTCGCCCGTGCATACTCTGGAACGACGGCCGCTCGCACGAGGAAACGAAATATCTGAACGAAACGGTGGGAGAAGAGGCGCTCGTCCGCATGACGGGCAACATAGCTTTCGCGGGTTTCACCGCGCCAAAGCTGATGTGGATAAAGCGCAACGAGCCGGAAAATTTCGCGCGGATACGCAAAATAATGCTCCCCAAAGACTACGTCGTATACCGCCTGACGGGCAGTTTTACGACGGATATGTCGGACGCGTCGGGTACGCTGTTATACGACGTCGGGCGAGGCGAGTGGTCGGAAGAGATGTGCCGCATTTGCTCCGTCGGCAGGGATATGCTGCCCGAGGTTCTGCGTTCCTATGAGATCGCGGGGCGGCTCAACGAAGAGGGCGCGGAGCTGCTCGGTCTGGAAACGGGCATACCCGTCATGGCGGGCGCGGCGGACAACGCCGCGGCGGCGACGGGAACGGGCGCGATAGGCGCGGGCGGCTGCAACATTTCGCTGGGAACGAGCGGCACGGTGTTCGTCTGTACGGACGATTACAAGCGCGGCGGCGGGGAAATGCACTCCTTCCGCCACGCGGACGGCGGCTATCACCTCATGGGCTGTATGCTGTCGGCGGCGGAGTGCAACAGGTGGTGGACGGAGCTCGTCTGCCGATCGGACTACTCGGCGGAGCAGGCGGACATGCCCGCTCCCGGAAGTGCGGGAGTGCTGTTTCTGCCCTACATGATGGGCGAGCGCAGTCCGCACAACGATACGGACGCTCGCAGCGTGTTTGTGGGCATGCGCCCGTCGACGACGCGCGCGGAAATGGGTCTCGCGGTAATGGAGGGCGTGTCCTTCGGCTTGCGTGACATTCTCGACCGCGCGGGGGTGCGCGTCGACCGCGCGAGGATATGCGGCGGCGGTGCGCGCAGTGCGCTGTGGCGCAGGATAACGGCGAGCGCGCTGGGAGTGACGCTCGAAACGGTAGCCACCGAAAAAGGTCCCGCATACGGCGCGGCATTGCTTGCCATGACGGGTTGCGGGGAGTATAATAGCCTTAAAGAGGCGTGTGACGCTTGCGTCAGAGTGACGGACGAGATATTGCCCGACGGCGAGCTTAAAGCGCGTTACGACGAACTGTATAAGGTCTATGCGGGCTTGTACCCCGCGCTCAGGCAGACGTTCCGCAATATGCGCGGGATATGACGACGGAGGAAAAATGAGTAAAAAACAGGTATTCAATCCCTATCTTCCCGCGGGGGAATACGTCCCCGACGGCGAGCCGCACCTGTTTGACGGCAGGGTATACGTATACGGCAGTCACGACAGGTTCGGCGGTAAGGCGTTCTGCATGAACGACTACGTGTGTTGGAGCGCGCCCGAAAACGATCTGACGGATTGGCGCATGGAGGGAGTCATATACCGCAAATCGCAGGACCCCGACAACCCCAAGGGAAAAAAGTGCCTTTACGCGCCCGACGTGTGCCGAGGTCCCGACGGGCGGTACTACCTCTACTACGCGTTCGACTTCTGGGGAAAGATAGGCGTTGCCGTGTGCGACACCCCCGCAGGCAGATACGAGTTTCTCGGCTACGTGCATCACCCCGACGGTACGCCTCTCGGCAGGGCGAAGGGGGATAAGTTCCAGTTTGACCCCGGAGTGTACGTCGAGGGCGACGACGTGTACCTTTACACGGGTTTCTGCCCCAAGGGCTTCCCGTTCAACATCATGCTGGGCGGCAGGATAAACCGCGGCGGCGCGATGGTGACTCTGCTTGACCGCGACATGCTCACCGTCAGGCGCGCTCCGCGCACCATTGCCCGCGGCATATACGACTCGGCGGGAACGCCGTATGAAGGGCACGAGTTCTTCGAGGCGGCGAGCATGAGAAAGATAGGGGAAAAGTATTACTTCATATACTCCTCCTATCTCGGACACGAACTGTGCTATGCCGTCGGCGACTCTCCCGACGGGGATTTCGAGTTCGGCGGCACTCTCGTCAGTATAGGCGACGTCGGACTGCGCGGAATAAAGGGCGTTAAGGACGCGGCGAACTTTACGGGCAACACTCACGGCTCCGTCGTGTGCGCGGGCGGCAAGTACTACGTGTTCTACCACAGGCAGACGAACAGGCATTGCTACGCGCGCCAGGCGTGCGCGGAGCGTATAACCGTACTTCCCGACGGAAGCATACCTCAGGCGGAAGTGACGAGTTGCGGACTCGGCGACGCGCCTCTCGGCGGCATCGGCGAGTACGGGGCGCGCATCGCATGCAATCTGACCTGCCCCGCGGGCGGCAAGTTTTACAGCATATTCCGAGGCAGGGAGGGCAAGCGGCCGTACTTTACGCAGTCCGCTCCCGACTATGAGTATGCGGACGGGCAGGGCGACGAGCCTTATCAGTACATCGCCAACATGCGCGACGGCGCGCAGGCGGGCTTTAAGTATTTCGACCTCTCTCGGACGCACACCGTTACCGTCACCGTGCGCGGCAAAGCGCGCGGGCGGATAGTCGTATCCCTCTCTCCCGACGCATCCCCGTCCGCGGTCATCCCCGTAGAGCTCAACTCGCGCGAGTGGACGGAGACGGATGCCGCATCGCTTTCGGGCGAGCTTACGGAAAAGAGCGCGCTGTTCTTCCGCTTCGAGGGCGAGGGAAGAATCGATTTCCTCTCCTTCCGTCTCGGCTGATCGGGCGCGGCATAAAATGCGGGCGCAGGCAAAAAACCGACAAAAAAGCAGGCAAAAAAGCCGATCGCATTAAAGTGAATTAAACGCCGCCGCTATATATGCGGCGGCGCTTTTTCGCGCGCCGTTTCGGCATAGCCTGCGCAAAGAGCATGCGCGATCCCTACGCTTTCGCCGTAATGCGGCAATCGGTCGTAAAGGGGGATATGGTAAGTTTTTTAGCGCATTTTGCCGCATTTCCGCGTCGCAGTTTAGAAAAAATTCATATAAGGGCGGCGAGGCGTTAGGTGCGGTTTATACGGATGTGAGATAATTGCGCCTGTGCGATGACGGAAAGGAGCTTATATGAAAGGAATAACGATAGGTTGCGACGGCGCGGCGGATCTCGGCGATATCGCCGAAAAGCGCGGTATAGTGACGGAGCCGCTCACGGTCATACTCGGCGACAGGAGCGGCGCGGACGGCTCGGAGATAACCCCCGCGGACATTTTCGCGTATTACGACGAGACCAAGAAGACGCCCAAGACGGCGGCGGTATCGCCCGAAAGGTACGCCGCGCTGTTCGAGCGCATGACGCGTGACGGCGGTGAGGCGGTGTACATTTGCGCGGCGCAGACCAAGAGCAGTTGTTACGACAACGCGGTAATGGCGGCAAAGGACTATCCCGGAGTGTACGTAGTGGACTCGCAGAGCCTCAGCGCGGGCATAGGGCTTCTCGCGCTCTATGCGGACGACCTGCGGCAGACGGGAAAGTACACGGCGGCGGAGATAGCTGAAAAGGTGACGGCGAGGCGCGGGGCGATAAACCTCTCTCTAATTGTGGACAACATGACCTTCCTTCACAAGGGCGGGCGGTGCAGCGGCGTGGCGGCGTTCATAGCGAGCGTTCTGCGCATTCACATTTCGCTCAAAATGCACGGCGGCGGGCAGCTGGACGTGCGCAAAAAATACATAGGCTCGTCGTCGGGCGCAATGGCTAAATACGCCCTCGACGCGGCAAAGAGCGCGGAGTCGCCCGATCCGAAATACGTCTTTTTAGTGCATACCACGGTCAGCCGAGAAAACCTCGACAAGGTACGGGATATCTTTTTGTCCGTCCACCCGGACGCAAACATAATAGAGCGCACGGCGGGCGCGACGATAACCGCGCATACGGGTAAAAACGCGTTCGCGTTCATCTTTTTCGGAAGCAAGGAGTGACCGCGCCTCGGCGTCGGCTCGTTCTTTTGCGGGTAGCGTTCCGTAAAAGACAAACGGGGCCGAGCGCATATACTTTAACGCGGCGGCGCGCAAGGGCGGCGCGGCAAAGCGGAAATGACTTGACAAACGGGCGTAAAGCGGTATATACTCGGTATGTAGCCGCCGAAAGCGGCGGAGGAGATCATGGCTGAAAAAGACGTATACATACTCGGTATAGAGTCCTCGTGCGACGAGACGAGCGCGGCAGTCGTACTGAACGGCAGAAAGTGCCTTTCAAACGTCATAGCGAGTCAGATAGAGCTGCACAGGCGGTTCGGCGGCGTCGTCCCCGAGATAGCGGGGCGAAACCACCTGCTCGCCGTCATGCCCGTCGTGGACAAGGCGCTCTCCGAAGCGGGGATAGGCATGGACAAGCTGGACGCGATCGCGGTCACTTACGGCCCCGGGCTTATCGGATGCCTGCTCGTGGGAGTCGCGGCGGCAAAGGCGATGGCATACGCTCTCGGCATACCGCTCATAAAGACCGATCACATTCAGGGGCATATAGCCGCCAACTTCATAGCGTTCCCGCAGCTTGCTCCGCCTCTTCTCGCGCTCGTCGCAAGCGGCGGGCATACGAGTATCGTGTCCGTGGAAGACTATAATACGTTCGTCCCCGTCAGCGCGACGCTGGACGACGCGATAGGCGAGTCCTTCGACAAAGTGGCGCGCATACTCGGTCTGCCGTACCCCGGCGGTCCGGAGATAGACCGTCACGGCAGACAGGGCAAGGCGAACATTAAGTTCTGCCCCAACCTGCACGTGCGCGGCGACCTCGCGTACTCGTTCTCGGGACTTAAAACCGCAGTCGTCAACTACGTACACAACCTCCGCCAGCGCGGAGAGGAGATACCGGTAGACGACATATGCGCCTCGTTCACCGCGGAAGCGGTGGGCTATACCGTGGATACGTTCATACGCTGCGCCAAAGAGCGCGGCAAAAAGAACCTCGCGCTCGCGGGAGGAGTGGCGGCGAATACGCACCTTCGCTCGCAGCTTGCCGCCGAGTGCGAAAAGAACGGCTTTACGCTGTTCGTCCCGCCTCCCGTGCTCTGCACGGACAACGCCGCCATGATAGCGGCTCGCGGCTACTACTCGTTTGTCGCGGGTAAAGACGAAGCGGGACTCGATCTCAACGCAAAAAGCGTGCTCTGACGTTTGCCGCGCGGCACGTCCGCGCCCGTTCGGAGGAAACGCGCGGCCGCGGTGGTCATCACGGCTCATCGCATATCCTTAAATACAATAAAAGCCGCAGGCGCGGGGATCAACGAGGCGCAATCCGACTTACGACAAAACCGCATGACAAAGTAAAAACCGCATGATAAGGTAAAAGCCGCAGGCGTTCAGCCTGCGGCTTTTTGAAGTGGTTGCGGGAGCAGGACTCGAACCTGCGACCTCTGGGTTATGAGCCCAACGAGCTACCGACTGCTCTATCCCGCGACGGTGTTTGTCTCCCTT
>DXHT01000016.1 GCA_019113265.1 Bacillota bacterium | reverse complement strand
TGTTGGTTCAAATCCAGCCTCCGCAACCAATTGGTCCCGTGGTGTAGCGGTTATCACGTCTGCCTGTCACGCAGAAGATCGCGAGTTCGATTCTCGTCGGGACCGCCATTTGGCTCTGTAGCTCAGTCGGTAGAGCAAGGGACTGAAAATCCCTGTGTCGGTGGTTCGATTCCGCCCTAAGGCACCATTGGTTATTTCCCGGTATCCTCGGATATCGGGAAACATGCTGGTGTAGCTCAATTGGCAGAGCAGCTGACTTGTAATCAGCAGGTTGCGGGTTCAAGTCCCATCACCAGCTCCAATAAAATAAGCACTGTTAAGGACGGGTTCCCGAGTGGCCAAAGGGAGCAGACTGTAAATCTGCCAGCTCCGCTTTCGGTGGTTCGAATCCACCCCCGTCCACCAGCAAAAAGGCACCGTCGAAGCGGTGCCTTTTGCGTAAGGCGGGCGAGAGCATGAACCGTCCGTTTCAGGGCGGCAAAGTCTGAGGCGCATGACTGATGCGCCCGATCGTATTCTCTACGGCAGATTGACCGAAATCACGGAATTGACCGAAAAATTAAATGAGATCGCGTACAACATGTATAATAAAATAAATATTATGATTTCGTTCAAGGAGTTCAATGAAAATATATCGGATAACAAACAAGCGAGATTATCTCCCACTGTTATTGCTTGCGGACGAACAGGAAAACATGGTTGAAAAATATCTCGATAAAGGGATAATGTTCGTCCTCGACGATGACGGTATTAAGGCGGAGATTGTGATTTGCGACGAAGGCAACGGCGTTCCGGAAATTAAAAATCTTGCCGTAGAACCAAAATTTCAGCGACAAGGCTATGGCAGAAAGTTGATAAATTTCGTTTGTGAGTATTACAGGGGAAAATATAGTTTTATACAAGTCGGCACAGGGAACAGTCCGCTGACAGTCCCGTTTTATGAAAAGTGCGGTTTTCGGCGCTCACGCATAGTTAAAAACTTTTTTACGAAAAACTACGATCACCCGATCAACGAATGCGGTATACAGCTGACAGATATGATTTACCTTACAAAGGAATTAAAATAAGTTTCCGTCGATAATTCGTTTTAGGTTTTCTCCCCGCCGGACAAAAAACGTCGTAACCGTGGCGTTTATATATACGGCGACGCGAAAAACCGTCATGCGAACACGATCGCGTTGACAACAAATGAGGAAAGGTGTATCATATCGGTAACGGAGGGAGCAATATATGAAAATAGCCGTAACTTACGATAACGGAAACGTATACGGACATTTCGGGCATACCGAACAATTTAAGATATATGAGGCGGAAAACGGCAAAGTAGTGAATGCATCGGTAGTTCCCACCAACGGAACGGGACACGGCGCACTCGCTGAATTTTTGTCTGCCATGGGAACAGATACGCTTATATGCGGAGGAATAGGCGGGGGAGCGCGCGCGGCTCTCGGCTCTGTCGGCATAAAGATATATGCGGGCGTGAGCGGCAATGCGGACGAAGCCGTAAAAGCGTTTCTCGGCGGTACTCTCGCTTTCGATCCCGACGCCGAATGCGCCCACCACTCGGGCGAAGCGCATGACTGCAACGGCGGCAATCACGACTGCGGGCACGGTTGCAGTAACTGACCAAAAGACAAAGACGTTAAAAATGCTCCCGCTTCGGCAAGTGCCAAGCGGGAGCATTTCTTCATCATTTAAGCCGCAACGCGAGCATTACTTACGGCAATAAAAGCCGCCGTCTTACGCCTTCGAACGGGGCGAGGGCGGCATTACCGCGTCTATTCGGTGACGAATACGTTCGATGACGTCATGGGCGTTGTGCCACCAATCGCGGCTCCACACGCGCATTATGTTCCAACCCTTTTGTTCGAGGAAACGGCAGGCATAAACGTCACGTTCGAGCGGAGTCTCGTCTTCCGAGTACAGTATCTTATCCACTTGCAAGCCGAGCACATAACGATCGCGCTTTTTGTCATACACCGCAACGGAGATCTTGTTCGTACCACTGCCGAGATCGGTATCGACGTCGTAGCCGAGCGAGCGCAGTTTTGCCGCGATCTGCTGTTCGACGGGAACGGTGATCTCGGCATGACGGGCTTTGACTGCGGGAGGGCAGAGGGCGTCCAGCACGGCATCCGTCTCCGCCTTACTACCCTCGGATACCGCACGAGCATAGGTGAGGTATGCGCGGAACAGTTTGGGCCCGTTGTTTTTGGAGCCATCCACGCGCAGGTCTTCCGGTTCAATGCTCGTAACGACGTATATCTTTTTCTTTGCGCGCGTAACGGCGACGTTAAGCCTGTTTTCGCCGCCCTCGACGGAAAGCGAACCGAAGTGAGCGTTCACTTTATCGTTTTCGTTGCGCGCATAGCCTATACTGAATATGATTATGTCGCGTTCGTCGCCCTGTACGTTCTCTATGTTTTTGATAAACAGACTGACGTCCTGTCCGTCCTCTTTACGCGCCGCCTCTTTAAGGTATGCCGCGCGGAATTCGGTATCTCGCTTGCATTCCTTTTCGATAGCGTCCTCTATGCAGGACTGCTGTTCCATGCCGAACGTGATTATGCCTATGGTGTCCGAAGAGCGGCTCTTGAACAATTTTTTGAGCAGCCGCACGATCTCCGCCGCCTCCGTAGGGTTGCGCCTGTCCTGCCACAGACCCTTGACCATTATCCGCTCCACGGCTTTATTACGTAAAGATTTGGTGACGTCGGGAGATATGCGCAGCATGCCGTCGTAAAACGCTTTGTTGGAAAAGTCTATCAGTCCGCGACTGCGACTGCGATAATGGTAAGTTATGTTTGCGCTGTCGAAACGCGCTACGGCAAGGTCGAGAAGACTTTCGACTTCAAGCGCGGCTTGAAGAGTAAGGTCGCTGTCGTCGTCCGCGCCGCCCATGTATCTGCGCATGAAAGTAGCGGTGGGGCGAAGCTGCTTCGCGTCTCCCGCGACGACTACGTTCTTTCCGCGTATTATTGACGGCACCGTATTTTCGATGAACACCTGACTTGCTTCGTCGAACAGAACGAGGTCGAACATGTTCTTTTTGAGCGGAAGTATGGACGACACGTTTTCGGGGGAGAGAAGCCAGCAGGGATAAAGGGTGAGCAGGTAATCGCCGTAAACTTCCATGGTGCGTCGAATGGGCCAGAAGTTCTGCTTTTTGGATATCTGATAGAGGTAGTCTTTCGCGTTTTCTCCCGTTTCGTAAAGCTGCTTATATTCGGGTACAAAGCTGTACTCGCATATCTTGCGGCTTATATCCGCCAACTCTTTGGTAAGCGAATTTATGCGCGCCTTTATGTTTTCAAAGTCCACGGTTGCGGAAAGCTCCGCCTTTTTCGTCTTTTCGCAGTTTATTATCTCGTGATAAACTCTGAGCGGAAGCAACTTGACTATGACCTCTTTGAAGTGATCGTAGTCGCTCGTCATACGGTATGCGAAATTCAGTATATGTTTTTCGGGCTGAGTAAAATTATGCAGACTGAGCGAAACGTCGCTGACCTTGACATAATCGGCAAGCGCGGCTTTGAGGTTGTTCAGTGTGTTCTCGTTGCCTTCGAGTATGCCGCCGAGAGCCATGGCATAACCCTCGTAAGTGAGCACTTCGCGCAGGAAGTCATAATCGCTTACGAAGTCGGCAATGGCCTCTTTCGTCTTTTCGTAATCCGCACGAACGGCGCGCTCTCTTTTTACCATGCGGAATTTTGCAAAGGGGTAAAGAGGGAACACCGCTTTCGACACTTTGAGGAAAGTGTAATCTGACGGATAATCGAACCCTGCGAGCATCTTAATAAACATCTTTTCGTTGCGCGGCAGAGAGAGTTTGTCGTACTGCGCTATTATCTGGCGCGCATAAGGGTGATCCGCCTCATCGAACACGGCATGGCGGGAACCCGTAAGCTCGAAAAACTTGTTGCGCGCCCACGAAAGCGTATCTATCGGAAGATCGGGCTTTAAGTGCTGGATAAACGGGTTGAACTTTTTATTCTCGACGAAATTATAATATATGTCTATCTTGTCGCTGGCAAGAAGGTTGTCGAGCGCGCCGCGCATGGTAGGGTAGTCCATGGTGCGCAGAACCTTATCTTTGAGCATTTCGGTATATATGGCGTATTCGTCGCTGTTCTTGCCCGGAATGAACGAGCCGTAATACATATCCATAAGGCTTATGCCGAAACCGTCGTCCGTTTCAAACGTATCCGAAATTTCCCGCAGCCTGTCCGTTTCCGCATTAAGTTTAGCCGCCGTCTCGTCATACTCGGCGAATCTGTCCGTATAACGCTTTTTAAGCACCGCCTCATGTCTGATAAGACAGCGGGAGTAAAAGTCGCGCCGCTCCTTTACGGGGTCGACGATAAACATCGCCTTTTCGTTAAGGTCGCCCAAACGGTTATAAACGACGTCGAGCGCGGCTTTTTTCTGAGACACGACAAGGACGCGTTTACCCTTGCAGAGAGCATCGGAAATGAGATTGACGATCGTCTGCGACTTGCCCGTGCCGGGAGGGCCGTATATGACCATATTGCCCGCATCTGCCACTCTTTCGACGACGCGGTGCTGCGCGTAATCGAGATCGCTTATGCAGTAGCAGTTTTTATCCATGCCGCCCTTTTGTTTACGGTGGCGCATTTTCTGCGGCTCGAACAGTTCTTCAACGGCGTCATTTGTCATTCTGGTACGTTCAAGCTCGGTGTAATCGCTGTATATGGAGTTTGCAAGAGCGTATCTCGCAAGTACACAGGCGCGCTTTACTTCGGGCACTTCGCGCGATTTAGGCTCCTCGATTGAATCGAACGGGATAAAACCCTTTGTCGTCGGGGGTTTGAGTTTTATACCGAACTTTTTAAGATAGGCAAGAAGTGAATCGAGATCTTTCAGTCCGCCCGCTCGCAGACTGTCGAACTCCGTCTCCATTTCCTCTATATCCAGTCCCTTTGCCTGCGCATACGCAAAAACGAACGCCTTATTCATGCGCACGCATTCGCCCTTTTTCAGTCCCAGCCTGACGATATTGCTTTCCGTTATTTCCGCCTCGGCGGGGAAGAACATGAGCGGAGCTTTGACGGCAACGTCTCTTATACTGCCCACTACGAACGGATAACCGATGAAAAGCTCGTATCTGCCCGTTTCCTTTTCTATGTCCTCAGCTTCACGGCGCAACGCGCGAACGGAGTTCGCCTCTCTTTCAAGTATCGCGGAAAAGGAATTGCGCCCGCCCGATCTGCCTTTTTCGTCAGTCGGTTGCTCGGTGACGGGGAACACTTTTTTAAGCGAACTTACGGACGGAGAAATGAGTGTGAATTTTTCACGTCCTCCCGAGCGCAGGAAATCGTAAAAGTCCTCGGTGCGTTCGGAATCGGACGCAACGAGCTTGCCTATATCGTAACCGGTTTTTTTACTGAACGAGCGAACATAAAGACTTCTGTTTCTGCCGCTTATCTCGATCAGTCTTTCTTTGTAATATGTATATATGCTCTTCATTTTTCCTCTCGGCGCGCTTTTTACACTGCGGCGTAAATGCGCTGTATGATAAGTATACTACATATCGATTTATTTTGCAAGCCGCTTATATTATAATCGGGTAAAATTTAACTTACTCAATTCTCTCGCTTTTACTTGACGAAAATGCCGCGATGCTGTATGCTTTTTACACAATCACCGATCGGGAGATAACTCAAATGGGAATGAAATTCAACGGAATGTTGCCTTCGCCGATAGAGATCAAAGCGGAATTTCCTATTACGCGCGAACTGACCGCGCTTAAAGAGGAACGCGACAAACAGATCAAAGCCGTCTTTTCGGGCAAATCGGATAAGTTCATAGTCATAATAGGACCGTGCTCCGCCGACAGGGAAGACAGCGTTCTCGAATACGTCGACAGGCTTTCCATGATAGCGGACGAGCTAAGCGAAAGGCTGATAGTCATCCCGCGCATATACACAAACAAGCCGCGTACGACGGGCGAAGGTTACAAGGGAATGCTCCATCAGCCGCGCCCGGACGATACACCCGATCTCAGAGCGGGCATAGCGGCGATACGCAGACTGCATCTTCGAGTCATGAGCGATTGCGGACTGACTGCCGCCGACGAAATGCTTTACCCCGAAAACCGCAGTTACCTTGACGATATACTCTCGTACGAGGCGGTAGGCGCGCGCTCCGTCGAGGATCAGCAACACAGACTGACTGCCAGCGGCATGGATATACCCGTCGGCATGAAAAACCCGACGAGCGGCGACTTTACCGTCATGCTCAATTCCGTTCACGCCGCGCAGATACCGCATAATTTCATTTATCGCGGGTGCGACGTTACTACGGACGGCAACGAATACGCCCACGTCATTCTTCGCGGCGGCGTGGACAAGTACGGCGCGGGGATACCCAACTATCACTATGAGGATCTTATGCGCCTGCATGAGATGTACGAAAAAACAAATCTTAAAAACAAAGCCGCGATAATAGACGCCAACCATTCCAACTCGGGCAAACACTATAAAGAGCAGTTACGCATAGTAGGCGAAGTCCTGCACAGCAGAAATTATTCTGACGCGCTCCGCACGCTCGTCAAGGGCGTCATGGTGGAAAGCTACATAGAAGAGGGTTGCCAGCCGCTCGGGGGAGGCATATTCGGCAAATCCATAACCGATCCCTGTCTCGGTTGGACCGATACCGAAAAGCTGCTGAAAGAAATAGCCGAGAAATGCTGAAATACATATCGGCGGGAACTTATTTCCGCAATCTGTTCGGCTGCAAGGTATATAAACTCGCTCTCAGCTGTTCGGACACCTGCCCGACGCGCAATCCCGACGGTAGCGGAGGATGCATTTTCTGCGGTAAAGAGGGAAGCGGGGAGTTTGCCGAAACGTGCATGAACGCGGCGGAAGTAAGCGGCGCGATCTCGCGGGCGAAAAAACGCGTGGCGGCAAAGACTTCGGACAACGCGTACATTGCCTATTTCCAAAGCTATACTTCCACGTTCATTCCCGCCGTCAGACTAAAAGAAGTGCTTAGCGCCGCGGCGGCGGAAGAGGGTATCAGGGCGATCTCGATAGCGACGCGTCCCGACTGTCTGCCCGACGACGTCATGCGCGTTCTTAGCGAAACAGCCTCAACTCTTCCGTTGTTCGTCGAACTCGGACTGCAAACGATGCACGACCGCACGGCGAAGCTGATAAAACGCGGGTACGATCTGAATGTTTACGAGGACGCCGCGATCCGCCTTAAAAACGCGGGAGCAAACGTAATAACGCACGTCATACTCGGACTGCCGGGGGAAAGCGCGGAGGACGCGGCGCAAAGCGCGCGGTACGCGGGGGAGCTTACGGACGGGATAAAGCTGCAACTTCTTTACGTTCTGCGCGGCACCGAGCTTTGCGACATGTATGCGCGCGGCAAGTACAGACCGCTGGAAATGCATGAATACGTACAGACGCTATGCGAGTGCGTCAAAGCGCTCCCCTCAAAAACGGTCGTACACAGACTAACGGGAGATCCTCCGAAGCGCCTGCTCGTAGCTCCTGCGTGGGCGGCGGATAAAAAACGCGTTCTATCCTACATAAATTCGGAGTTCGAGAAGCAAGGTATAACGAGGATATGAAAAAGAGCGGCATTAGCCGTTCTTTTTTACATATACACATACTATGCGACGCATAATACCCGTATGATCAAACGCGATTATCCCCATGACGATGCCCGCAACATCGAAGACATGGAGATCTTCAAAAAGGAAGTGCGACATGACAGATAACGCAAGGCGCAATGCGGCATATGCGGCGTATGTGGAAAAGATCTCGCCGTCGTCCAAAGCGTCCACGTCGCTCATAAAGGCATTTATAGCGGGCGGTATCACCTGCGTTATAGGCGAGCTTATACGCGATCTTCTCGGGCTGATCCCGTCCGTAACGGACGAACAGGCGGCAGTATACGCATCCATAGCCCTCGTGACGGTAGCCATACTTCTGACGGGTATAGGCGTATACGACGTTATCGCTCGGCAGGGCGGAGCGGGATCGTTTCTGCCGATAACGGGATTTGCAAACGCAATGTCCAGCGCGGCAATGGAGTTCAGGGCGGAAGGACTGATTATGGGAACGGCTGTAAAAATGTTCAACGTGGTCGGTCCCGTAGTAGTGAACGGTATCGTGTGGTCGTCCGCGGCAGGTATTATCAGATATCTGTTCGCTCTCATATGGGGTGCATTATGATGACTGCCAAGTCACAGACGCTCACGTTTTCCTCACGCCCGAAAATCACGGCGGGAATGAGCGTAGTGGGTGAGCGCGAGGGCAACGGACCTCTCGGAGGGTATTTCGATACCGTCACGCGAGATCCTAAAATGGGTGAATCCACGTTTGAAAAGGGAGAGAGCGTAATGCTCGACAAGGCGATACGCGGCGCCGCCGCCAAAGCGGGAAAGGATGTTTTCGATATAGAGGCTCTCTTTGCGGGCGATCTTCTTAATCAGCTCGTTTCGTCCAGCTATGCCGCGCGCGGACTGCCGGTGTCCTATTTCGGGCTTTACTCCGCATGTTCTACAATGACGGAAGCGCTCTCGCTCGCCGCGGCGCTCGTAAACGCAGGTTACTATTCCACTGCGGCGTGCGCGACCGGGTCTCACTTTGCGACAGCCGAACGGCAATACCGCTATCCGCTCGAATACGGCTGTCAGCGTCCGCCGTACGCACAGTGGACGGTGACCGCCGCAGGTTGCAGCATTATAGAAAGAGAGGGAGACGGCCCCGCAATAACGCACGCCACGATAGGACGCGTAGTCGACTACGGGATAAAAGATCTGAACAACATGGGTGCGGCTATGGCTCCCGCGGCTCTCGACACCATGCTTGCGGTATTCGACGACACTCATACGAGCGCGGAGGACTATGACGGCATATTCACGGGTGACCTCGGCAGGCTGGGGGGAGAAATACTTCGAGACCTGTGCCGCGAACGCGGCGTCGAACTCGGGCAAAGATACTCGGACTGCGGCGAAATGATATTTTCGGGAGATCAGAAATGCTACTCGGGCGGGAGCGGAGCGGGATGCAGCGCATGCGTTCTCAATTCGTTCATACTTGAAAAGATGCGCCGCCGCGAATACGACAGAGTGCTTCTTCTCGCCACGGGCGCACTGATGAGTCCGACGACGTCCTGTCAGGGAGAATCGATACCCGCAGTGTCACATGCGGTCATTTTGGAGAACGACATATGATATTACCTTACACATGGTGGGGCATACTGCTCCAATATATGATAGTATTCGCATCGGGAGGCGCGTTCTGCGTCGGCGCGCAATTGCTTATAATAAAGACGAAACTGACTCCCGCGCGCATACTCGTCATATTCCTTATAGCGGGAATAGTATTACAGGCACTCGGCATATACGAACCCATAGCGTCAATATTGCGGTCGGGTATAGCTATACCCATAACGGGTTTCGGAGCGGCTCTGGCAAAGGGCGCGATAGAGTGGGCGGCCGAGTACGGACCGCTGGGCGCGTTTGCGGGGGGACTGGTAAACACTGCATACGGCGTCGGGATAGCGGTAACGGCAAGCTATATAGTTTCGGTAGTTTTCAAACCTAAGGCAAAATAGCGCACGTTCGGGACATTCGGCGAATATATTTATGTTACCCGTGTCCCTTTATTGCAAAAAACGCAAGAGGCGGATCATCATCCGCATACTCGTAATAGCGGCAATAGTGATTGCCGCTTTTGCGGTATACTACTATCTTCGTATTGCGCCCGTGATATCAAACGTCGTTATCGAAAGCACTCGCATGAAAGTATCCGAAACGATAGACAACATGACGGAAAAGCAGCTTTATAACGTAACGTACGACGACTTCGTTATAACGCGCACGGACGATGAGGGCAAAGTGACGTTCGTGCAGATCAGCAGCGTAAACGTCAATCTCTTCGCACGCCGCGTAACGTCGCTGATAAGAAGCGAAATGAAAAAATTCGAGTCTGACGGCGTAGGAATACCGTTAGGAACGATAACGGGCATTCCGCTGTTGTCGGAGCTTGGGCCCGAACTTACATATAACGTGCTCAATTTGGGAGTGGTGGACGCGGATTTCACAAGCGACTTTACGGGCGCGGGAACGAATCAGACTTTGCATCGCATATATATGCGGATAGTTATAAACATGAAGATCATTCTGCCGGGTTACTCGCTCTCTTTTGATAACGGCAGTACCGTACTGATATGCGAAAACGTCATTTCGGGCGACGTTCCGCTCGGCAATGTATCCGTCGGTGGTGATTTAGTGCCTTAAAACAGTTGCAAAAAGTGCGAAAAAAGTATATAATCATAAAAAACAAAGGCAAAGACGCAGCATAAGAGTCCGTCGCCGTCCCTTTTCAGAGAGCTTTCGGCAGGTGCGAGAAAGCGGGATCGACGGAAAGATATTCACTGCCGAGCCCGATCCGCGAAACCATGCAAGGTTTTATCCGTGTAAGGAAAGTAACGGAGCGCGCGGAAGCCGGCGTAAAAGGCTTTAATGAGGCGTGCGGGAGATCTTTCGTACGCGAAAAAAGGTGGTAACACGATCGCGGTCGTCCTTTTAAGGGCGACTTTATTTTTATCCCTAACGGAGGAAACATGGAAGAAAAGATCGAACAGCTTGCCGCGGAATGCGGTAACGAGATCGCGGCAGCCGATTCCGAAAACGCGCTCTATGCGGTACGCGTAAAATACCTCGGAAAAAGCGGGCTGATCAGCGAGCTGATGAAGGGAATGAAAGACCTCTCTCCCGAAATGCGCCCCGTAATGGGCAAGCTGGTGAACAGCGCGCGCGCATCTCTTGAAGCGCGATTTACGGAAAAGGGAAAGGAACTGCACGACAAAGAACTTGCCGCCCGCCTTGCCGCCGAAAAGATCGACATCACGCTCAATGAAGATACGCCCGTAGGATGTCTGCACCCGCTCACTGCGGTGCGTAAGCGTCTTGTGGACTTTTTCGTTTCCATGGGATTCGACGTCATGGACGGGCCCGAAGTAGAAACGGATTACTATAACTTCGAGGCTCTCAACGTTCCCAAAGATCACCCCGCGCGCGATATGCAGGATACTTTCTTCCTCGGCGGAAATCTACTGCTCCGCTCACAGACGAGCGCGTCGCAGGTAAGATATATGGAGACGCACAAACCGCCGCTCAAAATGATCTCTCCGGGCAGAGTATTCAGAAACGACGACGACGCGACGCATTCGCCTGTGTTCCATCAGCTCGAAGGGCTTGTCGTGGACAAGGGTATAACCATGTGCGACCTTAAAGGCATACTCGACGATTTCGCGCGGCACTTTTTCGGAAAACAGACCAAAGTGCGCTTC
>DXHT01000015.1 GCA_019113265.1 Bacillota bacterium | reverse complement strand
TGATATTTACTTTATATCTAAGCCGCCGTGCACTCGCCGCTCTATCTCGGCACGACTATGCCCTTATCCTGAGGAGGAGAAATGAAGTAGAACTCGCACGCCGTGCGCGTCACTTCGGGCAGGTACATGCGGAAGTTCGGCACGTTGACTTCCGAAAACTTATACGTGAACGTATAGCTGCGGGATACGGGAAAGAGCGCGACGAGTGGAAAGTTGTTCTCATAACACTCGTTGTACATCCCCTTTATCTCCATTTCGAGCAGCCGCCCGTCCTCGCCCAGCTTAAACGAAAAACCCGACGACAGCTTCCACGCTCCTCCCTCGCGGGAAAGCACCTCATAGCCCGAAAAGAAGTTGCCGAGAAGGTTTTCCGAGCTTAAAAAGACGTACCCGCGCGAGTGACCGCGTATTTTTTTATAGAGATACGGGTTATACTCCTTTCCGTTGCCCTCGAACAGCTCCGCTTCGTTCCCGCGCAGATAAAGGCTCGCGTCCGCCCATTCCACCTTTTCCCCGCCGCCCGTTATGGCGGTATAGAGGTATCTGACGCCCTCTTCGGGAGAGTAATAGGTTATCCGCTCCGCCGCTTTCGCGTTTCTCCGCGTATAGAACCAGGTGACGGCGAAAATGACTATCGCCGATACCATGGCGACGCATATCACCGCTTCGCACACGATATAAAGCCAGTCGTACTGCGCAAATACCACTTGTATGACCACTATCGCCGCTATGACCGCCGCGCATACCGCCATACTTAACGGATACTTGAACCGCATGGCAAACTCATTGCGCTGCGACTTCGTTATCTTCGCGTTGCGTATCGAGTCGAACGCATCCTTAAACGCCTTGCGCGCGCCTTCCAGCTCCTTTTCAGCCTGTTCGTACGCGTTCATTATTCCGAAAGCACCTTCCTTACGAGTTCTCCCGCGATCTTGGGATTGGTCTTACCCTTGGTAGCTTTCATGAGCTGTCCGACAAAGAAGGACAGCACTTTTTCGTTTCCCTTGCGGAAATCGGCGGCGGGTCCGGGATTGGCGGCGATTATGTCGCGCACCAGCTTCTCTATCTCGCCCGCGTCGTTGTTCTGTTTGAGTCCCAGCTCGCTCACGGCGGCGGACGGCGTCATCGCCGTCATCCAGATCTTGTCGAGAACGTCGCGGGAGGACACGAGGTTTATGTCGCCCTTTTCCACGAGTGCGATGAGCTCTGCGAGCTGCACGCCGCTTATGCCGATTACGACTCCGTCCTCGCCCGCCGTCTTGCCCTTGCGCATGATCTCGCTCATAATGTAGTTTGCCGCCTTTTTGGCGTTCGCGCCCGCGCCCACAGCGCCGTCGAACAGATCGGCTATGGCGGGGTCGCCCGTGATAAGACGCGCGTCGTACTCGGCAAGACCGAGTTCGGACATATAGCGGCGACGCCTGTCGGACGCAAGCTCGGGAAGGCTCGCGCGGATGCGCTCAACGTCCTCGTCGCCGAGCACGACGGGCATAAGGTCGGGTTCGGGGAAATACCTGTAATCCTGCGCGTCCTCTTTACTGCGCATTCCGTACCCCTCGCCCGTCGCGTCGTCGAAACGGCGCGTTTCCTGCACCACTTTTTCTCCGCGTTCGAGCAGTTCCGTCTGACGGCGTATCTCCGCCTCTATCGCGCGGCGCACGCTACGGAAGGAGTTGAGGTTCTTGGTCTCCGTACGCGTTCCGAGAGGCTCTCCCGGGCGGCTGAGCGACAGGTTGACGTCCGCACGTATCGATCCCTCCTGCATGCGGCAGTCGGAAACGCCCGCATAGCGGAATATCGCGGAAAGCTCTTCGAGAAACGCCACCGCCTCGTCAGCGCTGTGCATGTCCGGCTCGGTGACGCACTCCATAAGAGGCACTCCGCAGCGGTTATAGTCAACGGCAGTCGTTCCCGCGCCGTGCACGAGCTTGCCCGCATCCTCTTCGAGGTGTATGCGGTTGAGCCGCACCGTCTTTTCCTCGCCGTTCACGTTTATCTTAACCTCGCCGCCCACGCAGAGCGGAAGGTCGTACTGGCTGGTCTGCCACGCCTTGGGAAGATCGGGATAGAAATAGTTCTTTCTGTCCCACTTGCTGTATCGGCTGATGCGGCAACCTATCGCACAACCCGCTTTGACGGTGTATTCCACCGCCTTGCGGTTAATTACGGGCAGCACTCCCGGATGCCCCGAACATATGGGACAGGTGTTGGTATTCGGCTCGCTGCCGAACGCATTGCGGCATGAGCAGAACAGCTTGGTCTCGGTTTTGAGTTCGCAGTGGACTTCAAGTCCTATCGTGGGTATGAATCCGCTCATTTCGCCGCCCCCTTCTCGTATATCTCCGCAAGCGACAGCAGCGTTTCCTCGCAGTACTGCCGCCCTATGAGTTGCATTCCTATCGGCAAGCCGTCGGAGTCCTCTCCGCACTTAACGGAAAGCGCGGGCAGTCCCGCTATGTTGACGGGTACGGTGAACACATCGCCGAGGTATGCCGCCGCGGGGTCCTCCGCATTGCTTCCCGACTTATACGCCGTCGTGGGCGCGGTCGGACATATGAGCGCGTCGCAGTCGGACAGAGCCGCCTCGAAATCGCGCTTTATGAGCGTACGCGCCTTGCTCGCGCGAAGGTAGAACGCGTCGTAATATCCCGACGAAAGCACGAAGTTGCCCAGCATCATGCGGCGCTTGACTTCCGCGCCGAAGAACTGTGTGCGCGACTTGTAATACACGTCGTCTATCGTCTTGCAACCTTCCGCACGTCTGCCGTACTTGACGCCGTCGTAACGGGAGAGGTTGCTGGACGCTTCCGCGCTCGAAATGATGTAGTAGCACGCGAGCGCCATGTCGAAACTGCCTATGCTCGTTTCCACTATCTCCGCGCCGCCGTCTTCATAGAACTTTATCGCCTTTTCCACAGCCTCGCGCACCTTTCCGCCGAGAGCGTCGGGGAAAAACTCTTTGGCTATGCCTATGCGCCTGCCTTTGAGCGACGTTATGTGCTCGCCCATATCGAGGTCGCCCGCGTATGACGTGGAGTCGCCCGCGTCGTGACCCTTTATGACGTTATACACCCGTCGGCAGTCGTCCGCCGTGCGCGCTATCGGTCCTATCTGATCGAGAGAGGAAGCGAACGCCACGAGCCCGTTACGCGATACCGCCGAATACGTCGGTTTGAGACCGGTCGCTCCGTTGAACGACGCGGGCTGACGGATGGATCCGCCCGTGTCCGAACCGAGCGCCGCGAACGCCTGTCCGGACGCTACCGCGCACGCGCTTCCGCCGCTGCTACCGCCCGCTACGCGTTCGGGATCGATTGCGTTCCTGACGCGGTAAAACGCCGAGTATTCGCTGCCCGAACCCATTGCGAACTCGTCCATATTGGTCTTGCCCACTATGACCGCGCCCGCCTCTTTGAGCTTTTTGACGACGAATGCGTCGTAGGGCGGAACGTAGTTTTCGAGGAAACGGGAGGCGCATGTCGTACGCACGCCCTCCGTGCAGATGTTGTCCTTTACCGCGACGGGTACGCCGAGAAGGGGCGCGCGCCTGCCCTCCGCTCTCGCTTTATCCGCGCGTTCTGCGGCGGCCATCGCCTCTTTTTCGCACACGGTGACGTATGCTCCGAGATCCTCGCACTCCTTTATGCGATCGAGCGTCGCACGGGTGGCTTCCGCGGAGGACAGCTCGCCCGCATCCATGGCGTCCATAAGCTGTTTTATGGTAAGTTTCGTAACGTCCATCACTCCACCACCCTCGGTACTATATACGAATTTTCATCGCGTTCGGGCGCGCAGTAGAGCAGCTTTTCCCTGTCGAAAGGCTTGCCCGCCACGTCCTCGCGGAATACGTTCACCGCATCCAGGATGTGCGCCGTCGCGGGGACGGAGGACGCGTCGAATCCGTTAAGCGTGTCTACCCAGCCGAGTACGGACGCAAAGTGCTTTTCCATTGCCTTTTCCTCTTCGTCCGTAAGCTCTATGCGGCTGAGCTTTGCCGTGTGTTCTATTATCTCTCTGTTTATTTCCATATGCCGCTCCCGTTACCGTCACCTGCGCACGGGGATACCGCGCGATGCGAGGTAATCTTTCAGATCTCTTATGTCAAGCTCGCGGAAGTGGAACAGCGACGCCGCAAGCGCCGCGCTCGCACCCGCCTCGAATGCCTCCGCGAAATGTTCTTTCTTTCCCGCTCCGCCCGAAGCGATGACGGGTATATGCACCTCTTTGGTGACTGCACGGAGCAGATCGAGGTCGAACCCCGCCTTGGTGCCGTCCGCGTCCATGCTCGTAAGCAGCAGTTCGCCCGCGCCCAGCTTTTCGCCGCGTACGCACCACTCTACGGCGTCTATGCCCTCGTCGTGCCGTCCGCCCGCCGTGTACACCGTCCAGCCGCCGTCAGCTCTGCGCTTGGCGTCTACCGCAAGCACCACGCACTGACTGCCGAACAGCTCCGCGCCCTCGCTTATAAGCTCGGGACGCTTTACCGCCGCGCTGTTTACGCCCACTTTGTCCGCACCCGCGCGGAGAATGTTGCGCATATCGTCGACGCTGCGCACACCTCCGCCCACGGTGAAGGGTATGAACAGCTTTTCCGCGACTCTGCTGACCATGTCCGCCACGGTGTTTTCGCCGCGGTAAGTCGCCGTTATGTCGAGAAACACTATCTCGTCCGCACCCTCGCGCTCGTACTGCACGGCGTTCATGGCCGCGTCGCCCGCATCCACGAGGTCTACGAAATTGACTCCCTTCACCACGCGCCCGTCCTTTACGTCCAGACACGGTATTATCCTTACAGACGTCATACGCTCCTCCCGCCTACACTCCGATGAAATTTTTCAGAAGCGCGAGCCCGCGCTCCCCGCTCTTTTCGGGATGGAACTGCACGCCGAACACGTTGTCGCGCTCGGCAGCCGCCGTGAACGTCTCTCCGTAGGACGCGACGGCAGCCTCGTCCTCCTTTCTTGCTGCGCGAGCGCAGTAGCTGTGTACGAAATAGAAAAATTCGCCGCTTTTTATCCCCGCCATAAGTCTTCCGCCGCGCACTTCCACGCTCGTCCACGCTATGTGCGGAAGAGGCAGACTGCCGCTGTTGATGCGGCGCACCTCGCCGGGCAGAAGTCCCAGCCCGTCGTGCATGCCGAATTCCTCCGAACGGTCGAACAGCATTTGCAGCCCCAGGCATATGCCGAGAACGGGCGTTCCCGCCCCTGCCGCGCTCTTTATCGCCTCGTCGAGAGAGAGCGAACGCAGCTTTTCCATGCACACGCCGAACGCGCCGACGCCGGGGAGTATGAGCTTGTCCGCGCGGGCCACCTTGTCCGCATCGCCCGTCACCTCGCTCTTTACTCCGAGAAAGGCGAGCGCGTTGCATACGCTTTTAAGATTGCCCGCGCCGTAATCTATCACAGTTATCATTGCGGATTTATTATATAATAAATCCGACCCAAAGGTCAAGCCAAATATTTGCATATCGCCGTCGAATGTGCTATTATTTACTTACATGAGCGGCGGGCGCGCCCGCCGCGGGAGGACGCACAATGACCGAAAGGGATATAATGCGGCTGTTTGAAAAGTACGACGGCGAAGTGAGTATGTCAGATTTTGCGCCCGACGAGCTTGCGGAGTTTATCGCGGCGGACGGCGAAGAGGATCTTCCCGTCAGCTTCAAGGAAAAATACTTCTCGAAGTACGACGACGTTAAAGTGAACAACTCCAAAAAATTATCCAGACTGGATTGGTGAAACAGTGGAAAATACCGAAAAGACAGAAAACGCCGCTATCGGCGAAAACAGACTTCCGCGCATAACGGCGACGTTCGAGCGCGACGAGCAGACGAAAAGACAGACGGAGGAGTGGAAAAAACTCATTCTCACCGTCCCCGTTTTCACGCCCAAAACGATAGCATACTGCATCGTCGGCGTGATAGCGCTCGCGCTTGCCGTCGTGTTTTTCGTGCTTACGTCGGACGAAAACACGCACTTCGGCACTGCCGCCGTGATATGCTCGGTCATCGCCGCTCTCGGCATCGCGTCGGGCGTAACGGATGCGGTCATATCATCCAAAAAGCGCAAGAAAGCCATTCCCCGCCTCACCGAACATCTCGGAAAGATGTATGACGGACTGTCCTCGCCCTGCCCGTTCGTCGCGGAGTTCGACGACGACGTCGTGCGGGTCGCCGTGGGAGAGGGCGCGGAAGTAAGGCGCGCCGACGTTCCCCTCTCCGACTGCTCGGCGGTGGAGTTCGACGGCATGGTTATGTTCGACCTCGGACGGTTTTTCGGCATATGCCTGACGTTCGACGAAATCGGCGACGACACGGGCGAGCTGCGCGATCTGCTTTCCCGAAACGGCGAGTCCTACCGCTACCTCGAAAGCGACGGCAGCGGCATGCGGCTGTGGGAGAAATGATCGCGTTTCGATTCGGAACAAGCGCATAAAAATCCGCTTATTAAGCGGAACGAATTCGTAAAAAGCGAAAATGTCCCATGCGCGTTGCGGCAAAAAGCCGAGTGAGCGAAAAAGCGACATATGTGCATAAAACGCGCCCGCGCTTTTAACCTAAGCGCGGGCGCGTTATGTTTTACTTGTTTTAACCGGCTTTACGGAGCGGCGGGCGCCCTTTCGTCGGCGTTTGCCGCGCTTCGGAGTCTGACGGCGTGTGGCGGTTACTTGCGCTCTTTATGCCGCCGCGGCTGCCACCGCAAGCCTCACTGCCCCTCTTTCGGCGCGGTCATCTGCCGCTTATACCTTAAAAATCCGTCGAGGTTATCCGATTCGCTGATCGTTATACCGTCTGCGGAGAGGTAGCCGAGAAGCTCGGAAACGAATATCACGCCCGCGGTTATCAGTCCGCAGCGCATATCTGGAAGTACGGGAAACTCCGCCTTTATCCTGCCCGTATCCCCCTTGCAGGCAAGCACTCGCCCGCAGAGATCGGATACGTCGGATGAAGTGAGCCGCGTACCGTTCACCTTTTCGCCGTCGTACGCTTGCAGTCCCAGTTTCATCGCCGCGAGGGATGTGAGCGTTCCGCCCACGCCCATGAGCTCGGAGCGGAGAGATACGTCACCGAAGCGCGCAATGCCGCGCGCCGCGTATGCCCGAAGCAGTTCGGGATCGCCGCCCGACTGTTCGGTAAGCCGCACCATTCCGAGAGGAAGAGAGCGGACGTATACCAGCTTACTGCCGTCGCCGCTTACTATCTCTACGGACGCGCCGCCTATGTCCACTACCGTGGCGTCACCCGTCGCGCTCGCGCCGAGAAGGGCTATCTCCGCCTCCTCGCTTCCGCTTATGACCTCCACGGACACGCCGCACTCGCTCTCTACCGCGCGCAGAAATTCCGCTCTGTTCTCCGCCGCGCGCACAGCTTCCGTCGCAAAGACGTATACCTTATCCGCACCGCGCGCCTGACGGACGTAATCCTTGACTACCGCGATGGTCCGCTCGATGGCGGCTTTGCAAAGCCTGCCCGTCGCACTCAGACCCTCGCCGAGTTTGGTCATGATCGTCTGTTTTTTGCCGTCCAGCAGCATTCTTACACTGCCGCTGCCCACGTCTATAACAGCTGTACTCAAATAATGTCTCCCCCGTTACGACGGATCGTATACCGTTTCGCCGTCATATACATAACCGAGGTATTCGCGCGCGTACCGCTCGAAAAACTCCTCGTTATCTCTGATGTATTCGTACAGATCTTCCTTGGTCTCTATCATTTCCTGAAGTTCCGCGCTACGCCGTTCCAGTTCCGCCTTTCTCGACGACAGCCCGACTATGGAAACTATATTGCATATGAGCGCGATCACCGCGATTATGAGCAGTGCCACACCCGTGACCGTGCATATGACGGCTATCTTCTTTTGTTTTTCCGTCATGGCGGGCTTGTTCTTTGCGGCTATGGCTGTTTTTCCGTTTCTCACTTCGGTGCTCCTCCCTTTCGCGCAACCTGCGTTCCGCGAATATAAGTGCCACGGCTTTGCGATCGCGCAAAACCGTTGCTTTGCGAATATCATGATTATACAATATCGGGCGCGGCTTTGTCAAGTCGTTTTTGCCCGCGCGTTTTTTGTCATATCCTCGCGGCGGATCGCATAAAGTGGAGTGTGGAAAAGAAGAAGCACAGCCTTACCGTCGAGTCGCGCTCGCGGACGCTCGTTACGGGCGTGGAAAAAGTCATTGACTCGTCGCCTTCCGTCATCAACATGACGACTTCGGAGGGCGCTCTCACCGTTAAGGGCGAGGGTCTGCGCATAAACGCGTTCTCCGTAGAAAGCGGTGAACTCACGTTTGAGGGCAGAGTGGACCGCATAGACTACCACGCGGGCAAAAAACCGCTTCTCGGGAGGATATTCAAATGACGGTTGCCGTTCAGATAATACTGTTTTTTGCCCTTGCGGCGGAGGGCGCGCTCACGAGGCTCGCCTACCGACTGCTCGAAAAAGCGCGCGCGAAGATAAAGAGCAAAGCGCTTTCGATAGCGACGGACGTTTTCACCGCGCTTGCCGGCGCGGGCGTGATGTTTCTTACCTGTTTCCTGCTCGCGGGGACCGTGCGCGTGTTTTACGCCGTGTTCTTCCTCGGCGGAGCGGTCATCATGCACTTTCTGCTCCCCGCAAAAGGACGCGAAAAAGCATAAAAAACGCGCCCGCCTGTTGACATGGCGACAAGAGTGTGTTAAACTGTACGCATGAGAAAGTATACCGCAATCGTGATCGCGTGCATGATAGTCGGCACCCTGCTTTTCGCAGCCGGCGTCGTTCTGCTCGCGCTGTTTCCCGAAAGCATCCCCGCCCGCGCCTGCGGGATAATCGCGCTCGTTCTCGGCAGCGTGACGGCGGTGCTCGGATACGTCGTCAGCGAGCTCTGCATACCGCGCGCTCCCTCCGACAAGTTCAGGACGCCGCACGGCAAAGCCCTGCTCACCCTGCTGATATCCGGCGGATTCATGCTTGTTTGCGCACTGCTCTGCTTTATAGCATTCCCGGAAGAGACGAGAAGAATGTATCTTATCGTAGGCATCATTCTTGCCTCTCTCGGCGTCGCCGCCATAGCCGCAGGCATAGCGGTATACGCCGTCGGACAGAAAAAGCGCGCACGGCGCGATAAATCGGATAAACGCGACAAAAAGTAACGCGCCCTCCCCGCTGCCCGACAGCGTTTGCACCGATCTGCGTTCCGTCATACCGCGGGCGTAATTACGGAAGGTCGCTTTTTAAGCGTAGGTCGATCCTCGTAAAAAGCGAGAAACCGGCGGCGCGGACTTATCATCGGCGAACTGCCGTAAAAAGTCGACGCAAATAAAAAACCGATATCCCCGTACGAATAAGTTTCCGTTTCGGGCGCGTACTCAGGGGCAAGACAAATAAAAAAACCGAATATCCCCGTATGCTCATATATGCATACGGGGATATTTATGTCGCTTTTATATTCGCCGCGTCCCGCCCGCTTTTCGTATTATGCGCGCCGCGAGAAGGCCCTCGGCCGGCTACTATATCGTGGCATTACCTCGTGCGTTTTGCGCTACTCGCCTTAAAAGCGATACGCATACGGGCGTAAAAAGCAGCCGCGCGGCTATGTCCGAAAAAACGAAAGCGAGCGGCGCTCGAGAAGAGATATCAGAGCTCGCGTATCCTCTGCGCTATGAACGCCTTTTCGGGACCTTTTATCTTATCCGAAAACGCGAGTATCTGCGCGGACAGCTTTTTGGGGAAAGAGGGCTTTGCGGGGTTCTTGCGCACGAGTTCGACTATCAGTCTGTCCACGACCGCCGCCATGAACGGACCGAAATTGCCGCTCGCGTTCTTCATTGCACAGCGCATTATGTCGTCTCCCTCCTCCGACTTGCCCGAAAGAAGCACCTGCGCCGCATACGCCGCCGTTTCCGCTCTGCTCATTGCGGTAGGACTGCGGCGGTATATCCCCGCGCGGATGACCGCGCTGTCCGTTATCGCCTTTATCAGGCGTTGCTGAGACTTTGCGGCAATGACGCGCTCCGTTCCGTCCGTTATCACGGCGGCAAGCGCGGGATTCTTCGCCGCCTCGCCGTCCAGAGTCGTCAGAAAGTACTCCCACGCAAGCAGTGCGGACGAAACGTCGAAAGCGGCAAGTCCGCTCATCGCGGACAAAAACTCCTTTTCGTCCTCAGGCAGACGGCAACGCGCCGCCTCCGCGAACAACGTCAGAAATTTCTGTTCCTTTGCAGTCATTTTCAGCTCCGTTTCCCCTTTCCTCTGTTATTATTATGCGGGCGTGCGTATCGTCCGCTCCGCCCGCATATCGTTTCATCAGTTTTTTTCCGCGAAACTTCCCAGCCCCACGAGGAACTGCGCGGTCTCTTCCGGAGTCTTGAACACGGCTATGTTGCCGAGTATGCGCTCGCACACGGAGCCGAACTCCTCCTTGATGTAAATGCCCGCGTCCACCTTGCTCATTTCCGCGCCGTTGTCGCGCACTATCTCGTCGTAAAGGAGCGAGTAGTCCTTCATGTCGCCCGGGAGCGGCTTTTTCTCCACGAGGCACTCGGACAGACGAGTCATCTCGCCGTCCACCCTGCCGGGAAGGACGAACAGTCCCTGTGCTTCGAGCAGACCGTTAGGCTCTTTTTTGAGCGCGGACAGCTCGGGATGAGTGTGGAACACGCCGTCGGGATACTTCGCACTGCGTATGTTGGAGCGCAGAGTTATATCCAGACAGTACCTGCCGTTGCTTATCTTGCGCATGGTCATGGAAACGGCGTTATGCTTGCCGTCGCCGTCCTCCGCCACTATCCCGCGGGACGGATCGGAGTACTTCTCCCAGCCGCGGCGTATTTCCGACGCTATCTCGCGCATGACCTTGCGGGACTGCGAGGTGACGCGTATTACGGAGTCGTACCAGTCGAGCACTTCCACTTCCGCGAGCGGGTATTCGGGGTAGGTCAGGCGCAGTTTTGCCTTTGCCTTTGTTATGGGGAGCATCTCCTCGCCGCCCTGGAAATGCATGTGGGAGAGCACGCTGCCGCCCGCGCCGGGAAGCGCGGCGTTGCAACCGATGAAGAAATTGGGGAACATGTCCGCAAAATCCATCAGCTCGACCACCGTTTCGTCGTTTACGCTCATCGGCTCGTGATCGAGAGTCACGGCTATTCCGTGCTTGCCGAGGTAGCCGTAGGGCGAGAACTGCCAGAACCACTCCTTACCGCCGAGAGTGAGCCGAACGGTGCGCAGAGCGCATTTTCCCGTTCCCGCCCAACCTTCGTTTTCGCGGCATATGGAGCATTCGGGATAGCCGCCTTCGGGGGTATTCCCTTTCTTCGCCTCTTCCGCGGAGGCATATTCGGGGCGCGCCTTGTTTATCGTTATTTCCAGACCGAGGCGGGTATAGCCCGACTTAAAGCGTATGTTGCGTTCGAGCGCGCTCTTTTTGACATAACCGTTTCTGACGGAGTAGTCATACAGAAAGTCCATTGCCTTTTTTCCGCCGAGAGAATCGAAAATGTCGTTTATCTCGCTGGGCAGGACGGAGAGAACGCCCATTATCTCGTCGGCTTTCTTCTCCGCATCCGTCGCGGCGATAAGTCCGAGTCCGCTCGCAACGTCCGTAAGCGCGCCTATAAGTTCGTCCGGCCTGTCAAGACCGTCCACTTTTTCGTAGTCTATCTCCTGCGGGGCATAGCTGTCTATGCCTATTATGTTGCATATCGCGCGGCGCGTCCAGTCGAGGTCGTACTCGTCAAGAAGCAGGCAGTTTTCCGCATAGTATATAAGCTCGTCGATGGCAAGATATACGCCGAGCAGCTCGTCCTTGCCCTCGCCCTTTGCGCGCACCTCCAAGCCGTCGTCCGTAACGACTTCTTCGAACGCGGCGTTGGACGAGTTACCGAACCCGCTCGCGCGGACGTAATCGGAGAGGAACGACCGTGCCTTTGCCGACGTCGCTCCGCCTGCGGACGTGTACATGTCGTTTACGTCGCTCGGACGAAGAGATACCGCTTCGAGCAGACGTTTTGCGACGCGCGCCTCGTCGGACGCGCTTATAAGTCCCTCGCCCGCCGCAACCGCCGCGACTGCCGCCGCAAGCGCGACGGGATCTCCGTTTTCCGCCTTTACCCTGTCGGGCGTTCCGCAGGAATAGGTCTGCGCTCCGATGATCCCGAGCGCGGTGTTTCTTGCATATACGACGTCCAGCTCGTCGAGCATGAGCTTTTCGACGGCGCAGATGAGCAGCTCGTCAAGAGCAGTGTTGATGTTCATTGTATTCTCCTTTCCCGCAGGCGAATACCCCGCCACGGGCGCGCACATAATATCCGTATGAAACGCAAACGTACGAAAAGCAGCAATTCTCCCATTCTTCCCCGCGATCCCACGCGCAAGGTCAATTACACGGGAGAAACGGACGACGACAGGAAATTCGACTGAAAAAAGGCGCACAAACCCGCCGCCCGTAATGCACCCTGTTCGCGGGCGCAGGCGGTCAAGGCAAGCGGCAGTGTCGCTCCGAGGCGCGCTATTCTTAACAGGCGCTCCGTTCGCACGTCGCTTTACCTGTCAATTTTACCATTATACTACCCTTTTGTCAAGGCATTAGCGGCAGACTACGCGAAAAGCGGAGAGCTTATGCTCTCCGCTTTTCTCCTTTTTTCGTTCAGACTTCGACGTAGTAGCCGAGATTGCTGTCCGGATGATACCAGACCCGCACCTTTTCGCCAACGGCGGGAGCGGGCGAAAACGACGGATCGGATACGAACTTACGTTTGTAACGATACAGTTCGTCGTAATACACCGCTTTCACTTTTACCGCTCTGCGTCCGCGCACGTTTACGTTTCTGATCGACGTTACCGTCGCATACGCGCTCATGCCGTCCTCTTTGGCTTTCTCCATTCGCTCCTCGGCGGACGGTTCTTTCGCCCTGCCGCGCAATCCGAGAAATATCATCGTACCGCCGTACAACACGAACAGTGCGCCGAAGAATATCATAAAGGCAAATATCACCGCAAACCCGCTTATGCTTTCGGGCAATACGATAAGCGTATTCATCAGTATGCCCGCTACCAGCAGCACAACGCCCAAGGGGAAAATTACCGCCGCTCTTTGCAGTGCCGTTGCCGGCGATACGTCGCGGGGCGGCAGAGGATTTCCGTGCTTGTCGCACGCTATCTGTTTAGCTTTTCTGTTTGCCATGACAGGCCTCCGTTTCAAAAAACAAGGCGGTCCGTCATCCGTCCGAAGCGGACGGATGCGAACCGCCTTAGAGGGAATAAAGGGGCTTATTTATTTCGCTTCGTTGTCCAGAGCCGCTACGCCGCGCTCGCCCGTACGGACACGCATGACGTCTTCCACGCCGGATACGAATATCTTGCCGTCGCCGACGTTGCCCGTGTTAAGCGCTTTCTGCGCCGCCGCAACGACAAGTCCGGGATCGACGACCGATACCACTATATCTACCTGTACCTTCGGCATCAGGTTGACGGCGCTCTTTACGCCGCGGTACTGAGCCGTATGTCCTTTCTGCACGCCGCAACCCATAACGGGGGTGACGGTCATGCCCTGCACACCGATTTCCGCCATAGTATCGCGGAGGGTGGACAGTCTGTCCTGATTGCATATAACGGTGATCTTCGTGTACTTCTCACCCGATATGCCGCCGACGCTCGCAGGCTTGATGCCCGTCAGATCGACGTGCTCGCCCGTTGCGCCGTAGGAAGGCGAAGAAGGAAGGAAGTCAGCGTAAGCCGTTGCAAGTCCGTGCTCGGATATATCCAGACCGGAGATCTCGGCTTCCGCCGGGCAACGCAGGCCGTTGCCCTCTTTGAGCGCGCCGACCGCACGGGGAAGATACTTGATCGCAAGGAAGGTGATCGTGATGAGCACAGCCGTCCATGCAAGGATCGCAAGCTCACCGGCGATCTGTTTGCCGAAGAGCACGCCGCTGCCGTAGAACAGTCCGCCGTCGTTGCCCGCAAGTTCGGGAACAGCGAACAGGCCTACCGCGATGATGCCCCAAACACCGTTTACGAAGTGTACGCCGACAGCACCGACGGGGTCGTCAACGTGCATCTTCATATCGATGAAGTTGCAAGCGCCTACTACAAGGAAACCGCAGACGATACCGATGACCGCAGCCGCCCAGAACTCCACGATGTGGCATCCTGCCGTTACCGCAACGAGTCCCGCAAGGGATGCGTTAAGGCACATGGACACATCGGGCTTCTTGTTGAGTACCCAGGTGAAGAGCATGGTCACGCAGGTAGCAACGGCGGGAGAGATCGTCGTGTTGACGCATATGCGAGCGAACTGTTCGAGGTCCGCGGCAGCCGCGCCGTTGAATCCGTACCAGCAGAACCACAGTATGAACACGCCGAGTGCCGCAAGAGAAAGGTTATGACCGGGTATTGCGTTCACCTTGATGACTTTGCCGTTATCGTCGCGCGTGTACTTGCCGATACGGGGTCCGAGGATGATCGCACCGATGAGAGCGCACAGACCGCCGACAGCATGTATAAGACCGCTACCTGCAAAGTCTATGAAGCCCCACTTAACGAGCCAGCCTTCGCTGCCCCAGCCCCAGCCCGCTTCCACGGGGTAGATGATGAGGCTTATCACCGCACTGTATACGCAGTATGCGGAGAATCTCGTTCTCTCTGCCATTGCGCCAGAGACTATCGTCGCTGCCGTCGCGCAGAACACGAGGTTGAAGAAGAACTGCGCGAAGCTGTCGCCTCCCATGGTGAATATCGTCATGGGTTTTCCGATAAAGCCGTTGGCGGCCGCATCTCCTATACCCATTAACGAATAACCGAGAAGCATGAACATGACAGTACCTATACAGAAGTCCATCATGTTCTTCATGATGATGTTACCGGCGTTCTTCGCGCGGGTCAGGCCCGTTTCCAACATCGCAAAGCCACATTGCATAAAGAACACCAATATGGCTCCGATGATGTACCACAAACTGCCTACGCCCAGAACGGCTATCGCTCCGGTTTCCATTTTTCTATCCTCCCTATAAAAGATTTGCTTTTACTCAGTCCCCGATATTCCCTTTCGCAAGACTTCGTTTACCTTGATCGCATTAAGGAGATAGTCTTATTTCAATAGTCTTATTTCGATTTTTTCAGTCTGCGTAGAACAGCATATCGCCGTACGACGGCAGAGGCCAGTAGTCGGAGCTGCAAACGAGTTCGAGCGAGTCGATCACGTTACGCAGGTCGTCCATTTCGGCAAGTACCACGTCATGGAGATACATGGTCTGCTTCTCTATGTCCGTCATGCCCGCGGCGGTGCGACGCAGCTCTTCGAGCTTGTTGTTCTTCGCATACGCCTCGTCGACGAGCTTGCTCGCCTTGTAAAGCACGCTGCCCTCATAGTCGTAACTCATGTTCAGATCCTTCTTCTTCGCTACCGATTCGGAAAGGACGTTCATGAATTCCACGCACGCCGGAAGTATCATCTTCGCGGTCATCTTATACATGGTGTACGCCTCGATATTGATGACTTTCGCGTACTGTTCGAGAAGTATATCCTTTCTCGCCTCGCACTCGCGCGCCGTGAGCACTCCGTAACGGGAGAGCAGTTCGACGTTTTCGGGTTTGGTGTAGTAAGGAAGAGCTTCGGGAGTGGACTTGATCTCGGGAAGTCCGCGCTTCTTGCTCTCGACGTTGATCCACTCGTCGGAGTAGTTGTTGCCGTTGAACACTACCGCCTTGTGAGCGAGATACACGTCCTTGATGACCTTGCGCGCCGCTTTCTCGAAGTCAGCCGCCTTGACGTTTTTAAGCGCGTCCATCATGCTCTCCATGGCGTCCGCCACGGCTACGTTTATCATCATGTTGGGGCAGGCTATGTTGAGCGAGCTGCCGAGAGCACGGAACTCGAACTTGTTGCCCGTGAACGCGAACGGAGACGTTCTGTTACGGTCGGAATTATCCTTGATGAAGTCGGGTACCGCGGATACGCCTATGCCGGTCTTGCCCGCGTCTGCCGCCTTGTACTTCTTACCCGCCGCAAGCGCTTCGAATATGTCGGTAAGCTGATCGCCGAGGTATACGCTTATGATCGCGGGAGGCGCTTCGTTCGCACCCAGACGGTGATCGTTGCCCGCCGTCGCCACGGACAGACGGAGCAGATCGGAATGCTTGTGTACCGCCTCGATGACCGCCGCCACGGTAGCGAGGAACAGCAGGTTGTTCGCGGGATCCTTGCCCGGAGAGAGCAGGTTCACGCCCGTATCCGTGGAGATGGACCAGTTATCGTGCTTGCCGCTGCCGTTCACGCCCTTAAAAGGCTTCTCGTGGAGCAGGCACGCAAGTCCGTGACGCTCCGCCGTCTTTTTAAGCACTTCCATGGTGAGCAGGTTGTGATCCGTTGCGATGTTGACCGACGAGAACACGGGAGCAAGCTCGTGCTGTGCGGGTGCGACTTCGTTGTGACGGGTCTTTGCGGATACGCCCAGCTTCCACAGCTGTTCGTCGACGTCTTCCATGAACGCCATGACGCGCGTTCTGATCGAACCGAAATACTGATCTTCCAACTCCTGACCCTTGGGGGGCTCCGCTCCGAACAGCGTTCTGCCCGTATAGCGGAGATCCTTACGGGAATTATACAATTCCCTGTCTATAAGGAAGTATTCCTGCTCGGGTCCGACGGTGCAATTCACTCTCGTGCAATCGACGCCGAACATCTTTGCGAATTTGGTAGCGACTGCGCTGAGCGCGTCCATGGAGCGCAGAAGCGGGGTCTTTTTATCCAGCACTTCGCCGGTAAAGGATACGAAGCAAGTGGGGATGTAAAGCGTCGTGCCTATGACGAACGCATAGCTCGTCGGATCCCATACGGTGTATCCGCGCGCTTCCGCGGTGGCTCTCATGCCGCCCGACGGGAAACTCGACGCGTCCGGCTCGCCCTTAATCAGCTCCTTGCCCTTGAACGTCATAATCACCGAACCGCCCGGCTGAGGATCGATGAAAGAATCGTGCTTCTCTGCGGGCAGCCCCGTCATGGGCTGGAACCAGTGCGTGAAGTGCGTTGCGCCCTTCTCTATCGCCCACTCCTTCATCGCCTCGGCTATCTCGTCCGCAAGTTTGAGAGAGAGCGCCGCGCCCTGAGAAACGGTGGTTTTAAGAGCCTTATAGGTCTCCGGGGTCAACCGCTTCTTCATTTCGCAGTCATTGAATACCATGCTTCCGAAAAGTTCGGGTACGTTCATTGTCTTTGCTCCTTTATTCTTTGTTGCGTTTTCGGCGATCTTCGATATCTGCCGAAAACAAAAAAGGCACTGTCGGAAAATATTCCGTCAGCACCTTTGCTTTCATACCCGTATTATATACGCATCGTTTTTCGTTGTCAACCGTTTTGAGCGTGTTTTTTTGCTATTTTTCAAAATTTTTCATCTTTTTTTCATACAAGTTCCGCTCCGGCTTAAGAAAGACATTACGCAGATTTTACGCTTGCGTGCGTATGCCCGACATGCCGACGGCTATCGGCGTTTCTTTCCTTTTTCCGCCTACCGCCCCTCCGATCTCTGCGGTTTTTCGCGTTTTTACCGCTATCGGTCTTAACTTCTGCGCAAACTCGCCCGTAACTTATATATATAATATATGCGCATGTGACGGCGAAAGGCATAAAAATCATAACAGACCCGATATATGTAAATCATAACAGACCCGATATATGCATATGTGATATCGAAGTCTTAAAGAGTCCCGCGCCGATTTCGGCGCGGGACTCTTGTACTATCATTATTCGCTCTTCTGTCCGCCGGGATTCTGAGGACGAGGTCTGCCGTCGCCCTTACCGCCCTGGCGACGATGGCGATTGCGGTTGTTGTTCTTTCTTCCGCCGTTACCGCCGTTATCGCCGTTGCGCGATCCCTTGGGAATGATGACTACTCGCCTGTCGGGTTCTCTTCCCTCGCTGCGGGTGATCACGTCGCCGCGCTCGCCGAGTACGGCGTGTACTTCCCTGCGGCTCGCGCTGTTCATGGGTTCGAGCTCCACGCGCCTGCCCGTCGCCACGGCTTTGTCCGCCGCAGCCACAGCTTCCGCACGTATCGCCTCGTTCCTGCGCGCGCGGTATTCACCGCAATCGAGGTTGACGTGAACGTATTTGTCGCCTTCCGCGGTCGTAAGCGTCGCAAGATATTCGAGAGCGTCCAGCGTCTCTCCCTTGCGGCCGATCGCAAGCGCGTCTTCCGTTTTAAGCTCCGCGTTTATCTCGCCGTCCGATGCGGAGCATACCGCTTCGGCGGGGATCCCCATGAGAGAGACCGCCTTTTCGAGATACTCCTTGACGGAAGCGACGAGCTCGTCCGACACTTCGCGCGTCGGCTTTTGCCTCTCGCGGCGTTCCGCGTCCTGACGCTTCTGCGCCTGCGCTCCGCCCGCGCCCTTGTTCTGCTCCGCCTGCCTGCTTACAACGGGCTCCGCAGTCTTTCCGCTCTCCGCGGCTTCGAGCTGTGCGCGGAAATCCGTGCGGAAAGCGCCCTTGTTTTCGCTACGGGCGTTATCCTTTGCCGCCTGCGCGGGCTGTGCGGGAGCATTATCCCGTTTCGCCTGTTGCACCCGGGCATTATTCTGTCTGTTCTGCTGAACGGGAGCGTTGTTCGGTCTGCCCTGAGCGGGAACGGCACTCTGCTTTCCCTGCGCGGGAACATTACCCTGCTTGCCCTGCTGAGCGGAAACTCCCCCCTGACCGCGCGCGCGGTCGTCCGCGCCGCTTTCGGGACGTTTTCCGCCCTTGCGGTCGTCGCGGCGACGCCTGTCGTCACGCTGATCGGCGCGCAATTCCTTGGCGCGCTTTTCGAGGTCGCGCATTATCTCGGAAGCCGCGGGGGATTTGCCCTTGCCGCCCTCGAAGGTAAGGCGCACCTTTGCCTTGCGGAATATGCCGGGATGCTCGACTATCTCGACGTTTACGTCGTCGAGCCGGCAGTCCAGCTCCGCGAGCCCCTTGTTAAGCGCCTCTTCTATGTCTTTGCCTACGCACTCTATGGATTTCAATTACTTCCCTCTTTTACTTCTTCGCCTTGTCCGTCTTGTTGGGATCGGGTCTGCCGTATCTCTCGACGAACTCTCCGCCGTCCTTGGTGATGACGGTGTCAACGGGGATCATTTTGCGGGATATTCCCGACGTCACGAGGTTGATGAGCAGACTCATGACGGAGTTCAGCACCATGTAAAGCGTGAATGCCGCACAATAGATGAACGCGAAGTATGCCATGAGCAGCGGCATTATGACCACCATTGCGGTCATACAGCCCTTGTTCTGACCGAGCTGCACGTCCTGTCCGCTCTTCTTCTGCTGTTTGCGCATTATTATCTGAGAAACTATGTTGAGCGCGACGGCAAGTATGGGAAGCACCATATAGCCGTTTACGCCCGTCTCTCCCGACGAAATGATCCTTGCCATGACGACGTCGTAGGACCCGACCGCCTTTTCGAGCAGTTCGGGAGAAAGTCCCGAACGCGACGCGTCCGTCGCATAACTGCCGACGCGTGAGACAAAGTCCGATTTGTCCTCGGCGACGGAGTTCGACCACGGCGTGTCGGGCGACCAGATGTCGCGTATCCAGAGGAACGAGTCGTAGGAGTAGCCTTTGTCCTTGTACTCGCCGACGGAGCAGAAGTAGTCGTAAGCCGCCGTCTGAGCCGCTATACGGCAATAGGACTGCGCCACTTTGTCCGACGCAATGAGAAATGCGTACTCGCCCGCGTCGGAGCGCAGAGTGTCGCTGCCCGTGTGCGCCACGACATAGTCGTCGAAAGAGTCAGCGTATGAGCGCGCGAACAGCTCGAAATACGCCTCGCCGAATTCGTCGTCCGCCACAACTTCCGCATTCGCGTATGCGGAAGCGTACGCCGTTTCCTTGGCGTCCTCGCCCGCGGGCGCGTTCACATACGCCTCGTCGAACGCGGCGGTATATTTATCGCCGAACGACAGCGAAAGCCTGTCGGCATTCTCGTCGTACCACGAAACTTCCTTGCCGTCCTCTTCATACGTGCCGAACGACTGAACGTAAGCGTCGTCGTACTTCTCGTATATGAGGAAATAGTTGCTGAACTGCTTGTACTCCGCATTCGTGCGCAGGGCGGACCACAGCCACATGAACACGACGAGAGTCACTATCATGGGCAGACAGCTCGCCAGGTAACTCATGCCCTCGCGCTTGTTCAGCTCCGCCTGCTTCTGTTGCAGGACTCTGGGGTTGCCGCCATACGCCTTTTCCAGCTTCTCCATCTGCGGTTTGAGACGCATCGTTATAAGCTGGTTCTTGCGCATCTTATAACGCTGGAAGAAGTCGAGAGGCGAAAGGATGAGTTTGAGGCAGACCGTCAGCAGTATGATGCGAAGCGCGTAAAAACCTATACCGCCCATCGCCCCGTTGAGCAGCATCGCCCACGGGAAGGTGGTATAAGGTTGTACCGCGACTTCGGCAGCACTGCCGATAACGGTCACTATGCCGTCTAATACAGCCATTTTATCTCTCCTTTGGGGTTGATGGGAACGGGGTCGAACCCTCCGTTACCGAGCGGGTTGCACCTCAGCAGCCGCGCCGTTCCGAGAGCTATACCTCTTACCGTACCCCAATCCTCGATAGCCTGATACATATAGCTCGAACAAGTCGGATAGAATATGCACGACTTGCCTATCGCGCGCGAAAGCGTCTTTTTATATAAAAGAACGAGGAGCTGAAAGAGCCACGCGAGCGTGATTATTTTGACGAGCGCGCGAGCGAACGTCATTTTCCGTCTGCGCCTGAGTATCACGTCGCACCGCCGTTCGCTTTGAGCATACCGCTCTTTTCAAGCAGCGACGTCATCTGCGACTTTATCTCGGCATACGACAGTTCGTCTATGCCCCGCCGCGCGATGAATATCATCTGACCGCCCTCTATTCTTCCGAGCAATTCTCCCGCCGCCGCGCGCATGCGCCGCTTTGCGAGATTGCGCCTTACCGCCTTGCCCGTCTTGTTCGATACTATGAATCCTATGCGCTTTCCCCTGCCGCGAAGTACGACAAAGGACAGCGCACGTTCGTTGAATTTCGTTCCGTGCGCCCTGACGTACGCGAAGCTGCCTCGCAGCCGCAGTCTGAACGCCTTGGCGAGCATCAGCCTCTGCCGAGAGGCTTGGGCGTAAGATTCTTTCTGCCCTTGTCACGACGACGTTTAAGCACTCTGCGCCCCGCCGTGGTCTTCATTCTCGCTCTGAAACCGTGCACCTTGCGCTGCGCTCTCTTTTTGGGCTGATAAGTTCTTTTCATTACCGTAAACTTCCTTTTGTCTTGATATTTGCCTCATAACGGGCATAATGTTACCGACTCATTATATATGAATTTCAGCTATCAAGTCAAGCGATTTGACCCATTTTCCCCGTCCTCCCCTTTTACGCGCGGGATAAGAGATTGACCGCTACTCGGAATATGTGGTATAATATCGCCGTAAATTTATCCGCTTTTAATGAAAGCGAGGTAATATTGAATGCAAGCAAAGGATAAAGGAGGAAAAAATGCCGCAGACAAATAAAAAATCGGGACTTAAAGACGATAAAAACGTACGCGCATTTCTCGCAAAGACTATCGGTGAGGACGCCGAATCGGACGCGGTCATGAATATGCTGAGAGAATTCCGCTGGAACATGACCCTCTACCGCTGCGCCATACGCGAGGTGCAGACAAAATTCGAAGTGCTGGACGAGGAGCTTTCCATAAGCCGCGTCCGCAACCCGATAGACCGCATAGAAAGCCGCGTCAAGTCGCCCGAAAGCATTGCGGACAAGCTGCGCCGCAACCATCTTGAATTTTCCATAGCCTCAATGAGGGAAAATCTCAACGACATCGCGGGACTGCGCATAATCTGTCAGTACATCGACGACATATACACCGTGTCGGATATGCTCTCAAAGCAGGACGACATCACCGTGATCAAGGTAAAGGACTATATACACTCCCCCAAGCCCAACGGCTACCGCAGCTACCACATGGTAGTTGAAGTGCCCGTCTTTTTTTCCGAGCAAAAGCACAGCGTGCGCGTGGAAGTGCAGTTCCGCACCATCGCAATGGACTTCTGGGCGTCGCTCGAACACGACATACGCTATAAAAAGGACATAAGCGACCCCGCCGCGTTCGCCGCCGACCTTAAAGATTGCGCGGATATAGCGTATTCGCTCGACGTCAGGATGCAGAAGATACGCGACAGGATAAAGTGACGCGTTTGAATGCGGCAGTTTGATCGGACATGCCGCGAAACAGCCGAATAACGGTACAGACGCGCCCGAGCTTGGCTCGGGCGCGCCCCTTTACTTCATTCCGAAAAAGTCGTGCTGACGTAACGCCTCGTACGCGGCGATCGCCACGCTGTTGGAAAGGTTCAGACACCTCAATAGCGGGCGCATGGGTATGCGCACGGCGCGCGTCGGGTTGGCGGCGATAAGCTCGGGAGGAAGCCCCTTCGTCTCCTTGCCGAACACCAGAAACGCATCGCTCGGATAAGACACGTCAGAATAAGAGCGCGTCGCTTTCGAGGAAAAGTAGAAGAACTTATCCGCGCCGAATCTGCTCGTAAGCTCCTCTATACGATCTACGCGCTCGATATGAAGTTTATCCCAATAGTCCAGCCCCGCGCGCTTTACGCGTGACTCGGTTATCTCGAAGCCCAGCTTGCCCACGAGGTACAGCGGCATACCCGTGCACGCGCATGTGCGGGATATGTTCCCCGTGTTCTCGGGTATTTCGGGTTCCACCAGAACGATGCTTATCACGTTATCTCCTTATGTCGGCTACCGCGCCCGCGAATTTCGCAAAAACACGCGGAAAAAACGGCGGGACTTTTGTCAGTCCGCCTTTATGAGTTTTTTCTCTATGAAATCCAGATTTTTTATGTATGAAATGTCGTAATCGGAGGGATCCCACTTGTCGTGATCGAGCGCGTATATAAGATAGGATATGCACACGCCGTGCGAAACGACGAGAACGCGTTTGCCGTCGAAGGAGGCGGCGATGTCGGTCAGAAACGAGCGCACGCGCGAAAACACGCTCTCGCTGCTCTCCGCGCCCTTCGTTTCGCCGAGCGCGTAAAACAGCTCGGTGTGATCGGGCAAGCCGAGCTCGTCATACGTCTTTCCCTCGTACACGCCGAAATTGCGCTCGACGAGGCGGTCGTCCGTCCTTATCTCCACTCCGCTCCCTTCGAGAAGTAGCTCCGCCGTGCGCTTTGCCCGAATAAGCGGAGAACAGAACGCAATGTCGGGAAGCGGGCGCAACCTCTTGCCCGCTTCACGCGTCGCCTCTTCGCTTTCGGGCGCGAGGGGTATGTCGCTCCTTCCCTGCACCCGCCCGGCTAAGTTCCAGGGCGTTTTGGAATGTCTTACAATAACGAGATCTACCATAACTGCGCTTCCGACGGTAATTATACCACCGTGCGCGGATAAAATCAACCGTTTGCGCGCATTGCCGAGTCTTCCGCGTTCACTATGCGCGCGACGAGCACGCTCATGTCGTCGCGACAGCCACCCGCAGACGCCGCCGCGAGTATGCTGTCCGCCATTTTACGCACGTTGGGACTGACACACGCCGCCACCGTTTCGGGAAGATCGCGCACAACGTCCGTTACGCCGTCGGTTACGAGCACTATGTAATCGCCCTCTTCCAGACGCCGCCGCGCGAGCGAATACGCCGCCGTTTCGAGCGCGCCCGCGGGCAGGGACGAGCCGCGCACCACGGACACGGTGTCCCCGTGCATGACCAGAGTAGGCGGCGAACCCGCCTTTATTATATCCGCATTGCCGCTACCGAGGTCTATGCCCACCGCGTCCAGCGCGCCGAACTCCTCGCCCGGCCGCGACGCGAGAAAGGAATTTACCGACTCCACCGTTTCGCCCGCGTCGAAACCCGCTCTGAACTGATCCTCTATCACGGTAAGCGCGGTGCGGGTAAGCGACGCCGCTCCCCGTCCGCTTCCGCTACCGTCGCAGAGCGATATGAGCGCGGTAGTGCCGAAACCTATCACCGACCAGCCGTCGCCGCTGACCGTGTTGCCGTCCTTGGGACGGGATGCGCACGCATACACGACGTCCAGCGCGGGCGCGGGCGAGAACGACACCGCCTTCCATATCGGGGTGACGTCGTCCGTCCGATCCAGCCTTACTCTGCCGAGAACGCGGCTGAGTCCCCGCTCCACCGCTTCCGCATTCGCCTTACGCGGCACGAGCGCTATCCCGCGGCGTTCCGCGGTGACCAGCCCTCCCCCGCATAGCACGCCCGTTTCGGGGAGATCGCGGCGCAACTTTTCGGAAAGACGCGTATCGAATCGGTAATATCCGGTTATCTCCGTCGCCATTTTACCAACAAGCCGCCGCAAACTGTCCAGCCGTTTGGCATAGCCCGCCGCATTCTGCTTTTCGCGCTCCGCCGTCTCCGCGCGCCCGCGCACCTCGCGCATGACCTCTCCCGCAAGCCTGAGCAGCTTTCCCCCGCTTATGCACGGCTCGCCGAGAGCCGCGCTTTTGAGCGCGCTCCCGCCCGAAGCGTAATCGAGGGCATACGCGCGCATATCTCCGCGCACTCTGCATTCGTCCCGCTTTTCGCAGGAAGCGCACACGCCCGAAAGCGCGTCCGAAATGCAGTCCGCCGCATATTCCGCTCCCCCGCCGCTCGAAAGGAGCGCGCTCATCTCTCCGAGCGCTTCGCTCGCTCTGACCAGCCTTTCGGGAAGCAGTCTGCCCATTCCCGACGCCGCAACCGCCGCGGTGAGCGCGTCGGGAGAGCGGAAATAGGACGACAATGCGTCGACCGCGCGCTTAGGAAGCACCACGAACAGTGCTCCGCCCGCGGCAAGCGCGATGTGTTCGGCCAAGGGCGGTACGCTCTCTCCGAAAAAGTAAGCGCACGCCGCCCAGCCGAGCAGAAGTCCGAGCGCGGGCAGTACGCGCACTCCGCCGTAAAACGCACGGCAACCGAGCGCCGCCGCGACAAGAGCGGCAAACGCGTATACGTCCCCCGTCACTCCGACGCCCACCGCCGCGACCAGCCCCGCAAGCAGTCCCGTCTGCGCGGAACGGCACTTTCCGGTAAGCGGCACGAGGAACGCGAACGCAAGGTACGATATGCGGAATCCGTATATGTCCGCACTTCCCAGCCCCGCGAACAGCATGATGAGAAGCGCGGACGCGCCCGCATTTTCAAGCGCGCCCGGGCATGAGATATCCTTACCGGCAAGAAGCGGCACGCCGAACGCCGCCACCACGCCGAAAAGCGCGGCAAGCGCGGCGGTAAGCACGGCGGCAAAAAGCGTCGCTCCGCAGAAATATTCGAGCAGCACCGTAAGCGCGGGCTGCAACGTCATATGTACGATATATCGCCACAATCTTTTGCGCTTTATCCGCGCGCACGCGGAAATGATGAATCCCGCCGCCGCTCCCGCGACCGCGCTACCCGCCGCAGACGCAAACGGCAGAAGATCGGGCGATGCGATGATGCTCGCCGCGAGAAAATACGCGGAAGCCACGGGACTTCCGCCCGCGAGCAAAACGGCAAGGTGCATCCCGCGCCCGAACGGACGGACGGAAAGCACCTCGGCGAACGCCCCCGCGAGCATGAAAGCGAACGTGAGCGAGTGTACTATAAATGTTTTTAAGAGGCGTCCCTTTTTCATCCCGAAAATAATAGCATATGCGCGTTGTCGCATACGGGCATATCGGGACGAAAAGCGTCGTAATATCGCGCTTTACGATATTTTTACGGTAACGTCCGTCTCTATCACGGCGTCGTACAGCTCTCCCCCGCGCGATTCGAATTCCGCATATTCTTTCGGGCAGGAGCGGTAAAGCTCCGTGCGCAGTCCGAGAACGTCCTCCGTGCGGGACGCTTCGGCGGCGGCTTCCAGACAGCGGCGCACGGTAACGGCGAACGCCTCTTCGAGTTCGGGCGAAACGTCGCGTATGAGCGTCTCTCCCTCCGTGCGCTCGATCACCGCATACCTGTCGGTAAAACGCACTTTAAGCCGCGCTTCGAGAGTAAAGTGCGGAACGCCGCCCGTAAGATCCGCCTTTACGGACGCGGATTTTCCCGTTATCTCCGCTCTGAGAGGCAGGCTCTCGCCACCGCGCTCCCACACCCCTTCGAGCGCGCCGCCCTTACCGCGAGGGGACATTATCATCAGTCCGTAAGTCGCTTCTTCCGTCAGCTCGCGCGTTTCGCTGCCCACGGCGCGGGCTATACGCGGAGGAACGAGCTCCGTACCGCCGCCCTCGGGAGCGGGTGCGCCCGAGTCGTCCGAACCCGAATTGCCCGCGCCCTGTCCGCCCGTGACTTCATCGCTGCTCTTCGCGGAAAATACGGGGAGCGCCGCCGCGCGCGACTTGCCCACGAGCGACGTCAGCACGGTCAGCGCGGTGGGAACGGGCACGGGCGCGCCGGCATCCGCGAACCCCATGTAGTCGGTGACCCCGCTCTCGCCGCCCAGCTTTACAACGGCGCGTATAAACTCGTCCGCTCTCCCTCCCGCAGACAGCACCGCGCACCCGGCGTTCACCTCCGACTCCGCAAGCAGACTTTTTATGGCGGCGGTTATCTCACCCGACGACATCTCCGCGCCCAGCACTATCGCGCCGCAATGCCCGAATTCCACTTTCTTGCCGTATCTTTCGCTTATGTCTTCAAGCGCTTCCGTCACACCCGCGCCCTCGCCGTGAACGCTTTCCTCGCCGCTTCCGCCCGTCATCACCGCGGTGAGCGTGACGTTTTCCCCGCCGTCTATGCCGAGAGCGGTCACCATCATGCACGAGTTTATCTCCGCTTCGGGAACGAAGGGCATGAGCGCGAGCACTGCCGTCACCGCGACGAAAAATATCAGAACGAGCCTGTTACGCGTCTTTTCGCTTATTCTTTTCATGTCTTTTCCCCTTTATTTTGCAGACGGCTACCGCCACGAGTCCGACGACGGGAAGGCCGTATTGCACGATCGCGGCGGGAAGCGCGAAATACACCATCGCATACTCCGTCGCAAGATTCAAGTTCACCGTTATCGCCATGAGCGCGAACAGCGCGACCGCTCCCGCCGCCGCGACTACCCTGCCCGCTCGTCTCCCGATGGCGCACTCCAAACTGCGCAGTACGAACGTCGCCATCATGCCCGCGGACAGCAGGACCGCGCCCAGCCACAGACAGAACACCACGAGGTCCATCCTGCCGAACTTGAAACTGCCCACGGAGTACTGCGCTATACTGCTTATGCTGTGGCCGTATGACAGAAGATAGGGCACGTTCCCGTAAGAGGCGAACAGTACGGCGGAAAGCACGGTAAGCCCCGCGAACGCCACTACCGCCGCAATGAGGGAAAACGCGAGCTTTTTTCCGCCGTCCGCCTTGCCGCAGACCGAAAGAAGGAGCGTAAAATCGCCGAACCATACGGGAAGGAGCCGAACGCCCTTCACCACTCCCGCTCCCCCGTCCGCGAGAACGGGACGCAGTCCGCCGAAATCGGCGTGAGGGAGCGTCAGAATGCCGAGAACGAGCATACCCACTACCACAAAGGGCGTGAGCACTTCCGCCAGCCGACCCGCGCTCGACAGCGGACGCGTCGCAAAATACGCGAGAAGCGCCATGAGCGGAATGAGGTGGAGCGCGTCCACATCCGCGGGAAACACGGTGTTTGAGAAGAACAGACGCACGTCTACGAGCATGAAATACAGCTTAATCAGCCAGAACGCCGCGGTGACGAGCGCGACTATGCGCGAAACGGGTCGACCGAACGCCTCCGAAAGAAGCTCGTAAAAGCCCTTCCCGCCCGAAAGTACGACTACGCTCACCACAAGTGCGAGCAGTACGAGGTCTATTACCAGCTCCGCCAAAAGAGTCGCAAACGCGTCCTTGCCGCACATTCTCAGCATCAGTACGGGAAGATTGAACATCTTCATAGCCATTCCCAGCAAAAACGCCAGCAGAATGAACTGACGCAAACTTACTCTATCCATTGCTCCTCCTTTGCCTTGTGGGGTTTACGTTGGGTATGCTGTGCGGGCGCGCCGTCACTTCGGATACGGGGGATTTCAGCAGTCCGTCCTGCCCGTCGGAAGTTATGTGCGGAGCGAACGGCGCAAGATACGGCGTGCCGTAGGAGTCAAGAGAAAGCATATAAAGCAGTGCGGCTATAACGCACACGAGAACGCCGTACAGCCCCAAAAGTCCGCCCGCTATCGTAAACAGCAGGCGCAAAAACGTGCTCGATCCCGCCGCGTTGGGCACGGTGTATGTGCATATGGACGACAGCGCGACGATCATGACTGCGGGCGAGCCTATCATGCCCGCCTTTACCGCCGTTTCGCCGAGAACGAGCGCGCCCACTATGCTCATCGCAAGTCCCATCGCCTGCGGCATGCGCACGCCCGCCTCGCGGATTATCTCGAACAGGAACATTACGAACAGCACTTCGGCGAGCGGCGGAAAGGGCACGCCCTTTGTAGCGTTCACCACCGTTACGAGAAGTTGCAGAGGAAGTACCGAGAAGTGGAACACCTCGAAAGCAACGAACGTCCCCGGGAGCAGAAGCCCTATAAACAGCGACGCCATGCGCGTCATGCGGATGAGAGACGCATACGTCGATCGCTCGTAATAGTCCTCGCTTGACTGTACGTCCTCGAAAAACAGGTACGGCAGCGTAAGCACGATCGGAGTTCCGTCGCACATTATGCCCACGCGTCCTTCGAGCAGTTTCGCCGCGAGTATATCCGGCTTTTCGCATGTCCCCGTCTGATTGAACACGGAGTGCGGGCGCGGTTCGAGGTAGGATTGAAGATACTGCGAGTCTATTATCCCGTCTATGTCCACCTTTTCCAGCCGAGCTTTTATCTTTTCCGCCGTCTTAGGATCGGAAACGCCGCGAATGCTCACTATCGCAACGTCCGTCTTTGTGCGCCTGCCTATCTTCATGCGCTCCACGACGAGATCGGGCGTGCGCAGTTTGCGCTCGACAAGTGAAAGATTGGTCTTGATGCTCTCCGTGAACCCCTCTCGCGGACCTTTTACTATGCCCTCCGTGGGCGGCTCGGACACCGAACGCGTTTCGTACTTTCTTACCGCAAGCCGCACGCACCCGCGCTGACCGTCGAGAAATATCAGTCCGTCGCCCGCAAGCAGATAGTCGAGGGCTTCCTTTTCGTCGCTTACGAACGTGCGCTCGAAATTGGTGAGAACGCGTGTTTGCAGAGTTTCGTAATCGAAAGGAGTCACGTTCGCCTCGCGCAGTGACCGCAGACATTCGAGCAGTGCGTTCTGATCGGAAAGATCCGTCGTCCCAAGCACGCACCCGCGCACCCCGCACGAAACGAAATCCGTCCGCACATACAGCGACGGCGTTGCGACTTTTTCAAGCAGTTTTTCCGCTCCGTCCATATACGGATATATTGCCACGATATTTGTCGGAATATACGGCATCGCGCCCTTATACGGCGCGGCGTTTTTTCGGAACGCTGTAATGCGGGATCTCTTTTTTCGCGCATGCGACGTTTACGGAAAATCCGACGCGGTCTGCGCCGTCGCTCGCGGCAAAAGCGCGCGGTAAAACCGAAAGGCGGTCCTGCACGATCGCTTAGAGCAAAGCGCGGTAAAACCGTAAAAAAGTTCGGGCGCACGATAAAGCCCGACGGCAAAAGCCGTCGGGCAATGCGGTCACCCGCGTCTATCGTATGATCATTTACCTTTTGCCGCCCGTGCGCGTTTTCGCATTTTTTGGGATCGGCTTGAAGTTTTACGCACCGCGCGCATTCGGCACGTTCGTTACCTGCGGCTCATCGCTCGTGCCGTGCGGGGGAATATGACCTTTTATCCCCTTTTCTCCCGCGCCGCTGTTGCCCGCATCATCTGCGGCTCATCACTCCCACGGTATCCGAAGAAAGGATATGTCCTTTCATCGCATGCAGTAGGTCTGAGAGGAAGAACCCCTCTTTAAGCCCGAGAGAGGGCGTATCGAGAGCATACAGCGTTACCGTATATTCGTGATCCTTGTCGGGCGGCATGGGTCCGCTGTAACGGCAGAACACGCGCGGATCGCGCTCGCCCACGAATCTCGACGCGCTGCTGTTCCTGCCCTGCACTATGCCGTACGCGCAGAGGGCGGAGGCGTTTTCGGGAAGTCCGCGCGCGTCGCCCGGGAGGTCGCACATTATCCAGTGTATCCACGGAAAGCCGCATACGGGCGTCGAGTCATAGTCTATCATGACGAGGGCGTACGACTTGACGCCGCTCGGGGGATCCTCTACCGTGAACGGAAAACTCACGACGGGATTGCCGCCTATGCAGGCTCCGCGAGGAGCGTATTTGCCGTACATGTCGGGCAGATAACCGTTTTCGCTTAAAGGTATCAGCAGTTTCATATTTCCTCCTTCGCCCGCCAATGGGCGCGTTTATTCTTTTTCCGAGTTTTGCGAAAAGTCGGGAGTATATGCAGACGTTGCGGACTGCGCGGACTGGCAGTAGCCGTTCAGCCCGACTCCGCGCGCGACGTCGAGCACGGACTCATACTCGAACGTGGTCACCC
>DXHT01000014.1 GCA_019113265.1 Bacillota bacterium | reverse complement strand
TAGTTCATACAGATCTCCTCTTGTGTAAATGGTTTTGCAACTCTATTTTACCACAGATTTGTATGAACTCCTTTTTTTTCTCATCTGTTGCACTTAATAGTATAATTCACCTATAACTAAAAGACCACGGGCGGCAAAAGCCGCCCGTGGTCTTGCCGTTTGCGGCAAAAGCGCACGAGCGCCAAAATCCGAAACTCTGAAAAACGCTGCTAAAAAAGCGCGTGAAAGGGTAGCGCGCTTGTTCCGTAACCGCCACTTGCCCGCGTTAGTCGTTTTTTGCCCGTACGGCAAAAAGCGGCCGCCGAAGCCGTAAGCATTTTGCCGCGCCCTTTCTCACCGCTCGCTCCGCGCCGCTCGGAAGGTAACGCCGAACGCGCAAAGAGTGCGCCGGCAGAGGAAAAACGAGCTTGCGTTATAAACTACCTTGCGTCCGCTCTCGCCCCGCGGAAGGTAACGCCGAGCGCGCAAAGAGGGTGCGAACCATGGGCAAAAGCGCGAGCGGACGAGCCGCCGCGTTTTTGTCGAAAAATAGGCAAAAAGCGCGCGTTCGCGCTCGTTTTGCGCCCTCTTTCGGCGGCTTTTCGCGCGGGACGGGCGAAAAATCGCTAAAAACGCGAAAAAGCGAATTTTTAACCTATGCGCTTAAAAGTGTATCTTTGCTCCGCAAGGGTCAAAAAGGCATAAAAACGGCTCAGAGAGCGATTTAACGCCATTATATGAGAAATCGACGAAAATTTTCCCGCTCGGCGGGTCAAAATGCTTGCCGCCCGTCGGGGTGATGTGATATAATGAAAAGGCATAAGGAGCTTTATCATGGAAGAAAAAGTCAAAGGCAGTTACGACGCCGATAAGATCCAGGTGCTCGAAGGGTTGGATCCCGTCCGCAAGCGCCCCGGAATGTACATCGGCTCGACGGATGAACGCGGTCTTCATCACCTCATCTGGGAGGTAGTGGACAACGCAGTGGACGAAGCTCTTGCGGGGTATTGCACGGAGTGCTCGGTGGTGATCAACAGAGACGGTTCGGTTTCGGTCACGGACAACGGCAGAGGCATTCCCGTAGGCGACAAGAAGATCGTCAAGAACGGCAAGGAGGTCATGGTCTCCGCCGTGGAAGTGGTAATGACGCACCTGCACGCGGGCGGTAAGTTCGGCGGCGGGGGATATAACGTGTCCGGCGGACTGCACGGAGTGGGCGTTACCGTCGTCAACGCGCTTTCCGAATGGCTGGAAGTGGAAGTGGCGCGCGACGGCAAACTCTACCGTCAGCGTTTTAATCGCGGCGTGCCGCAGAGGGGTCTCGCCGTAATCGGAAATACGGACAGGCGCGGCACTAAGGTCACTTTCATGCCCGATCCCGACATATTCGAAACGACGGACTTCAATTACGACACGATAAGAACGCGTCTGCGCGAAGTGGCGTATCTGAACAAGGGCTTTACCGTCAACCTCAAAGACGAGCGCGACGGCAGGGAGGACTCCGAGTCGTTCAGGTTCGATCGCGGCATACTCGATTTCGTCGATCACCTCAACCGCACGAAAGAGACCATATTCCCGCAGTCGCTGTACATCGAAAAGATGAACGACGACAACGAAGTGGAAGTGGCGATGCAGTATAACGACGGTTACTCGGAGAACATTTACGCATACGCCAACAACATAAACACGGAGGAGGGCGGCACACACCTCGACGGGTTCAAGAACGCGCTCACCAAGGTCATCAACGACTATGCGCACTCGAACAACCTTCTCAAAGACGACGACAAGCTCAGCGGCGAGGACGTGCGCGAGGGACTTACCGCGATAATCTCCGTCAAACTCAAAAACCCGCAGTTCGAGGGTCAGACCAAGACCAAGCTGGGCAACAGCGAGATGCGCACGATAGTCGCCAAGGCGGTGACCGAAGGGCTGGGAACGTACCTCGAAGAGAATCCCGCCGAAGCGAAAGAGCTCGTGCTCAAAACGATAACGGCGGCGCGGGCGCGTGCGGAAGCGAGAAAGGCGCGCGATCTGACGCGCCGTAAGGGCGTGCTCGAAAGCAACTCTCTGCCCGGCAAGCTCGCGGACTGCACGGACAAGGACCCTAAGCACACCGAGATATACATCGTCGAGGGCGACAGCGCGGGCGGCACGGCAAAGCAGGGACGCGACAGGCGTTTCCAGGCGATACTTCCGCTCAGGGGCAAGATACTCAACGTGCAGAAAGCGAGGCTCAACCGCGTGCTCGAAAACGCCGAGATAAAGGCGATGATAACGGCGTTCGGTTGCGGCATAGGCGACGATTTCGACGAGAGCAAACTGCGCTACGACAAGATAATATGTATGACGGATGCCGATGTGGACGGCTCTCACATACGCATACTTCTTCTGACGTTCTTCTTCAACTTCATGCGGCCGCTCATAGAGAAAGGGCACGTTTACAGCGCGATGCCGCCTCTTTACAAGATAAGCAAGGGCAAGCGCATAGAGTACGCGTACTCGGATGCGGAGCTTGCCGCGAAGCTGGACGGAATGGGCAGAAAGGGCTGCGAGGTACAGCGCTACAAGGGACTCGGCGAGATGAGCAAGGATCAGCTCTGGGAGACGACCATGAGTCCGGAGCACCGCACGCTCATACAGATAACCATGGACGACGCGTTCGAGGCGGACGAGATATTCTCCACGCTCATGGGCGATCAGCCCGAACTGCGCCGTAAATTCATCGAAGAGAACGCCGGCCTCATTCAGACCAAGGATCTCGACGTATAACGGGGAGGGAGCATGGCAAACGAAGAGAAAATGCGGGAAAGAGTTCCCGATAATACCAAATACCTCAAAGTAAACGTAAACGACGAGATGCGGCAGTCCTTCATAGCGTATGCGATGGCGGTCAACGTGTCCAGAGCGATACCCGACGTGCGCGACGGTCTCAAACCCGTCCACCGCCGTATACTCTACTCCATGAACGAGCTGGGACTGACGGCGGACAAGCCCTACCGCAAGTGCGCGAGGATAGTGGGCGACGTTCTCGGTAAATATCACCCTCACGGCGACTTGTCGGTGTACGACGCTTTGGTGCGTCTCGCGCAGGACTTCTCGATAAGAGAGCCGCTCGTGGACGGGCAGGGCAACTTCGGCAGCGTGGACGGAGATCCGCCCGCGGCAATGCGATACACCGAAGCGCGCATGTCCAAGATAAGCGCGGAGATGCTGCGCGACATAGACAAGGAGACCGTGGACTGGCAGAGCAACTTCGACGAAACGCTCGAAGAGCCGAGCGTCCTGCCCGCGCGTTTCCCCAATCTGCTCGTGAACGGATCGGACGGTATAGCCGTCGGTATGGCGACCAACATTCCGCCGCATAACCTCGGAGAGGTCATCGACGGCGTGTGCGCGCTCATCGAGAACCCCGAAATAACTCCCGACGAGCTGATGAAGTACATCCCCGCGCCCGATTTTCCCACGGGCGGACTGATCATGGGGCGCGCGAACGTACGTTGCGCCTACCGCACGGGACGGGGCGGCGTGCTCATGCGCGCAAAGACGGAGATAGAGGAGCACCAGACGGCGGGCGGCACGCGTCAGCGCATAGTGGTGACCGAACTGCCCTACCAGGTGAACAAGGCGGAGCTTATCAAGACCATCGCCAACCTCGTCAAGGACAAGAGGATAGAGGGCATATCCGACGTCAAGGAGGAATCCGACCGTCACGGTATGCGCATAGTCATAGACGTCAAGCGCGACGCTCAGGCGCAGGTAGTGCTGAACATGCTGTTCAAGCACACCAATTTGCAGGTAAGCACGGGAATAATCTTCCTCGCGCTCGTAGGCGGCGAGCCCAAGGTGCTCAACCTGCGCGATATGCTGTTCTACTACCTCGAACATCAGAAGGACGTCATCACCCGCCGCACAAGGTATGAGCTTGAAAAGGCGGAGGAGCGCGAGCATATACTCGAAGGTCTGGTAAAGGCGCTTGCGAACATAGACCGCGTCATCGAGATAATCAAGGGCAGCCGCGATCGTTTCGAGGCGAGCGAAAAGCTCATGAGCGAGTTCTATCTGACGGACAAGCAGACCAACGCCATACTCGATATGCGTCTCGCGCGGCTCACCTCGCTGGAAGTGGAGCAGCTCAGAAACGAGCTTGCGGAGCTGGAAAAGCGCATCGCGGATCTGAGAAACATCCTTGCGACTCCCGCGCGCGTCCTCGACATCATACGCACGGAGCTGCTCGAAATAAAAGAAAAATACAACACGCCTCGCCGCACCGAGCTGTGTGTGAACTATGACGAGATAGACATAGGCGATCTTATAGACCGTGAGGACGTCGTGATCTCCATGACGCATTTCGGATATATCAAGCGTCTGCCCGTAACGGAGTACAAGGCACAGCACCGCGGCGGAAAGGGAGTGACGGCGCACCGTCCCAAGGAAGAGGACTTCGTCGAGACCATGCTCACCACCTGCACGCACGACGACCTGCTGTTCTTTACCAACAAGGGCAAGGTGTATTGCATAAAGGCGTACGAAGTGCCCGAAGCGGCGCGCGCGGCGCGCGGCAGGGCGATAGTGAACCTGCTCTCTCTCGGCGAGGGAGAGACGGTATCCGCAATGATCCCCGTCAAGGAAGACGCGCGCGGCAAGGGCAACCTGATGATGGCGACGCGTATGGGACTTATCAAAAAGACCCCCATGACGCAGTTCGACAACATCCGCCGCGGCGGCAAGATAGCCATTTCGCTCAACGAGGGCGACGAGCTGATAAGCGTACAGCTGACCGGCGGGCGCGACGAGATACTCATAGCGTCCAGCGCGGGCAAGTGCATACGCTTCTCCGAGGACGACGTCCGCCCCATGGGAAGAGATACCATGGGCGTGCGCTCCATGAAGCTGGACGAGGGCGAAGTGATAGTGGACATGACCGTCGTTTATCCCGGTTGCGAAGTGCTCACCGTTTCGCAGTACGGTTACGGCAAACGCACGGATATAGACGAGTACCGTCTGCAGACGCGCGCGGGCAAGGGCGTCAAGGCGGGCGTGTTCAACGAACAGACGGGCAAACTCGTCAACCTCAAACTCGTCGATCCCGACGAGGACGTAATGCTGATCGCG
>DXHT01000001.1 GCA_019113265.1 Bacillota bacterium | reverse complement strand
TTCCCTCCGCGTCATTATTATGGCGGACGCTTCGCCGTAATACCTCTTGCGCAGACCTTCGGCGCGGAAGCCGCAAGCCTCGTAAAGAGCTATCGCGGGCGCGTTATGCTCGTTCACTTCGAGATACGCGTACCCCGCACCGACAAGCGCGGAAGAGAGCAGCGCTCTGCCTATCCCCCTATGCCTCACTTCCGCATCGACGGCTATGGACGCTATACAGCGTTCGTCAAGCACGTTTTCTGCTATGACGTAACCGCGAACTTTGCCGTCGTCGTAAACATAAATATCCGTATTTTCGGAATCGAAGGACGAACGCACCTGTTCGTCCGTCCAGACGGGAACGACGCATTCGCGCATTATGCGCGCGACTTCGCCCGCATCCGAGTCAATCGCCCGCCTGACCATTCTTCTTTTCGAGATCGCGCTCCGCCTGAGGCTTGCGGATATAAAGCGGTTGGAGCAAGCCGGCATCCTCTGCTTCGGATGCGTGCGCTTCTACCGCCGCCGCAAACGCGTCGCGGAAATCCTCGGGACACGCGGCGTTTATCTCACCCGCCGTGCGGCTGTCCGCGACAAGAGCATACGGTTCTTCTATCTCCGCAAGAAAATCTTTGAGTTCGCTCGCGGAAAGAGCTTTGGGCGAAAGCAGTTCGCGCATTTTACCGTCGTACACGGCGACGTAACGCATGCCGTTTGCCGCATCGCACACCGCGACCGTCGGATCTTCGCCCTTAGTTGTATATGCGAGAAGTTCGAGCGCCGTCACTCCCACGGCGGGTTTACCGCACACGTAAGCAAGCGCCTTGATCGTTGCCATGCCTATGCGTATGCCCGTAAACGAGCCCGGCCCCGTAACGCACGCGAACATATCCATATCCGAGATCTTTGCGTTAAACGAACGGAGCAGTCTGTCCACTTCGGGCATGAGGCGGACGGATGCCGCCGTAAAATCGTTGCACTGAAAATACCCGTAAGATCCGTTGTAACTCACGAGTACTTTGAGAGATTCGGACGCCGTGTCGACTGCAAGGTAATTCATAATTCTATGTGCTTTATTCCCTCTTTATAGCTGTACCTGTACAGCACTATCTTTGCGCCTATGCGGCAGACCGCTTCGGCGCGCAGTTTCATTTCCAAAAGGCGCATCAGATCGTCGCCGTCGTAATCGCAGTTTTTAAGCACGGCGATCTTGATCAGCTCACGCGCGGTCAAAGCGGCGTCGAGTCCCTGTATCATGTTATCGGAGACCGCGCCCTTGCCGATACGGAATATAGTCGGCTCCGTGGACGCAAGGCTCCTCAGTTTTGCTCTCTGTTTGCTTGTCAGCATTGCTTTATCGTTATTTCCCTTTCGCTGTCGCCCGTGCGCACGATGTCCACTTCCGTGCGGTGCTCGGGCAATACGCTCTCTATCTGCGACGGCCACTCTATGAGGCACACGCAGTGCTTGTCGCCGAAACGCTCGTTGAGTCCGCACGCTTCCGCTTCCTCGCCGTTTTTAAGCCTGTACGCGTCTATATGTATAAGACGGAGCTTGTCGCCCTCGTACTCGCACGAAAGCGTGAACGTCGGACTCTTTACGTCCGCTTTAACGCCCAGCGCCTCCGCCACGCCTTTGGCAAACACCGTCTTACCCGCGCCCAGATCGCCGCTGAGCAGTACCACCTCGCCGCCCGTAAAACCGGACGCGATCTTACGCGCCAGCTCCTTCGTTTCGTCCTCGTTTCGGGTAATGGTCTTTTGCATATTTATATTATACACTTCTTTATCGTGATTTGCAAACGATTTACTCGTATTATCCGCGCCGCCCGCGTCTTGCTCCGCGGTTTTCTTCTTTCTGTCGCGGAATATCCACTTCATCGCGCGGGAAAGCCGCTTGTAAAGCAGCAGTGTCACTATGCATACCGACACGCCCTTTATCGCGTTGAATGCGATAAGGAACGGCCAGCCTACGGAGTAAAGCGCGTCAACCGTCTCCGCGTCCATACCGAAAGCCACACCGTATGCGGGGAACGTGATGAATTTATTGACAACCAGTCCCGCGACTATCTGCAACACGCAAGCTATCGCCATTCCGAGGATAACGGATTTTATACCCTTACGCTTCTTGTATAAAACGGCGGGAACGATGAAGAAACAGAACGTGATGAGAAAATTCGCAAGCTCTCCCACGCCGAACGTAAGCGACGTCAGCACCGAAAGTCCTTGTTTGACCGCTTCTATTATCGTCGCGCTGACGGGTCCCAACATATACGCCGCAAGGAGCGTGGTCACGTTGGAGAAATCGAGTTTAAGGAACGAAACGGGAGATCCCGGGAAAAGCGGAAAGCTGAGCAGGCTTATGGCATAGCCGAGCGCCGCCAGCACGCCGAACGTGACTATCCTCTGCGCCGTAAAATACCGCTTTATGTTTGCCCTCGCGGGCTTCGCGTTTTCTGTCTTAATCATGATAAAACCGCCTCCGTAAAATTCGGGGCGGCTTTTCATGCAAAAAACGCAAAAGAAAAACGCTTTATATCTTCCGGACTATACCGTCGGTCGGGGAATTTCACCCCGTCGGGCCTTTCGGCTTCGCGGACTATACCGCCGGTGGGGAATTTCACCCCGCCCCTAAAGCTGTCAGTGCTATTTTATTACGCGGCGCGCCGTTTGTCAATAAAAACGGCGCGCCTGATAAAAATTTTTATTCGATATTCCCTTTTTCTTCGCCTTTTGCGATGCGTGTTGCTTTCGCCGCGGCCGTTACGCGCGTGACGCAAGTTCTCGCGCTCTGCCCGCATCTGCCGCTTGCGCTTTCGCCTTGCCGCGGCCGTTTCGCGCGTGACGCGATCGACATGTAGATTTTATGTACGCCGCAGTGGTATATCCGTTTACATCCTGCCGCGATCGCCGTATCGGTTTTCGCCTACGTTGCCGCATTTTCCGCCGGGATTTTTAGTCATCTTACCCGCGCAAGCTCGGAGCACTTCGGGTCGGAAACTCGCCTACCAAACATAGACGGCAAAAGCTCGCAAGCGCTACCCGTTACGAAACCTTCACGTCCGCGTCATCGGCTTCCGCGCGCTTATCGTACAGCCCGAGCGCCTTAAAGACCAACGGCGCACCGATTATCAGCCACACGCCTATAAGGAAGAATCGCAGGAAGGCGGTTACCCACACGGTCACGCCGTCAAAAGCACTCAGCTCAAACGGAAGATAGAGCAGCATCGCGCCCGCCGCGCCGAGAACGTATTTCATCACGTTCTGCGCCACGCTCGCCTTTACTATCCACTTTACCTTTCTCTTTTCAATAAAATAGCAGACGTATACGCTCGTCATCACACCCGTAAGTGTCAGCGCGGTGTCCTGAAAGTCCGCGTCCGCAAATATGCCTATAAGAACGGAAGCTATGACCGCCGCGGGCGCAAGCACGAACGCGAGGTATTCCTCTTTGTTTCTCAGAAATTCGTACAGCCAACCGAAAAGAAGAACAATGACTATGCCGAAAGCCGCTCCCGCAAGAACGTCCGTCGGGTAGTGCTGGCCTAAAAACATACGCGAAAACATGACGAGAAGTACTACCACTATCCCGACGGGCAATGTCACCTTTCTCGCCTTGGGGAACTCGCGCACGACGAGCGAAACAAGCGTCGTAGCACTGTTCGTGTGCCCGCTCGGAAAACAGTAATCGGTGCTCTCTTCGCCCACGGACACCACTTTGTCGGGAGCGTGATTGAACGGACGGACTCGCCCGACAAGCGCCTTTACCCCCGCGACTATCGCCGCGCTGACAAAGTACACGTTCATCATCTTAAAGCCCTTTCGCTTATCGATGCACCAATACACGAACATTATCACGGCGATCACGAATATCTCCTCGCCGAGCATGGTCACCCCTTTCCAGATGGTGTCCGTGAAGCCGTTACGCGTCGTTTGCAGAGCGTGCAGAAATTCTACTTCCCAGCCCATTATTTTCCTCCTTCACCGTAATATTCGCAGTTAGCTTCGTCCGCCCAAAGACGTTCGAGACGATAGTATTCGCGCGTTTCCGCGTGGAACACATGGAGTATGACACTTCCGTAGTCCATGACTATCCATTTGCTCTCGTTCATTCCGTCGCGGCGCGCAGGTTCTATGCCCTCTTCGGACAGCTTCTCCTCCACGTTGTCGCAGAGGGACTTTACCGCCGTAGTAGATCGACCGCTCGCTATGACGAAGTAATCGGCAAGCACGGACTTGGCGGATATGTCTATTATCACTATGTCCATGCCCTTTTTCGAGTCGAGTATCTCCGCTATTTTATACGCAAGCTCGTGAGCCTGCTCCTTATTCATCGTTTTCATTTCTTCTCCTTATAGTACTCGTATGCTTGAAGCGTCGCAGGGTAAAGCTCGTCCTTTCCGACGTGCTTTACGGAGTTTTCGAGAGCCGCAAGCAGTCCTTCGTCTATGCTCTTTTCGGTCGCCTTTCTGAGCTTGTCCACTCCGGGAAAATCGCGCAAGGGTTCTATATAGTCCGCAAGGTACACCACTTTTTCCATGGGCGTCATGTTCGGCTTGCCCGTCGTGTGCCACCTTACCGCCTCTATCACCTCTTCGTCCTTTATCCCCAGAAGCTGTCGCATTATCTCCGCGCCTATCTCCGCGTGCCTTATCGGAAGGGGCATACCGTCTATCCTGCCGTCAAAGCGAACGCCCATCTTTTCCGCATCCTCTTTTGTAACGTACTTTCCTATGTCGTGCAAAAGCAGTGCGGTAGCCGCGCGGTGCGGATCGACGCATACGCGCTTAGCCAGCGCCACTCCGCATAAAGCCGTGGAAAAAGAGTGATCTATGCGCGACTGCTTCATGCCGAAACGCTTATAAAGATCGCGCACATAGCAGTATTCCCTGTAAAGCCCGCGTTTCTCCACATAATCGGCTACCTTTTCGGTAAGGAACATTTCGGGCCGCCCCATGGCTACGGATATGCGCACCTCGGACGACGAGCCTTCCTCTCCGTCAAAGTCCGCGACTTTATACGAAAAGCCGAGAGACGACGCTTTACCGAGCAGCTCTTCGGTTATGGGAAAGTGCGGACGGGGTACAATGTACAGCGTCGCCGCCTTCGCCATGAGATCGGTGCGCTTCCACCTTTCCAGCTCTATGAGCATTTCGCTCCCCATGCAAAGGTAGAGTTTCTTGCCCGGGAACTCCTCTGAAAAGTGCTGTAAGGTTATATAGGTATAGTCGCGCCCTTCGCGGTCAAGCTCGAACGTGTCTATATGTACGCCCGCCATGCCCTCCGTTATATAACGCAACATTTGCAACCTGTCGGCTGCGGACGCGCCCGCCTCCGTCTTGAACGGAGAGATCTTGCAAGGTACGACGTACACTCCCTTGAATCGCTCCGCAAGACCGCGCAGCAGCATGGCGTGCGCCTTTGTGGGCGGGTCGAAAGTCCCGCCGTAGATAACTATATCGTCACTCAACGTATTCAAACTCCACATCGAGCATTCTGACGGTGTCCCCCGTCTTTACGCCCGCTTTTTTAAGCGCTTTGTCTATGCCGCGCTCGCGCAACTGACGCTGGAAGTACTGCATGCTGTCGTAACTGTCCAGCACCACGCCGCGGCTCAGTTCGTCTATAAGCCCGCCGAATACCTCGAACTCCCCGTCGCCCGTCTTTACGACGTCGAAACTCGTCTTGTCGGGCTTCTCGTATACGAATGGCTCGTATTCGAGAGGCTTGGGCGGAGGCAATTGTTTAAGCTCGTTATACATCCTCTTTATAAGCTCATCAACGCCGCTGTGTACTACCGCGCTGAGAAGTAGAGGTTTACTGCCCGAAAGCTCCTCTATTTTATCGCAAACGGAAAAATCCGTCATCATATCCGCTTTGTTTATGACCACTATCTGCGGCTTTTCGGCAAGCGACTCGCTGTAATCGGCAAGCTCGCGGCATATCGCTTTGTAGTCTTCCACGGGATCTCTGCCCTCGCTGCCGCTACCGTCAATGACGTGCACGAGCAGACGTGTGCGCTCTATATGCCGCAAAAAGTCATGACCGAGCCCCGCGCCTTCCGCCGCGCCGTCAATAAGCCCGGGAATGTCCGCAACCGAAAACATCTCGTCGTATACGCTCACCGTGCCGAGGTTGGGCGAAAGCGTCGTGAAATGATAGTTGGCTATTTTCGGACGCGCTGAGGATATCACCGAAAGTATGGTGGACTTTCCGACATTGGGATAACCTATCAGTCCGACGTCCGCTATCGTTTTGAGTTCGAGAAGAACGGTGTGTTCCTGCGTCTGCTCTCCCGCCTGCGAAAAGTGCGGAGCCTGACGACGCGAGTTACGGAAAAACGCGTTTCCCTTGCCGCCTCTGCCGCCCTCGGCTACGTATATCACTTCGCCCTCCGAGAACATATCCGCTATTATGCCGCCCGTTTCGGCGTCCTTTACCACGGTACCGACGGGTACGTCTATTATAAGATCCTTGCCCTTTTTGCCCGCGCTGTAACGCGACTTTCCGTTCTCGCCGTTTTCCGCGCGAAAGTGCCGCGCGAACTTGAAGTCCGCAAGCGTATTTTTGTTGGACACTGCGCGAAAAGCTATTTTACCGCCCTCGCCGCCGTTGCCGCCGTCCGGCCCGCCGTTGTTGACGTATTTTTCAGTGTAAAACGACGTACAGCCGTTCCCGCCGTTGCCCGCCTTTATATATATCTTAGCTGTATCTGCAAACATTATCCCTTCTCCCTTATGTAGTTACAATATTCCGTCACGTTGCACTTATCGCACTCGGGGTTCCTGCTATGACAGACATACCTCCCGTGAAAAATAAGCAAATGGTGTGCTTTTGCCCGCATTTCCTCGCTTATCTCGCCGACAAGATCCTTTTCCACGCCCTCGGGCGTCGGCTTGTCCGAAAGTCCCAGTCTGTGGGCAAGGCGAAACACGTGCGTGTCCACGGCTATCGCGGATTCGCCGAAAGCGACTCCGAGCATGACGTTAGCCGTCTTTCTCCCCACTCCGCGCAGAGAAAGCAACTCTTCCATGGTGCGCGGTACTTTCCCGCCGAATCGCTCTATAATGTCCGCTCCCGAGGATATTATGCTACGCGCCTTGGAGCGGAAAAAACCGCACGGTCTGATCAGTTCTTCAAGCTTTTCCTGCGGCACGGTCGCAAAATCGACGGGCTCGCGGTAATGCATGAACAGTTCCGCCGTAACGAGATTCACACGCTTATCCGTGCACTGAGCGGACAGTATGACCGCGACGAGCAGCTGAAAATCCGAACCGTAATTCAGTTCGCAATGCGCGTCGGGGTGCGCCTCTTCGAGCAATTTCATGATATTGTCGGCGCGTTCGCACATACCTTCACCGCCTTGTCTTTCGTTCGTAAATTATACCACATGCGCGCGCACTTTGTAAAGCGTATTCAAAATATTCGGGTATACTTTCCCCCGCTCTGCATATACGCGCCTTTAAGCGACGAATACGCTCCCGCAGACTGCCGAAAAAAAGAATAACCCGCGCCGTCCGTCGATACGGCAAGGCTGCAACTGCCTCCCGACGCGAAAGCGGGCGCGGATACTATCGCCGCGCGGTATGCGGACGCACGCAGCATATTGGCACAACGCAGCGCCTGCGAACGGGCGCCGAATATCAGAAGTATTTCCATATCCCCTCCGCTGGGTGTTCTCTTTGGCGTTCGCCGTTCATAGACTTAAACGGCGGCTGTTACATTATATGCAAGCCGCGCGGAGGATGGTAAATGATTTATCTCGACAATGCCGCTACAACCTATTTCAAACCTACGTCCGTAATAAACGCCGTCGGCACGGCGCTGAAATACCTTTCCGCGAACCCTGGCAGGTCGTCGCACTCACTCGCGGTCAAAGCGGGCATGATGATAGAGGATACGCGCGAATCAGCCGCCAGAATGTTCGGTACTACGCCTGACAAAGTAGTGTTTACGCTTAACTGCACGGACGCTCTCAATACCGCCATATTCGGCACGGCGAAAAAAGGCGGACATATCGTCACTACCGTGCTCGAACACAACAGCGTTTTAAGGCCGCTTATGCGGCTGAAAGAACTCGGCATAGCGGACTATACCGCGCTCTCTCCACTTGTCGGCGGTTTCGTTTCCGCAGAGCAGATAGCTTCCGCGTTGCGTCCGAACACCTATATGATAATAGTCAACCACATAAGCAACGTCACGGGAGCGCCGCAACCGATCGCGGATATAGGGTACCTCGCGGAAAAATACGGACTTCTGTTTCTCGTGGACGGCGCGCAGAGCATAGTATACACGAGCGTCAATATGGAGCGCGACAAGATAAACCTTCTTGCCGTCGCGCCGCACAAAGGTCTGCACGCTCCGCAGGGCGTCGGCATGCTCCTCATAAGAAAAGCGACGGTCAGACCGTTCAGGTACGGCGGTACGGGTACCGAAAGCGCGAAACCGCAACCCACCGAACCGCCCGAAGCTCTCGAAAGCGGTACGCTCCCTACCCCCGCCATCGCGGGACTGAACGCCGCATTGAAGTATACCGCAGAGAACGGCGAAGAAAACCGCAAGCGTCTCAACGGTCTGTTCTATTACACTATGGGCGAACTATCCAAGATAAGCGGCGTTCGGCTTTATACGCGCAAGGAATACGGCGGACCGATAATAGCGTTTACCGTGCGCGGAATGACGAGCGCGGAAGCGGGAAACATCCTCGCCGACGAATACGACATCTGCGTGCGCACGGGTCTGCACTGCGCTCCCCTCGCACACAAGCACTACGGCACGCTTAAAGACGGCATGGTGCGCGCCGCAGTCGGAATAGAAAACACCGCCGACGAGATAAACTTCTTCTTGCAGGCGGTGTCCGAAATAGCGAGATGATCGCCTAAGGACATACGGATGACCCGCGCACCGCTGATGCGCGGGTCATCGCATAACACCGTACGCGGCCATGGCATAACGCAAAACAGCTTTAAGCCCGACACGTTTGACGCGAGGTCTTGTCTTACGGCGACTCGGGCGGGACTATGCCGAGCAGTCCCGAACCTACATTGTCTATGCTCCCCGGCATATGCGCGGCGTGCTTTTTCAGCTCTTCCTTTACCCTGTCGGGAGTAAAAGTCGGGTGATCGGAAATAAGGCGCGCGCACGCTCCCGCCACTATGGGAGCGGCTATGGATGTGCCCGTAAACGCCGCGTAGGAGCGCTTGTATGCGCAGACGATATCTTCCGCAGGGGCAAGCAAATCGGGCTTTGCAAGCCCGTTACAGGGCCCTCTGGACGAAAATTCCGAAACGGAAGGCGCGTCGCCGTTCGTATCCGCGCCGCCTACGGTGATGGCGTACGGACTTATTCCCGGTGACATTATCGTCCCCGACCCCGGACCTCCGTTGCCCGCGCTGACGACGACGGTGAGACCTATCGAGTGAAGGGCGCGCACACCTGCGGCAAGAGGATCGCCGCGCTTTTTGGGCGGCGCGCCGAACGACATACAGACCACTTTTATTTTGAGCCTTGCGGCATTGTCCCACACCCATTGCATTGCCTGCAATATGTCCGCGGTACTTCCCTCTCCGTCGCGGCTAAGCGCCTTTACGGCGACTATATCCGCACCCGACGCTATGCCGCAGTACTTCCCGCCCGAAAGTAAGCCGTTGCCCGCAAGTGCGCCCGCGACCGCCGTACCGTGCCCGTTGTCGTCGTAAGGCTGCTCCTTGCCGCCGATAACGTCCGCGAACGCTTTCAGCCTGTTAGGCACTAAAAAGTCTATATGCGGTTCTATGCCCGTATCTATGACGGCGACCGTCACTCCCGCGCCCGCGTACGGCTCTATGGGGCGATCGGGACAGCGCACCGCGCCTCGCGCCCTGTCTAAGACCGCCGATACTTTGGTCACACGGACTGCGGACGCGGCGTACCCGCCCAGCTCGGACGCGTCGCCCTCGAACACCGCCCGCGAGACAAACGGAAATATATACGTGAGTCGCAGCCTTCCGGCAAGCGCACGAACTCCCGCACTCATGTCGCCCAACGCGACTATGTAGCTGTCCATATGTCAGCTGCCTATGATGCGAAGCAGATGATTGAGCTTTTCCACCTGCTCGTGCGTCAGATACGGGCGCATACGATCTATGTCCGCGGCAAGACGAGTAGCGGAAAACGTCCCGTTGGACTTTGCCGAAGCGACTTCCTGCATGAGTTTGGAGTAAAGCGCGTCCTCGCTCATGCTACCGTACTTTTCCATCAGCTCCTCGGCGCGCTTCTCGCCCGCCTCTTGGGCAGTGTAATTTTTAAGTCGTTTACGCATACATTCCATTGTATGCCGTCATATAAATTAGTGTTACGTCAAGGAGGCAACGCTATGGATATAAACGCAATATTGCCGCTTTTGCTCGGCAAAACGGACTTAAAGGACAAGACGCAGCTACTCAGCGCGCTCGCGTCCGGTGGAAAACCCGAGGATATACTCGCGGGGGCGCTCCCTCCCGAGGCGGGCAATCTGCTCGGACTGCTCAAAAATCGCGGACAGAGCCGCGGCAAGCGCGCCGCGCTCGGGCTTAAAGCCGTGCTGCCGTTCGCGCCCGCCGACATCGTGGGAACGCTTTATAAGCTGCTCGCATCCTGACGGAGCGGTTTTTGCCGAACCGCCCGTGTTAAAACATTGCCGTTCGCTGTTTGCGGCAAGCCTTTTGGGCGATTTTCGGCGTTATGCCCTGTTTCGGCAAGCCACGCCTGCGTTTTTACAAGCAGCGTAAAGCGCGGCATGGACGAAAACCCCTCTTGACAAGCAAGAGGGGTTCTGACGCGCCGCGTCGGGCGCGAAACCGTTAAATTTTTCAGGCTTTGAGCCCTGCGGCGACAAGCGCCTGCTTTACGTCGTCGAGAATGTCGCTTACGTCCTCTATACCGACGGAGAAGCGTATCAGCGACGGATCGATTCCCGCCGCGCGCAGTTGTTCGTCCGTCAGCTGGCGGTGAGTGTGGCTCGCGGGATGAAGCATGCAGGACTGCGAATCCGCGACGTGCGTATATATGCGTATGAGTTTAAGGCTGTCCATAAATTTTTCCGCCGCGCTCCGTCCGCCTTTGAGTCCGAAGCAGAGTACGCCGCAAGCGCCTTTCGGGCAATACTTCCGAGCGAGTTCGTAGTACTTGTCACTTTTGAGTCCCGGGTACGCCACCCACTCGACGGAGGGGCACTTTTCGAGATACTCGGCTACCGCAAGAGCATTAGCGCAGTAGCGCGGCATGCGCAGGTGAAGAGATTCGAGCCCGAGCCCGAGGTAGAACGCATTCTGAGGCGACTGTATGGAGCCGAGGTCACGCATGAGCTGTGCCGTGGCCTTGGTTATATATGCGCCCTTGCCGAACTTCTGTGTATACACGATACCGTGATAGGATTCGTCGGGGGTGTTCAGTCCGGGATACTTATCGCCGTATGCGGCGAAATCGAAGTTGCCGCTGTCCACTATCGCTCCGCCGACGGCGACGCCGTGACCGTCCATGTATTTGGTGGTAGAGTGCGTCACTATATCCGCGCCCCACTCTATGGGACGGCAACCGACGGGCGTCGGGAACGTATTGTCAACGATGAGCGGTACGCCGTGAGCGTGTGCTATGCGGGCGAATTTCTCTATATCGAGCACCTTGACGCCCGGATTGGACACGGTCTCGCCGAACATGCACTTGGTATTGGGACGGAATGCGGCAGAGATCTCCTCCTCGCTCGCGTCCTGATCGACGAATGTGCAATCTATGCCCATTTTTTTCATCGTCACGCCGAACAGATTGAACGTTCCGCCGTATATCGTGGACGACGCGACAAAGTGGTCGCCCGCCTCGCAGATATTGAACACGGCAAAGAAGTTTGCCGCCTGCCCGGAGCTGGTGAGCATACCCGCCACTCCGCCTTCGAGCGCGGTTATGCGCGCCGCGACGTTGTCGTTGGTGGGATTCTGCAAACGGGTATAGAAATATCCCGACTTTTCAAGATCGAACAGCGCGCCCATCTCCTCGCTCGTAGTATAGCGGAATGTGGTCGACTGTATTATGGGGAGCTGGCGCGGCTCGCCGTTTCCGGGAGTGTAGCCCGCGCGCACGCATTCTGTATCTTTTCTCATTATGTTCCTCGCGTTGTTTTTATCTTAACGGCGGGACGATCAGATCACGCGCTCTACCCAGCCGAACTCGTCCGGCTTGACGCCCGTCTGAATGCCCGTAAGCTCGTCGTAAACGTATTTGGTCACTTTGCCGAGCTTGCCGTCGCCTACTTTATAGTCCTTGCCCTCGAAGCCGAACTCGCCAACGGGCGAAACAACTGCCGCCGTTCCCGTACCGAATATCTCGTCGAGAGTGCCGTCCTTTGCCGCGTCCACGACTTCCTTGACGGATACGAGACGCTCTTCCACGTCGTAACCGCGCGCTTTGAGCAGCTCTATCGTGCTTCTCCTCGTGATGCCCGGGAGTATCGAGCCTCCGAGCTTGGGCGTTACCACCTTGCCGTTTATGACGAAGAATATGTTCATCGAACCTACTTCTTCCATGTATTTGTTTTCGGCGGCGTCCAGCCACAGCGTCTGATCGTAGCCCTTTTTCTCCGCCTCGTCTGCGGCGAGTATGGATGCGGCATAGTTGCCCGCTACCTTGTGATTACCCGTGCCGCCCTTGCATGCGCGCTTGTAGTTCTCCTCGACGTAAAGACGTACGGGATCGAATCCGTGCGCGTAGTATGCGCCGACGGGAGAGAGTATCACCGCCATGATGTAGTTCTTGGACGAGTGCACGCCCAGCGTTTCGTCCGTCGCTATAACGAACGGGCGGATGTAAAGCGACGTTCCCGGCGCGGTGGGGATCCAGTCCTTTTCCGTCTTTACGAGCTCCGCTATCGCGTCGTGTACGAACTTCTCGTCGAACTGAGGTATGCAAAGCCGCCAGCACGAATCGTTCATGCGCTTCATGTTCTCCATGGGACGGAACAGACGCACTTCGCCCTTATCGTTCTTATAGGCTTTAAGCCCCTCGAATACCGCCTGTCCGTAGTGGAACACGGAGGTGGACGGGTCGAGCACGAACGGTTCGTAAGGCTTTATGCACGCATTGTCGTAATCCCAACCGCCGTCATGATATTTCATCATGAACATGTAGTCGGTGAAGTGCTTTCCGAATTGAAGATCGGAAGGCTTTTCTTTAAGCTGTTCGCGTTTGATAAATTTCATATCTGTCGCCTCTTTTGATAAATTCGATTTTTCCGCCCGTCAGATCGCGGAGGGACTGCTCCCTGTCCTCCCCGACGGGAAAAATTACTTCGAAAGATACCCCTTCCCCGTACTCTACGTGCGTCGTCGCGCCGCCCATTCGCGGTATCGCCGCGCTTATGCGCGCAAACGTGTTGTAGTCCGTCTGCGCCGCCCATACCGAGCAAAGCCGCATATCGTCGCGCCTTGCCGCTCCGACAGCCGCCGTCGCCGCGTCCGTGTATGCGCGGACAAGTCCGCCCGCGCCCAGCTTGGTGCCGCCGAAATACCGCACCACGGCTATGAGCACCTGCCTGTAACCGCCCTTGTTTATCACGGACAGTATGGGCGCGCCCGCCGTGGACGAAGGCTCGCCGTCATCCGAAAAGCGTATCGTACGCCCATCGACGTCCGCACAGTAGGCATAGCACACGTGAGTCGCGTCGTAATGCCGCTTTCTCAGCTCCGCCAGCTTTACGGCACACTCCTCTTCGCTCTCGCAGTGGAACACGTACGCGAGAAAGCGGGAGCGCAATATCACGATCTCCGCAAATGCGTCGGAGAGAGTGACGTAACTTTCCGTCATCCGAGCACTACGCGCACATGGAACTTCTTGCCCTTGTGCAGCACGAACGAGCCGTCTGCGGCATAAGCCGAAAGCGCGTCCGTCGCGTCCGTTACCTTGGATTCGTCTATCTTAACGCCGCCGCCCTCTACCAGCCTGCGCGCCTCGCTCTTGGACTTGCACGCACCGGTAAGCACGAGTGCGTCCGCTACCGTCGGCGCGTCCGCCGCCTTGATCGTGACGGTGGGCATGTCCTCGGCATTGCCGCCGAACGCCGCGCGCGCCTGTGAGCGCGCCTTGTCCGCGGCCTCTTCGCCGTGAACGAGCTTGGTAACCTCATACGCAAGACGCTCTTTGGCAATGTTCATGCGCTCGTCGTTATGCGCCGTAAGCTCCTTTATCTCGTCGAGCGGAACGAACGTCAGAAGACGCAGGCACTCCTCCGTCTTGACGTCTTCGACGTTGCGGAAGTACTGATAGAACTCGTAAGGCGTGGTGCGCTCCGCGCTGAGCCAAAGCGCGCCCTTCGCCGTCTTGCCCATCTTCTTGCCCTCGGAGTTGAGGAGCAGCGGGCAGGTTATGGCGAATGCGTCCTTATGCTTTTTGCGGCGGATAAGATCCGCGCCCGCGAGAATGTTGCTCCACTGGTCGTTACCGCCCATTTCAAGCAGACAGCCGAACTTTTCGTAAAGCATGAGAAAGTCATACGCCTGCATGAGCATATAGTTGAATTCGAGGAACGTAAGTCCCTTTTCGTAACGTATTTTGAAACACTCGGCGGTGAGCATCTTGTTTACGGAGAAGTAGACGCCCACGTCGCGCAAAAAGTCCACATAGTTGAGATTGAGCAGCCAATCGGCGTTGTTCACTATCACAGCCGCGTTCTCACCCTCAAAGGAGAGAAAGCGCTCCATCTGCTTCTTTATGCAAGCGACGTTATGCTCTACCTGCTCTCTGGTGAGCATGGTGCGCAGGTCGCTTCTGCCGGACGGGTCGCCTATCATTCCCGTGCCGCCGCCTACGAGCACTATGGGCTTGTGACCGCATCTCTGCATATGCGCCATTGCCATTATGGGTATGTAATGCCCTATGTGCAGGCTGTCCGCCGTCGGATCGAATCCGACGTAAAACGGTATGCTCTCGCTGCCGAGCAGTTTGTAAAGATCCTCTTCGTATACCGTCTGTCCGACGTATCCCCTCTGTCTGAGTATATCGAGTGCGTTAGTCATGCTTCCCCCCTTTACTTTGCGAGCTTTTCCTTGAACAGCTCGGCGAGTCGGGCTATGCCCTCTTCTATGCGGGCTATATCCGCATACGAGTAGTTGAGGCGTATGTAATTCGTGCCGCTGCCGTCCGCAAAGAACACGCTACCCTGTATGTACGCCACTTTGCGTGCTATCGCTTCGGGGAGAAGTTTTACCGTGTCTATGCGCTCGGGCAGTTTTCCCCAGATAAACAGTCCGCCGTCGGGGTCCGTGCAAATGAATTCTTCGGGCATGTACTTGTTTATCGCGGCGCTCATCGCACCCTTTTTCCTGCCGTATATCTCCACCGCTTTTTCGAGATCGGGTTTAAGATACCCGCGGCGCAGATATTCGTACGTTATCATCTGCGAAAGATTGGGCGTATGAAGATCCGTTCCCTGCTTGCCTATCTCCATTTTACGTATGACCGCGGGATCCGCCACAGCCACGCCCGTTCTGTTACCGGGCGAAATTATCTTGGAGAAAGAGGATATGAATATGACGTTTCCCGCCTTGTCGTAGCTCTTCATGGACGGAACGTATTCGCCCTTGAAACGCAGTTTGCTGTACGGATCGTCCTCTATCACCATGACGCCGTACTTTGCCGTCATTTCGGCTATCGCCCGCCTGTTCGCGTCCGAATACGTCTTTCCCGTCGGGTTGGAGAACGTCGGAACGCAATAAAGCATTTTGGGCGAATACTTCTTTATCTTTTCTTCAAGGTCTTCGAGATCGAGCCCGTCGTCGTTTGCCTTAACGCCCTTGCACACGCCCTCGTAAGAGTTGGCGAGTTGGAGGAACGCAAGATAAGTCGGGTCTTCGACGAGTATGACGTCGCCGGGGTTGATGAACGCTTTGAGCGCAAGATCGATACCCTGCTGACCGCCGCTTATTACCAGCACGTTTTCCACTTTCGCGCCGTATATGCCCGCGGTTTCAACGTACTTGCAAAGCAGTTCGCGCAGTTCGGGGAAACCTGCGGTGAGTCCGTATTGAAGGACGCGCGCAAAATCGGGAGATGCGCATATATCCCCCGTTATCTCTTTGACGCGTTCGGTAGGCAGACACTCTATCGCGGGATTGCCGCCGGCAAAACTGATTATTTCGGGATTGCCGAGCAATTTGAATATCTCGCGGGTGGCGGTGCCGTTCATATTCTTCATTCTGTCAGAAAATACAAAATCCATTTCGTATACATTACCTTTGTGTCACTATTAACAATTATACAAACGGACAGGCAAAAAGTCAAGGGTTTGCGGGCGGGTCGGGCATATTCGACGCGCGCGTACGCTCTATTATCCTGATACGCTCCCGCCGCGAAAACTTACGCATTAAAAGCGCGCCCTTTATGCTCATTGCCGCGCCCGTAAGTATACCCGCCGCGCCCATTATCGCGCCGAAACGTCCGCCGTAAATGACGTATCCTATGTCGCGCACGCCGAGCACCGATGTTATCGCGTTCGCCGCGGCGGCAACGGCGACAAACGCCGCCGAAAGATCGGCGAGCCGCAGTCCTTCGAGAAGCAAGTCGCCGTTTCTTCTCGCCGTAACAAGCCCGCGCACGTTCACTATCAGTTCCGCCGCCGCAATCACACACACGGCTATCGCCGCGCCCGCGCCGAACCTGAGTTCGCGCTCGTTGGCGGTCCCTCGTAGCATATATATCGTGTAAAATGCGGATGACGCCGCAAGCAGTACGCCCATTGCAAAATAATACGCGCTTTCTCTGCTCTCATCCCCGTGCGACGCGGGCATCCCTCGGAAGTACACACGTTTTACCGAGCCGAGAAGCAACGAATGCAAGCCGCTTACGAGTATGGCGGTAGCCGACGTGAGCAGTCCTATCGCCACTCCGAACGCGCCCGTCGTCAGGTTGAACAGCATGGAAAAAACGGACGTCAGTTTCGCCCGTTCGTATGGAGAGAGCCGTCCGTAAAATTTAAGAGGCGTTGCCAATTTTCTCCGTTTCGGCGAGTAGCGCGCTAAGCTGCGCCGAAAGCAGCATCCTGCGCCCGCGCGACGCGCGAAGCGCGATCGCCTCCGCGCCTTTTCCGGCTAAAAACGCCGCAGCCGCCGCCAGTGCTCCCGCTATGCACACAGCCCCGCCGCCGGGTGCGCTGCCGCCCAGCATTTCCAGCCCCGCGCACATGACAAAATAGCCTGCCGCGGCTACCATGACAGACATAATACCTCCGATCACGCGGCAATGCCCGCGCAGTTCGTCTATTTCTTCCGCCTTTGCGTCACACCTGCGCTGTAATGCATCCAGCTCATCGACGCGCAATGCGGGAGCCGCTCTGCGAAAGGATAACCTGCCGCCGCGCTCGCTCTCGTCGGGGACGTACCGCCAGCCGAATTTACAATACCTGCCCTTGCATTCCCTGCTGTTTTCCGCTCTCACGCACATATAGTCGTAATGCTTCATCAAAGGTAGTTTTATCCCTTTTTGCGGCTTTATGCACCGCCCGCCGAGAGTAAAGCCAAGCTACTAAGAAATGGTCTTGCGCTTTCGCCCTGCCAGCCCTATAAGCCTGTTCTTACCCACGAACAGACAGAGTACTACGGACAGCGCCGCGCCCGCGGACCAGCCTATCGGCCAAGACAGCCACAGTCCCATGGGTCCCATGCCCATGCCCGGGTCGAATATAAAGCAAAGCGCAACGCGTATGACGAGGTCGGAGAACGTCGTTATCATGAACGGTATCATGCGTTCGGATCCGCGCATGACGGAGTCGCAGAGAAGCTTTATCGCCACTACCGCGTAAAACGGCACCACCATGTGCAGGAACTGAACGCCCGTTGCCATAGCTTCGCCCGAAACGTCCTGCGTGAACAGCAACAGCGCGGTCTGCGGGAATGCCAGATAGAACACCATGAACGGCACCAGAAGTATGCCCGTTATCGAACAGCACGCCGCAAGACCTTTGGCGACCCTTTCACTCTTTCCCGCGCCTATATTCTGAGCCGTGTATGAGGAAAGCGCGCCCGTCACCGTCGTCAGAGTCGTAAGGAGGAACGTATTCAGCTTTATCGCCGCGGTATATCCCGCAAGCACGAGTTCGCCGTGCCCGTTTACGAGCGCCTGTATGAACAGATTGCCTATGGATATGAAACTCTGCTGTAATATGCTCGGTATCGCCACTATGCACATTCTCGCAAGCAGTTGCCGCGAGAACAGTCGGGGCTTACGATCGCCGCCCAGTTTGCGCAGGCGCAGAAGGAGCGCGATCACGCACAGCACCGCCGCTATACCCTGACATATGAACGTCGCCCAGGCAAGACCCGCAACGCCCATGCGGAAAGCAAGCACGAACAAAAGGTCCAGTCCTATATTGCCCAGGCTGGACGCTACGAGGAAAAGGAAAGGCGTCATCGAGTCGCCGAGCGCCGTGTAAATTCCCGTTCCGACGTTATATATCAGCACGAATATGAAGCCGCCGATATAGATATAAAGGTATGCGAGAGCGTCTCCGAAAATGCTTTCGGGCGTTTGGAGCAGCCGCATTATCGGACTGCCTATACCTATGCCCACACCCGTCATAACCACGCCGAGAACGGCTACGGATATGAGTATGGTCGAAACGCTCTCCCGAACCTCGGCAAAGTGCTTCTGCCCGAAAAAGCGGGACACTATGACCGAGCAACCGAGGTTGCAGCCGAGCGCGACCGCCATGAAAATCATGGTCACGGGATACGACGCTCCCACCGCGGCGAGAGCGTAATCGTCTATCGCCTTGCCCGCAATGATCGTGTCCGCCATGTTGTACATCTGCTGAAACACCACGCTGCCTATGAGCGGCAGCGAGTACAGCCAGAGCACTTTAAACGGATTTCCCACGGAGAGATCTTTTACCAAAACTGCCTCCCGATTCCCCATGCACGGTATAATACTATCGGCGGATTTTGTCAAGCGTTTTCAGCCGTTATATGCTTATTTTCGTAAAAAATCGCATTCGTCGCAATAAAAAAAACGCCGCGAAAAACAAAAGTGCGCGATGCTGTCTTGCGGAATGAGACGCACGGAGCAGACGCGCAATGCACGTGGTGAAGGGCGCGGTGCGGGCGGTATGCGCGGTGCGGACACGTAAAATCCATAGTTATATAAATACGTACGGCGGCGGTACGTACGCCGACACGGCATTGAAAACCGCCATGCGGACGGACGTTAAAAAAATGCGGAAAAATAAAAAGACGGCTTTATGCGCCGTCTTTGTTATTCCGTTTTACTCTTTGCCTTTTCTTTCTTTTTACTTGCCGATTCTTCCGCAAGACGTGTGTGCGAGCGCAGGTTACAATGTGCGGGAGCAGATATCACGTTACCGAACTTATCGAATCGTGAGCCGTGGCACGGGCAGTCCCACGTCTGCGTTTCGGAATTCCACTTTACTTCCGCATGGAGGTGCGGGCACATCGCTTCCGTCGCGTAAAGCCTCCCGCCCGGTTCTTTATACACCGCGCGTTTTTTGCCGTGAAGTCGCACTACTTTGCCCTCTCCGGGGGCGATCGATCGGGACGTTGACAGCGGATAGTGCAGATTTCCCGTTATGAGGTATGCCACGCTACGAACGGCATTACGGATAAATCCGCCCGCCGTGCCCTTGCGCCTGCGTGTGGGAGAGTACAGCTCCTCGAACGGGTTCTCCCTTCCGTCCGCGAGATCGGCTATCAGCCGCGCCGCAGTTGCGGAGTTTGCCATTCCCCACTTGTTGAACCCCGTTATGACGTATATATCGCGCAGTTCGGGAGAATAGCACCCGACGTACGGCACTCCGTCGAAAGTCATACAGTCCTGAGCCGCCCATTCCGCCACGACCACCTTGTCTCCGAACATTCGCGCGGCCACGGCGCGCAGTCCGAGAAAAGCATGCATGTCGCCCGTACCCGTTCTGCGGTCATAGCCGCCCACGGTGACGCCGCCGTCGTAAGGCCTTACGGACAGCCCTTCCTCGCGCGCGTCAAGATACGTCGCACCGCATGCCGCTCCGCTTACGGCCACGGTATACGACATGGACGGGCGAAGTCGCATGAAATACGAGCCGTATTCGTCTATCGTCGGATAGCGCGTAGCGATCACGATAAGATCGGCGTGTACGCTTCCCTCTTCGGTGTATACCGTCTTTTTCTTTACGTCGAACTTTATAGCGCGCGTGTTTTCGTAAATATCGAAATGCACGGGAAGAGCTCGCAAAAATTTAAGCGGATGAAATGCATATTGATTTTCCGCGCGCACGGTGAGAAAATCGCCCGCAGGCGTGGACGAATGTTCGAGCTCCGTCTTTATCCCCGCCTCGGACATGGCGCAATAAATGCGCTTGGTCTCCTCGCCGCCGTCCGACGAATAGATGTATCCGTTCATGACCCGCCAGTCGCAGTCTATCGAATGTTCCTGCGTAAGGGCGAGAATATCACGCATGCCGCTCACCTGCGCCTCATAATACCGCTTTGCGACGGATACGCCGTAACTCTTGACGAGCTTGGGATATACGCTGCCCTGATGATATGTTATTTTAGCCGTCGTATGCCCCGTCGTGCCCGAAAACAGCCGATAGCCCTCTATGAGCACGACTTTCCGCCCCGCTTCCGCAAGGCGATATGCGGTGAGATAACCCGCTATCCCGCCGCCAACGACAAGCGCGTTCGCGCTTATATTTTCCGTCAGACGCGGGTAGCTGCGTACGCCGTCGTCCGTACTCTGCCAGATAGAAATGGAGTCCATATGCGGTATTTTTGACTCTCATCGGCATTTTATACCTGAAATTTGCGGAATATGGAAATGACCCTCGCAACGCATGTTTGGATGGTCAAATTCCGGCGGTCTTTATGCTTTTGATTTCATTTTATCCGACAGAAAAAGGGTTTTTCTTCGGAAACCCCGTCGGCTGCGCAATCGCAGATTGCTTGCCCGCTACGCTGAAAACAGGACATTCAGTCCTGTTTTCTTAACGCTTCGCGCCTTCTTAAGCTTCAACTCCTGTCAACCGCGAAAAACGGAGCACTTGTCTGTGCTCCGTTTTTCATGGTGCACCACCCATAACGTAAGTTGAACCAAATTCAACTTACGTTATTTTTTTATTCATTATTGCCATTGCTCAATTTTTTTATTTTCAGGCTCAACCCATAAACTTAAAATATTTGAGCTTAACTTTTGCATTTTCTTAATTTCTCTTGAAGCCCCATATATATCGGTATCTAAATAAAATTGTGGCGGTCTAACTATCGAAGATTTATTTAAAACAAGAGCTGTTTTTGATTTGCTTTCAATTTGCTTTAAATAATTTGCGTATAATTGCGGACAATTACATTTTAAAAGCGTTGGAGTATCTTCAAATATGATTTTATTTACAATATCACTTGCCCAATATGCGGTTACACTCAAATCAATCGGGTTCACATAAATATGATTAAAAAAATCAATATCAATAATCGCGCCGTGAATATTACCGCTACCCCCGATAGCTTTGATTTCGTCAGAAATTTGTTTTTGATAATCGCTGAAATTATCTAATGGCGTTTTAATATAAGAAATAACTCTATCCATATTCTCATAATAGTAATGTACTGTATTATTTGCTAACCGCTTTATTGCACCACCATTTAGAATATTCAAATTACCGTTTGCGCTTTGCAAAATAAACAAATAGTATCTATTCTTTTTTAACATATAGAGTTTATCAAAATCTCTAAAAAAGTCCATATTTATGTTTTTACCGATATAAAAATCAACATAATCTTCTCTTGATATTTCATAAATTCCATTTTCATAGGTTGCAAACAAATCGTAATCATCTTCTAAATAAAAGTATTTTAATTTACACCTTTCTTGATAATACCCCACTTGATTATCAGAATATAATCTGTAATCGCCATCATCATAAAAGTAATTTCGGTGAGTATGCCCATTAACGTAAATAAAACCTTTAACTTGCATGTTGCTTGAACACCAATCTTTTTGTGGCATATGTGTAAATATAATTACTCGCTTATCAGATAAGTCTGCACAAATTTTTTCATATAGTTCTTCAAACTTCTTGCTTTCTTCAATTTCTTGTTGCCTATTTATTGCAAGCCTATAAATTAACTGATTTGCATTAAATTCATTATTACAACCAGCAAATCCTAATCCGCCAAATAAAATCAGCCTTGCTTTTTTAAGACGATTTAAAAGTTGCGTTTGTGATAAATTTTTAATCTCTTCCGCACTAATCTCTTCAATACTATTCCAATCATATTTAAATATAAGATTATTTTGTAGCAAATACATTTTATTTTCGGTAATAACTTTTCTGTATTTATCCACAATTTCATCAAATGTTATTCTTTTGGTATTATCAAAATTAGAGCCACCAAATTCATTAAATTTATCTCCGACAAAATCCCATAATTCGTGGTTCCCAAGAGTAAAAATAACTTGCACATCTAATTTTCTTTCATCAATAGAAGTCCTTAATTGTTTAACAAACAATTCAAAAAAAGCAAAATCAGAAGAGGTATCACCGCCTATAAGAATTATGTTCTTTTCCCAGCTGTGAACAGAGTTTAAAAGACTATCTATTATTTTTTGAAACACATAAAATTTATCATAATAGCTTTTGCAATTTGCATTGTGCAATCTGTGTAATAAATGTAAATCTGTAATATAATAAATTTTTTGACATTTGAGAGTTTCTTCAAAACTTAACTGTTCTCTTTCTGCAATCAAAGCATTTACTGTTTCTAATTCATTAGCCTTTGTTTGACCAAAACTTTCAACTGTATTGCTTATTAGTTCATATCTAACACCAAGTTTATCGAGAATGTTACTTTTTAATTTTGCATTAGTTAAATTTAAATCACTAAAATCAATTACATTAGATAAGCCGTCGCAGAACAATAAATCGGCATCAGACAAATCATTTTTTAGAAAATGGACGTAATCACAAAAATAATTAAACGTATGATTATATTCTTTGATTATTTTTCCAAATTCATTCAACCAAATTTGTTTAACTAAAAAATGATTTTTAAACCTATCAAATATTTTGGTTACATTGTATGTAAAATTTTTCTCAAAATTTATCGGCAATTTCGTTTGTTCATTAATCTTATATTTTGATAATTCTAAATCAGGTAAAATCGCTTGCGATAAATCACAATTTGATAAGTCATAATCTAAAAATTTAGCTAATTCGTCAAACGTTTCAAAATACCTATGAGCGTCTACCAAAGTAGGAATATAGCCATTAATGCTTTGATAATTTTTAGGCTTACCAATTTCACGACATACGAAAAAATGCAAGTCTTTATCAAAATATATAATAGTAGTAAATGCTATTTCTTTATTTTCCAGTTTTTCAATAAAAAATTTTAATCTGTCTTTCCATTTTTTAGCGGTAGCAGATGAATAAAATTTACTGTTATCATATGCGTTTAAAACTTCGTATGAATTAAATTTTAAGCATAAAACTTTTTCAAAATTAAATATATTGTTATCGTTTAAAAATTGTGTAATTATATTAAATACGTTTTCGTTGTTTCCGTAAATGAAATTGAATAAAAAGAAATTTAAATTATTTGAAAAAGCTGATTTTTTTAAATTTGAATATACTTGCTTAAACTCTTCATAAGTTTGGCAATTATTAAACTTTACTAACCATTTTTTTAAATTAATTTTACGTTTTTCCGCTTCATTATATTGTAAAATTTCGTTTTCTGAAAATGCTAATGTAAAATTATCAATATCATATTGAATAAAGCTTCTAAAATTGATTTTTAAAATATCAATAGAATATTTATCTATTTCTTCTTGTGTAAAATTGTATTTATAGTAGCAAGCATTCTCATAAATATCGCCTTGTAAAAATTCAAAATAAGTTTCAAAACAAGAAAAAAGCGTGGTTATTGTTTTTTCTACAATTTCATCGTTCCATTCTTTATGCAATACTATTTCTTCAACAAAAAAAGTATTATTTATGATGTTGAACCCCTTTTTAATAGTTTTTCGTATACCCAATTCTCTTTCAATCGCAACTATCGAAGAATTTAACCTTAATTCTTCGGGCACACCAAAAAAATACAATTCCTTTTTTTGTAATTGTTTAATATAATTCTTAATATCTTTTTGAATAACTAACGCATTTAATTTGTCCATTGTAAAATTACCCCTTTGCACCTATATTATAGCATTATCGGGTGCGGAAAGCAATAATGCGATTTAATTTATAGCAAAGTTTATCTCGCTCTAAATCAAGTAAAATTGTAATAAATCAATTTGCCACAACTCATTATATAACAAATCAATTTTAGAAAAATGGCACTGTGGCGGGTGCTTGACTTATACAAGTCGGCGCCGCTACGCTCCGCCGAGGCAAGCACACGCCCCACAACTAAAACCCGAAAAAATAAACCAAATAAAAACGCGCGACGGAAGTCGAAATCGCCGCTAAACCGCTTGCCGATTTTCGCCTTTAACCGCCTGTGCCGTGTTTTATTTATAGTTTGCGTTTATCCGTAAGCTTTTTAGTTTACGGTGCGCAGTTGTCTTATCACTTCGGGCGATACCGGACCTATCAAACAGCCTTCGTCCCAACACAAAAAGTCGTCAAAGAGAAGAAGCTTCTGATCTTCCATGCCGATGGGACAGATAACGTCGTCGTCCATAATGTCCGAAATGATGAATTGCGGAAGTCCTTTGGAGTAGACAATTCTCTCTCCGGACTTTTCAATATACTTCATTATGTAATGCATTGCTTTATGAAGTCCTGTCTGATCTTCTATCGCCTCGAAGTCTTTTCTTCCAAACCTTTCCTTGAAGTACATATTCTGAAGCGTTATTTGCCTTTTGTGCTCAGTGAAACTATATGTATTGTCCTCAAACATAAACTCCAGCATCGTGCCGTCGGGAATATAAAGCAAACTATGAAAATGCAGTCTTTCTTTTGCGGGCGAACGTTCCCAAACGCCGATATATTTCCAGCCCTTTCGGGAGCAGAAATTGGAAAGTGTTTTCTTCAGGCATTTACGAAATGATTCTTCCGTGTGCAACTTACTATCATAGGTAAAAGTAAAAAAAAAAAAAATAACGCAAATCAAACCTTATCAGTTCAACTTACGTTATTCGTGGTGCGGTTGACAGGAGACGGATTTTCCCTAACGGAAAATCCGTCGGCTGCGCAATCGCAGATTGCTTGCCCGCTCGGGGAAAACACAGTGTGTTTTCTGTTCCCTCGCGCCTTCTTAAGCTTCAACTCCTGTCAACCGCGAAAAACGGAGCACTTGTCTGTGCTCCGTTTTTCATGGTGCGGTTGACAGGAGTTGAACCTGCACGGTCGCCCACAAGATCCTTAGTCTTGCGCGTCTGCCAATTCCGCCACAACCGCTTGTGCCGCTTTCGCTAACAGCTTTGTTATAATACTACATTTGCGCGCGATTGTCAAACGTATTGACGCGGTTTAAGTAAAATTTTCGCCGCCATACCTAACAATTTTCTTGGCATGCGTATGCCGCAAATTCTGCCCGCTCGTCTGCCTTTAAGCTCGCAAAACGTAAAGCACCGCAATGCGGCAATCTGCCGCATTGCGGTGCTTATCTTATTTACTAACGCCCACGATTATTCGCCCTTGCGTTTACCGCGACGATCGCATATCTCGTTCCATACGGACGTTGCGACTACCGCCGCCACGCTGATGACGAAGAGCACGACTGCCGCAGTCACGAGAGCGTCGCGCACCGCGAACCACTCGGGATCGTACGATACTATGCGCGTATCCTCACCGATAAAGTTCATGGCATTGCTGTTGGCTACGACGTACATTATGCGCATTGCCGCCTGACGTGCCGCCTGAGCATAGTAGCCGCGTCCGCTGTCCGGCGTCCAGTTTCTTTCCACTTCGCTTGTGGATCCGTCGGGAAGATCGGTGCCCGCAAGCAAGCCGTAGGAGAGGTTCATACCGCCGCTCGGCCTATTCGACGGAGATAACATTGAACTTTCTCTTTCGTCATGAAAAAACGACGAAAGGAACTGCCCTTTCGCCGGATATGTGACTATAAAAACATCATCATATTTCACGGATATTATTCAGCCCCATCGTTGACATAATTATAACATTACCCCCCCCCCCACATGTCAATTGCAAATTTTACTCTATAACGCCGCTTCGCATTGCATTATTTCCTTAAATTCGTTTCAGCATGAAAAAACGCGCCTCTTAAAGGCGCGTCCGGTTTTTGTCACACATATTCGTTTTTATTCGTCGCGGTGAGCTTTTGCGGAAAGTAAAACTCCGTCCGAGCGAAGCATTGAGTCCGCAAAATCCTTCGGCACGGGATCGGGAGTGCACAGGATACCGCTTGCCGCAAGGCATATGAGCCGCTGTTCGAACACGAGATCGGCATTCGCGTTGAACGTGCCGCTACCCGTCCCGAGAGATACTGCCGCGCCGAGCGTGCGCATCATGCGCAGAGGAGGAATGCCGCAACCGTGCCACAAGCTGTCCGACGGAGTGAGAATGACGCGCGCTCCCGAAGAGACGATAAGGTCTATGTCGTCCTTATCCAGATACACGCAACCCGCAACGAACGAGCCTTTTCCGAGAAGCCCGCAGCTATGGGCATAGCCTATCGGTGTCATTCCGTACTTCTTATCGAAAGTCCCCACCTCTTCAAGCGTCGCGCAGGCGGTCAGAATGAGCGGTCTGCCGCAAGAATAGGCGTCGATCGCGTCGTCCACGGCGTCGCCGTCGGAAAGCGAGGGCAGATAACAGCCGTCGGACGGACGTCTTTCGCCGCCCGCCCGCACGAAATGCGTCACTTTGGGGTCTGCCAAACGCCCCTCGCCCGCATAGAATATCTCGTCGCAGTCTTTCGCGCCCGATCGCGCGAGTATACCGCCGTCGGTAGTAAACGCGTTAAGCATCATAACTTCAAGGAGCGTATGAATGCCGCCGTTTCTTCGCTCGTTTCGGGGTGACGCAAAGCGTAGCTTATAGTCGCCTGCACCGCGCCCGCCTTACTGCCCATGTCGTACCGATAGCCCTCAAAGTCATACGCACACACGTTGCCGTCGGCGCACAGCAGTTTGAGCGCGTCCGTCACCTGCAACTCGCCCTTTTTGTCCGGCGTTATTTTGGATATTTTCTCGAAGATCCGAGGAGTGAGCACGTATCTTCCCAGCGCGGCAAACAGGCTGGGCGCTTCCTCGGGGGTCTTGGGCTTTTCCACAATACCCTCGCAGGCGTAGGCGCGCGGGTCTCCGAAAAGATTGCCACCCAGTTTCGCACTGCCGTAAAGGTGTATTTTGTCCGCACTTACCATCTGACCGCCTATCACGGCGTCGCACCCCTTGTCGAATGCGGAAATGAGCTGAGCGGAAACGGGTCTGTCCGCGCGGACGAGATCGTCTCCCGTCGAGAGTACGAACGGATCGCCGCCCACGAACTCGCGCGCTTTAAGGAGCGCGTCCGCCATGCCGCGCGGCGTCTTCTGCACGGCAAAAATAAATCTCGCGCCGCGGTTTATGCGTCTTAACGCGGCAAGTCCGCGTTCGTCGCCCTTTTTATGTAATGTCTTTTCCAGCTTGCCCTTGGGAGAGAAATAGCGCACTATCTCCTCCTTTCCGGGCGAAATGACGATACATATATCCGTCACTCCGCTGTCTATCATCTCGTCCACTATGTATTGCAGCACGGGCGTATCCACGACCGGCAACATCTCTTTGGGCAGGGCTTTCGTCGCGGGCAAAAACCGCGTTCCCTGTCCTCCGCAAAGAATAACTCCCTTCCTTACCATCTTAGCCCCCTTATTATTTTATATACAGAATGCGGCGACAAGTGTCACACCTGTATATGCCGTCGTTTTTGAGTTTGCTCACGCTACCCGGAGAAAGGCGCATTCCGCATATGCACGACCACTCGTCTCCGTTTCTTATCGCAGCGACGAACACGGGAGGAGCCATACCGTCCTTTTTCGCTCTGGCGTATACCTCCATAAGCTCGGGATCCACCTCTTCGCGCAGTTCGCCCATGCGCTTTTTGAGAGCTTCGCGCCGAGGCTGTATCGTTTCGAGCTGCTTTTGAAGCGTTGCCTTTATGTTGTCGTAAGTTTCCTTTATCTTCTTCTTTTCGTGCTGTTTCTGCGAGCAGGATACGAGCAGCTTCTTTATGCGGTCTATGTTGTTGACCACTTTGTTGCGACAACTGTCCAGCCTAGATTTCTCCGTTTCCATGGCGGGAAGGAGCGCGGCTTTCGCCTCGTCCGTTTCCGCCGCCATAAACGCCTTTTCGAGCTCGTCTATCCTCGCTGCCGCCGCTTTTGACTCGGCGTACGCCTGTTCGATCTCCTTACCCAGCCGCTCCGCTTCCGTCACGCTTGCGGAAAACTCGCGCTGAACGCCGTCGAAATCCCTCTTTGCGGAATCCAGCTTTTTCTTGTCGGGATTTTTGTTGAACTCCGCATCGATCTTTCTGAACTCGATGTCGTTTTCCTGATACTCCAATATTTTGCCGAGATCTTTCATAATTCCTCCGTACGGACGGGATCGCACTCCGTTTCGCTCACTTCGATCGCCGCGTCCATGCGCTCGCGCGCCGCGCGTTCGGAGAGCAACTCGCCGAGCCGTTTCATATATATTCTTTCCGCTCGGTAGTGACTGAGCACCACTATGGGCGTGCCGCACTCCCGAGCGTACAGCGCGACGTGATGAGGCACGTCGCCCGTTATGTAACAATCCGCGCCCTTGTTTGCGGCAAGTTCAAGAAGATCTATGCTTCCTCCGCCTCCGCATACTATGGCAACGGTCTTTACCTGTTTATATTCGTCTCCCGCGACTGCCGCGCGCTCATCTCCGAATATTTTCGCGCACTTTTTCGCAAGCGTGCGCGCGCTTACGGGCGTTATCTCGCCCATTCTTCCCACGCGTACGCCCTCTTCCGCATAGATGGGGCGCACGTCCGAAAGTCCGAGCAGCTCCGCCGCATAGTCGTTTATGCCGCCTTCGCAAAAATCGAGATTGGTGTGCGCGCTGTACACGCTTATGCCCGCGCGCGCAGCCGCAAGTATCATTCTGCCCGTCGGGGTGTCGTCCGTAACGCGCGAAATGCCGCGGAATATCGCGGGGTGATGGGATATGACGAGAGAGTAGCCCTTGTCGGCGGCTTCGCGCACCACGCTCTCCGTGCAGTCCAGACAGAGGAGCGCGCCGCGCGTCTTTCCGCTTTCACTGCCTACGAGCAGTCCCACGCTGTCGTCGAATCCCGGCTCCGTTTCGCTTTCGGGAGCAAGGTCGCGCATAAGAGAAAGCAATCGTTTTATTTCCGCCATTTCAGCACCTCCCCGATGCGATCGGCGCGCGCTTTCGTGCGCTCCCCGCCCTGCATGAGATTATCACGCATCCTTTCCAGCTTTTCTATAAGCGCGTCCGTCGGCTCTTTCCAGAACATGCCGAACTCCGCCTGCATTTCGTCGGGCGCGTCCATGTGTCCGCGCTCAGAGACTATTATGTCGTAATACTTGCCTGCGGACCTTATGCAACGATCCACGGTTATGCGCCGTCCGCTCTCCGCTATCTCCGCCCTGACAAGCTCCGCGTGGCTCTGCGGAGAAAGCACGAGCCTCGCGTCGCCGTCGTAACGACGCAGTATGTCACGCACAAGGTGCCCGCCCATGCCGCAGATCAGAATACAGTCCGCGCTCTCCGCTTCTTTCGGCACTCCGTCCGCAACGACGTATGTAACCTTATCGCCGAACCTCGCAAGTGTGCGCTCCGCCTTTTTAAGGCACACCGCGCTTATGTCCGACACCACGGCGCGCTTGCACACGCCGCGCATCAGCGCGAGTTCGGTGAGTTTCGCGTGGTCGCAGCCCACTTCCGCAAGCAATTCCGCACTGCCTGCGGCGGCTATTATCTCATCCCCTCTCAAGATTCGGAATAATAGCTTTTAAGGCGTTTGCTTCGCGCGGGGTTGCGCAGTTTGCGCAGTGCCTTTGCCTCTATCTGTCTTATTCTTTCACGCGTGACGCCGAACCGCTTGCCTACCTCTTCGAGAGTACGGGGGTGCGATCCGTCTATGCCGTAACGCAGTCTGATGACCGCCTGCTCGCGCGGGGTGAGCGTTTCGAGAACGCTCATAAGCTCCTCTTTGAGCATGGTAGTAGTCGCCTGATCCTGAGGGCTGGATGCGTGCGTGTCTTCGAGGAAGTCGCCGAGGTGGCTGTCCTCTTCCTCGCCTATGGGCGTATCGAGGGATACGGGATCCTGCGCGATCTTCTGTATCTCGCGCACCTTGTCTTCGCTTATGCCCATTTCCTTGCCTATCTCGGCGGGAGTGGGATCGCGGTTGAGAGCCTGAACGAGCAGGCGCGTCGTGCGCGTGAGCTTGTTTATCGTTTCCACCATATGCACGGGGATACGGATGGTGCGCGCCTGATCGGCTATCGCACGGGTGATCGCCTGGCGTATCCACCACGTCGCATACGTCGAGAAACGGAAGCCCTTGGTGTAGTCGAACTTCTCGACTGCCTTCATCAGACCGAGGTTGCCCTCCTGAATGAGGTCGAGAAAGAGCATGCCGCGCCCTACATAGCGCTTCGCTATGGACACGACGAGTCGCAGGTTAGCCTCTGAAAGGCGCGCCTTGGCGGCTTCGTCGCCCTCCGCCATCTTCTGAGCAAGCTCCACTTCCTCGTTGCCCGTAAGAAGGGGCACCTTGCCTATGTCTTTAAGATACACTTTAACCGGGTCGTCGGACGAAATGGACGCGTCGCTTATCAGCTTGTCCAGAGAATCGTCCTTGACGATGTCTATCTTGGTGTCCTTTACCTCGATATTGTTCTCTTCGAGTATACGGAGAACTTCTTCGATCTCGCTTACCGTCGCGTCGCAGCCTATTGCGATCTTTTCGCCCACTTCGTCGTAAGTCACGCTGCCGCGGTGCTTACCGACTGCTATCAGCCTGTTGACTTCCTTGCGGATCTTTTCACTGAGCGGCTTGCGCTCCGCAGGCTGCTGTGCCTGCTCTTCGCTCTTTGCCGTCGTTTCGTTTTCGTTCATTTATATTCCTCCGTTCTCTCTCAGACGTTTGATCGCGTCCCTGCAATCTTTCGTCTGTTCAAGGTACTTTACGTCTTTGGTTTCGTCGTACGCCGCCGCAAGCTCCACGCACTTTTTTTCAAGCCGTTTTATTTTCAGCTTACGCACGCACGATCGATATATCTTTTCGTCGTCCGTGCCCGAAAGATCGAACTCTATTATTTCGGGTAGCAGTCTATGCACGCCCTCGGGCAGATCGGTGTACAGCATAGCCGCCGTGTCTTTCATGCCGTGCATACGGCTGTCCGTCACGGAGTCTATGAGGTTGCGCTCGAACCCGTCCGGGAACAGCTCCACAAGATCGCGCGGGTCGACGTACGGTTTTCCCGCGACGTACGCCGCAAGAAGATACGTTTCGCTCTTGTCGCGCGCGGGCGGCGGCTCGGGCGGCTTCGCTTCCTGCTCCGCGCCCTCCTCTTCGCCCGTCGTCACCTTGGCCTGTGCGCGCAGTACTTTCATGTCGTATCCCGTTTCCTCGGATACGGTTTGAAGGTACTCCTCTTTCTCGACGGGGTTTTCCAGGCGGCGTATGCATTTTACCGCCTCCGCGGCATATTTCGTCTTGTCGTCGCGGTCGGTCAGGTCGTACTGTTTTTTTAGCATTTCCAGCTTATACGCCGTCAGCGGCAACGCCTCTTCGAGCAGCTTGCGGTATGCGTCCGCACCGCGCTCGTTTATTATCTCGTCGGGGTCTTTGCCGTCGGGCATACGCGCGACTTTGACGGTAAGCCCGTTTTCGCGCAATATTTCCAGACCGCGCATTGTCGCTTTCTGCCCCGCCGTGTCGCCATCGTAGCTTATGATCACCTTATCCGAGTAGTTTTTGAGCTGTTTTGCCTGCTGATAAGTCAGCGACGTTCCCATGCTCGCCACGGCGGTGTCGAACCCCGCTTTGTGCAGTGCGATGACGTCCATATATCCCTCGCACATTATCACGTACGGCAGAGGTCCCGTCCTGCGCTTCTTTTTGAGCAGGTTGAGTGCGTATACCGTGCGGCTCTTGTCGAATATCTCCGTCTGCGTGGAGTTGCGGTACTTTGCGGGAACGTCCTTTCTGAGAGCTCTGCCCCCGAACGCGACTACTTCGCCCGTATTGCTTATTATCGGGAATATAAGTCTGCCGTGGAATACGTCGTACCACTTGTCCGCCGTCCGATCTATAAGCCCCGCCTCTTTCATCTCCGCTTCGGTGTATCCCTTGCCTTTAAGGTGGGTTATTATCTCGGTAAAGTCTATCGAATACCCGAGACCGAAACGCGTCACTATGTTGGGCGGGAGCTTCCGCATCTGTATATAGTCGCGCGCTGCCTGCGCCCTCGGCGACGAGAGGTTGGCGTTGTAATGCCTTGCCGCGTCGCGCATGAGAGCGTAAAGACGAAGCCGCTTTTCCTTGTCTATCCCGCGCTTTCCGCTACGCTCGAACTGAGGCAGCTCCATATGCGCCTCGTCCGCAAGCATTTTAATGGCGTCTATCGTGTCTATATTCTCTATGTCGCGCACGAAGGTTATGGCGTTGCCGCCCTTGCCGCAACCGAAACAGTGATATAGCTGTTTATTCGGATCGACGCTGAAAGACGGCGTACGCTCATTATGAAACGGACAGCACGCCTTGTAGCTGCTGCCTGCCCGTTTAAGCGTCACATACCGCGATATGAGTTTTACTATATCGGTGCGTTCGAGCAACCGACTGCAAAATTCACTGAATTCCATTCGATCCCCTATACTATCGCCCAGCCCTTGGGCACATATATCCGTTCAAAAGTGCGGACGAGATAGTTGTCCGTCATCGTCGATATGTAGTCGCACACCTGACGTTCGGGCAGATCGGACGCTTCCCTTATGTATTCGGGGATCTCGTCCCTGTTTCTAAGAAAGTGGTCGAACACGAACAGCACCACGTTGTCCACTTTCCCCTCTTCCGCCTTTGCCACGGGAGAGAAGTATACGCGCTCGAACATGAAATCGCGGAATTCTTCCGTCACGGCTATTGCGCGCTCGCTCGGTGAGACCGTCGGCTTGCCGTAGCTGCTAACGATTATATCCGAGATCATGGCGTCTATTCGCTTGCCGTGCGTATCCCCGAATACTTCGAGCACGGATGCGGGAAGATCGCGCGCACCGAGTACGCCCGCGCGGATCGCGTCGTCCACGTCGTGATTGAGGTATGCTATCTGATCGCTGAGCCGCACGATCTTGCCCTCTATCGTGGAGGGATCGCCGCGTCGGCTGTGATTGCCTATACCGTTCAGCACCTCTTCGGTGAGGTTCATGTTTTCCAGCACTTCCGCAACGCGCACGGACTGCGCCTCGTGCCTGAACCCGCCGAAGTCCTTCATTCTCGCGCTGAGTGCCCGCTCGCCCGCGTGCCCGAAAGGCGTGTGACCCAAATCGTGCCCCAGACCTATCGCCTCGGTAAGATCCTCGTTCATGCGCAGAGCGCGGGCTATCGTGCGCGCTATCTGACTCACTTCGAGAGTGTGCGTCAGTCGCGTGCGATAGTGATCGCCCTCGGGAGCGAGAAATACCTGAGTCTTGTGTTTTAAGCGTCTGAACGCTTTGGAGTGAATTATACGGTCGCGGTCGCGCTGAAAGTCCGTGCGGATATTACAGGGCGTTATCGGGCGTTTCCTGCCTTTCGTCTGCGCCGACTTCTGCGCATACGGAGAAAGATATTTATCCTCTATCTCGTAGGTGAGCTTCCTGTAATCCATTTCCTCTCGCAGCGGACGGTATATGCGCCGCCATACAATTTTTGTTCTATATATAATAACAAAGCAAGCGGATTTTGTCAACTTAATTTAAGCGAACGTTCAGTCTTTTTATACCTTTTTAAGCGAGGTTTTTCTCCGTTCGCGCCCGCATATAAAAATATCCGTGCGGAAAGGTGTTTCCTTTCCGCACGGACGATGTGATGGGATATATTGTTCGATACCGACTTTCGCCGTATATCTTCTTATCCTGCCCGCCGACTTTTAAGCGGGGCGCCGAGGAGCGTCAGTCGGAGATCTCCGCGCTCACCCATATTCTGGCGTTGGTCGCCGCCTGTTGAAGAGTTATAAGCAACATCACGTTCTGATTGGAATACTTGAACGTCAAGCTGAACGTCTCTTCATCGTTCGGGTCAAGAGTTATAACGCCGCTTGCGGGCGCGGAGCTTGTATCTGCGCCCGAATTGACCTGGTGCGCTATGAACGAAACCGCCGTATTTCCCGTGTTTTTAATAGTGTAGGTTATCGTGCGTTCGTTGGAAGGATTCACCACGCAGGCGCGTACAAGTCTGAAATACTCGTTTGCCTGACCGGTGAACGAATACTCCGTTCCCACTTTATCTCCGTTAAGAATATATCTGCCGCTTATCGACGCGGAATCGACGGTAATATTTGAAATAAAGCTCTGCGCGAACAACTGAGTGCCTTCGGTTACCGTCCTGTCTTCGGAAAGGTCGAGCACGCCGCCGCCGTATTCTTTGCCGTATTCCCAGCCGAGGGTGACGTATGGCGTAAGCGTTACGTCGCTGTCCGGCATGGTGAAGTCTGCGTCGGCGAATACCTTCTTTCCGTCGTATTCGGCGATCCAGCCCGTAAGCCTCTTGCCCTCAGCCGCATTGTCGCCCGTAAGGATCACTTCGGGGAGTTTTTCGCCAGTCGCAACAATCTTGCTCGTCGTGCCGTCCGCAAACTGCGCCCCGCCCGTTATCGTCGCCGTATTCACGTACTGCGGATCGGAGATCTCCGCGCTCATCCACAAGGTCGCGTCGTTTGCGTCTGCGTCAAGCGTTATGAGCAGCATCACGTTTTCGTTGTTGTAGGCAAACGACAGGTCGAACGTCGTTTCCTCGTTCGGCTGAAGCGTTATGCTGCCGCTTGACGGCGCGCCGTCCGTATTCACTCCCGAGTTGACCTGATGTGCCGTGAACGACACCGCCTCTTCGCCGTTATTTCTGATGCGGTAGGATATCGTACGCATGGTGTCCGGTCTGACGGTGCACGCTCTTACGAGTCTGAAATATTCTCCCGTCTGTCCGGTGAACGAATACTCCGTTCCCACCTTATCGCCGTTAATGACGTATCTGCCGCTTATCGACGCGGAATCGACGGTAATATTTGAAACAAAGCTCTGATTGAAGTTCTGATCGCCCGGCGCAACGATGATTTTGTCCTCCGAAAGATCGAGCACGCCGCCGCCGTACTCTTTGCCGTATTCCCAGCCGAGAGTAACGTATGGCGTGATCTCAACGTCCGCCTGAGGCATAACGAATTCATCGGCCTTAGCGAACGAATATTCGCCGCCGTTATTCACTACCCAACCGACAAGGCGTTTCCCCGTTTCGGCGTTCTCGCCCGTAAGAACCACTTCGGGCAAAGCGTCGCCTGCCGTAACGATGGTTTCAGTCATTCCGTCGGTAAAGGACGCGCCGCCCGTTATCGTTACGTTATAGCTGCTGTCCTTCTCCACCACTCTTACGGGAACGTTTACGGAGCGGGTCACATTGCCGTGCGTATACGACACCGTCACATATTCCTGACCGTCGGATATCGTTTCGGGAGATATGTCGAACTCTCCTTCGCTGAGAACGAGATCCGTGCCGTCCGTGAATTTAGCCGTTAAAGTAAGCCCCGTCGCGTCGAAACTTTCACCCGCATAGTATGCCGATTTGTACGATCCGGAGTATTCCACGGAACTGAGCACGGATGATTCGCTCGGACGGAGAACGTATTCACCTTTAACGATGTACTGCGCGCATGCGAGCCTGAGGTCGGACGTGGGCGCGGTAAACTCGTGATAAGTGAGCAGATTATTATTGTTGAAAATAAACGACATCACGAATCTCGTCCATTCGCCCGGAGCAAGCGTCACGCTCATATGCGGATTGCCCTCGGCTTTCGGAGCGGAACTTGAACCCGTCTGCCATACGTCGAACGATACCGTAGTATCGCCCTTGTTTTCATATACGTATATCAGGGACTTCGTGCCGTTTTCCGTGTAGTCGCAGGCGTTCATGGTGAGGAACGACCAACCCTGACCTATGGATCCGTTATAGTTATACACCGTTCCCGCCGTACCCGCGCCGTTGCCGGGCATTGCCTCCGTCGTCATACCGTCGCGCAGATTGAGCATATCGAATCCCTCGCCGAGATCCGTTCGTATGGGAGTGATGCCGTCCTTTTTCGCGGGATTGAGGCATACCTGCTGAGGATCGTCGGAAACTTCCACGGCGTAATTGCCGTCCTCTATTACGGGAACGAGAGTCACCGCATAGTCGAACATAACGAAATCCGTCATGCCGTATACCTTTGTCCAGTCGGAGGCGTCGTACCAGCCGATAAGTTCGCTACCTTCGGGAAGATTCGCCACCACTTCGGGCATTTTGGAGAAAATAGCAAGCTCTTTCGTCTTGGATCCGTCCGCAAACGTCACATTATCGGTATCGAGAGTGAGCGTATGCGGCTCTGCCGATCTGCTGTTCACTTCGACGGAAGTCGAACCGAGGCGCACGGATATCTTATCCCCGTCCGTCACGGTGCCGTACACTCCGCTCGCGACTCCCGCGAATACGGAAGGTATGTCGTAGGACGCAGTAGCGTGATCGTCCGCCACGCTTATTACGCCGCCCGCGTCATCCGTCGGAGCCTGCGTTACGGCAAATCCCGACATATCCCACGACTGCGGCGCGAACTCCGTCAGAGCGGCGGAGGTCTGCATATCCACGCGGTCTATCGCAAACGCGTTGCTTTCCGCGGTGAACACCACCGTATTTTCACCGGCTTCAAGATCTATCACGAGTCCGACGTCGGCTAATTCACCCACAGCCGAGCGCGCTCCTACCACGGCGTCAGCCATGTTACGCGGCGTCTTACCGTTCGCGCTGACCGTGTAGCCTTCCGCAAACGGAGTTTCGGCAGTCGCCGTAACGACGCGCACGGACATCGTTATTCTCACCTTTTTATCCGAAACGACTTTAAGGGTAAGCGTGTTCTTTTCCGCGCCTTCGGGAACGGCAAGTCCGCCCACGGCTACCCCGCCACTGTATTTGCCAGACACGGTGAGAGCAATGGGCGCGCACGCGTGACCCGTATCCGTTTCACCGTCGTAAACGCTGCCGCTGAACGCGAGAGCTTCCGCCTCGAACACGTTGCTCTTGACTCCCTCGCCGCCGTTCTGCTCGTATACTCTGCCCGCGTTGTAACCGGTAAGCTCCTGAATGAGCCTGCGGTTTTCGCGCACTCCGTCGGTAAGCAGCACAGACTGCACTATGACCGCGACTATGAGTGCGGCGACTATCACCGCGCGGATTATCCATACGTAAAACGGATCCTTGCGCGACATGTACGCTTCTGCGCTGACGGAGCCTGACTGCTTGGGCGCGCTTTTCGCTTTAACGGCGCTGTCTGCGCCGACGTTTGCGCCCGTGTCCGCCACACTGCCCGATCCGCCCGCGCCCGAATCGGGCGCGCTACCGTTTGGCGCATTCGTTCCGCCGCCCGTGCCGCCGTTATCGTTTCCCGCTCCGTTCGCTTTACTGCGGGAAAGCAATGCCTTTACCTTATCCGTTACCCACGGGAAGGCATAGCACGTAGCAAGGAGCAGGACGCTCGCTATGAGCAGCGTTACCGACAGCCATGTGAACATATTGAGAATGTACTGCCAATCGGGCTTTATCGTAATTATGCGGGTATTCGCCGTCATACCGTTCATAGCCGCGCTGTGGACGACGGTGTACAAAACGTGATGCACGCTTTCGCGCATTGCCCATGCGAGTGCGCCGTGACCCGTTTCGTATCCGACGTATGCGCCCATGGTGCTGTAATCTCTGTCGGGAATATCCACGCCGTAAAGGTGCGCCACGGGCATGACCTGGCTCTGCGCGTTGTGCATATAGTCGGTAACGGCAAAGCCTTCCATGCCGAACTCTCCGCGGAACAGATCATCCACAAAGCCGGTGAATATATTGTTTGTAGGACCTATTTTATTGAGTCCCGTCATTATATTGCTTGTACCGCCCTCTTCTATGCATATCTCGAACGGGCGGGCGTATATCTCGCGTATCGTCTGTTCGTTCGCCCACGTCGAAATGGTACGTCTGCCCTCTTCCTGGTCGTTGAGGAGCGGGTGCTTGAGGTAGACGTATATGCCCTTTGCCTCTATCGCCTCGGAAAGAGCGGAGCACATCTTGCCCGCAAGCACGGAATCTTCGCTGAAATACTCGAAGTTCCTGCCGCCGTAAGGCGAACGGTGCATGTTCAGTCCCGGTCCGTACAGTCCCGCATAGCCCGCCCAAAGCGCGTCTTCTCCCCACGCTTCGCCGTACTTCGTCATAAGTTCGACGTTGAAAGTGGCGGCGGCTATACCGTTGCAAGGATATGCCGAAGGATATTCGTTCTTGTCAGGATCGTTTTTCGTGACGGCAAAACCGCGATTTACTTTTTCGTTATTATTGAATCTCTGGTTTACGCCCACCGCGCCGTTATGATCTATCGTCTGCGGCTTGGCTATCGTGTCTATCGCGCTCGTCATGCGCTCGCCGCACGAGAGGAATTTAACGGTATCTTCCCACGTCAGCTGATCGAGCAGGTCGTCCCACATAGAATCGTCGTACGGTATCGGCTCGTCGTTGGTCGGATCGTCGTCGCCGTCGCCCCACGCGCGAAGATCCATAAGCGTATACGCCGTCTTAGTCGATCCGTACGTCGGATAAGCTATATCGTCTTCGGGAGCTTTTTGGAATTTTTCCTCTCTGAGGTCGCTTTCGAGCGCGGCATTCAGAATTAGCTTGACATGATTGTCGAGCACGGTATTGCTATCGCCTATGCCGAACTTTACCGTACCGTTCCAATCCTTTCTCGAAACGTACGTTACGGAATTGTCGCCCCTGTTTTCGTATCTGTTAATATCGGCGTAATCGAAGCGGTTGACGATCTCCGCGCCCGTATCCGCGACGGAATACTTTTCAGCGTCCACTCCGTCCGAATCGAAATCGAATCCGGCACTGCCGTCGCCGAGCGTTATTTCGTACGCAAGCGACGCGTCGCCCGCTGTGTCCATTCTTCCCGCCGTGTTTTCGGGAGTGTAACCCTTGGCGGCGAGTATGTTGTTTGCCGCGTCGTGAGCGTCGCGCGCTATCGTAAGATAGTGATCGCCCTCTTCCGCGATATATGTTCCCTTGCCGTTAGAGTCGTACGCCGCGAGATACTCGCCGGGAACTTCTATCGATACGGTTTCGCTCGCATTCACGCCGCCTTCGAGCATACCCGTCTTTGCAAAACCGACAAGCTCGACTGCCGCTTTTTCCACGCCGTGCGTCATGTCGTAATCGGTATACGGCTTCTGCGCGTATACCTGCACCGTCTCCTTGCCCGCGGTGTTGCCCGTGTTGGTGACGGTCACGCTTACGGTGTAGACGTCCGTTTCCGCGTCATACGAGAACGTCGGCGAAGAGTATCCGAACGTGGTATATGACATTCCGTATCCGAACGGATATGCCACGACTTCCGAATAGTCGTAGTCGCCCGCGTTGCCGCTGCCGGTCACATAGTCCTCGTAACGCGTTTCGGTATAGCGGTAACCGACGTATATGCCCTCCTGATATACGACGTAACCGACGCGATAAGTCGTGCCGTAATCGTATATCGCTAAATTCTCCGGATCGCCGCCGTCCGCCATGGTGCCGCCGAACGTATAGTCGCCGAAATTGGCATTGACGGGATTATAACGGTGATTTGCCCAGAACGTGTCCGACAGTCTGCCCGACGGATTGACGTTGCCGACGAGTATGTCGCCTACCGCGCGCGTTCCCGTCGAACCGAGAGAGCCGCACCAAAGAATGGAATCTATGCCCAGTTCCTCACTGTCGGCAAAGTTCAATTCCACCTGATTGGTGGTGTTCAATATCATTATTATCTTGTTGAACGCCGTGCCTTTGAGCGCTTTTAAGTTAGTCAGAACGTCGCGCTCGGCGGGCGAAAGAGCGAGATAGTTGCCGTTGGTCATATCGCTGTTATCGCCCGAATTGAGGTACGCGTCCGCATCTTCCGATCCCGTTCTCGTCACGACGAATATAGCCGCGTCCGCTTCCGCCGTCTTTGCGCCGGGAAGCACGCTCCACGGCGCTTCTCCTATCGTACTGCGCGCGCCTATTCCCGTACCCGTCTTTCTGCCGTATTCGGTGTGCGACGAGTACCAGTTGTACATATCGTCGTTGACGTCAAGTCCTACCGAAGAGTCTTCGAGCGCGTCTTTAAGATTTACGCTGCTTGCCCCCGTGACGCTCGATCCGCCGCCGCCTATGACTATGTTCGTCGAACCCGCGCCGTAAAGGGTCACCTTACCGCCCTTATTGAGCGGCAATGCGTTATTGTCGTTTTTGAGCAGCACCGCGCCCTCGGCGACCACTTCTTCGCAAAGCTCTTCTCCGTTCGCTATGACTTCCGCAACGGAGTTGAACTGCGTCTTGTAATAGATGCTGTCTCGCTCCTCCCCGTCGTCCTCTTCGTATACGATCTGCGTCTGCGCGTTGAAAAAGCCGCTGACTGCGGATGCGTTTTCCAGCATTATGCCGCTTGCCGTAAAAATAAGTGCAGTCGAAAGCGCGAAAACAATGACGAGTATTTTACAGATAAGTGCGAAATATGCCTTTTTCATTTCGTTCCCTCCCCGCTTACCGAACGGCCGTCTGCCGCCGTCTCTCCGCCGTTCATATCGGCTTTGACGCGCTTACGCTGGCGCACGAATATGCCCGCTATGAACAGACCTATGCACACGACGGACGCTACAAGACAAAATACGAATGCCGGATCAAGCTCCGCCATTGCCGCCGCGGTTATGCCGCCGTAAAAAACTTCGGACAGATACATATACACCGCGCCTATGTACAGGCACATCGCAATAAGGTCAAGCACTCCTCCCACGGCAGGCGCGAAACGGTATGTCACGCCGAAAAGCGAGAGAGCCACAAACGCGACGAACGCCAGCACGAACATGGCAAAAGCCGCCCAGCTCATGTAGTTGGACCCGTTGTATGCCGCGGCGTATACTATGCCAGTGATAAGCGACAGCACCGACGCCCCCAGCGACAGCCAGAACCCTACGCCCGCGTTTGAAACAAATCTTTTGATAAGTTCCATTCATTTCCTCCATGAGTATTTTTTGCGGGCAAACGCCGCGTATTCGCCCGCAGCGTAAACCCGCATATACGATAACACGTATTTTACATCTGTTCAACGGGTTTGGCGCAACTCACGGATTAAATGACGCAACTCATGCGCGCCGCAGCTGGAAAAGCCCGAATTACGTCTATTGCGCACGCCGCGCGAAGGCGATTTCATTCAAAAAGGCTATGCGACGACGGTAAAAACGCAGACGAAAACAAGATAAGCACGGCAAAAGATCATGCAATAGCGTTAAGCCATGCGCGGCGAGGAGAAATACATAAAAATGTGCATTTAGCGAAAAAAGTAACAGGTGGCGCAAAGACGGCGATAGACTGCGGCTTGATATAAAAAAACGGAAACACGCGTGTTTCCGTTCATGCCGCTTGTCGTTACGCCTTACCGCCGTCTTTCCTTCGCCTGCCTGCCGACGGCGGAAATATGATATCCAGACAGAACCTGCCGCCGCTCGCCGTAACGGTCATATGCCCGCCGTACTGCCGCGTGATGTATTCCATGCTCTTCATTCCGTAACCGTGCGTCGGACCGCTCTTATCCGTCACGGGCAGTCCGTCCACGATAACGGGCTGTTCGGCATAGTAATTTTCTATGTGTATGCTTATTATCCCGCCAACGCTGCGCACGTCCACCACAATGCTTCGGCGTGACTTGTCCTCCACCTTTTCCGCGCTCTCTATGGCGTTTGACAGCGCGTTTCCGAAAAGCGAATACAGATCGCACTCGTCCATGAACGCGAGCGTTTCTCCGTTGCATGAGCATGTCAGCGAAATGCTGTTCTTTTCGCAGAGAAGGCTCTTGTCCGTCAGTATCACGTCCAGAACGTCGTTGCCGGTGCGCACGGACGCGCCGTATACCATGAGGGCGTCCTCTATCTTCAAGAGCTGTTCGTCCGACCAGCCTTCGCGCAGTTTGCCCAGCATGTGCTTCAAGTCGTGGTACTTCATGTTGATAAGTTCCGTCTTTTCCTTGGAAAGCATATACTGCTCTCTCTCACGGTCCAGAATCTCCCGCGTGGCGGTCAGATCGTCGGACATCCTGTCCATTTTGTTTATGTCCGAAAGCACTACGAGAACGAGAGCGCAGCAGACTACGGAATATATCGTTTCCGCAATGAACGATATCACGCCGCGCGTCGCGTTATCCACGGTTATTCGAGAAAGTCCCACGCACACGAATATCACGACAAACGAGAGAATGACCTTGCGCCGCACGCTACGCCCGTTATCGGGGAGCGCTCTGCCGCGTATGAATAAAAAGTATGCGAGAGCGCACGCCGCCGCGCACATTGCCGCTTCTATCAGCCAATACGCCCAGCCGTCCTCTCCGACGGTAAAAAAGGAGATGAGCGACGCGACGTTTTTTGCGAGATGCTGAGTCGCGTATGCGCCCGAACAGTAGAACATTATTACCCACACGGAGTCGTCGTAACAGAATTTCATGCCGAGTATCGTCATCACGAATGCGGTCACATATAAAAAGAACTTGAACAGCGATTCTTTCCATTCGCTCGCTCCGCCGTATGAAAAGAGAATATCCGTCGAGCGGTAAAAGATGAGTACCATGAAAAATACGGCTTCGAGAATAACGACGAATGCCCCGATGAGCCGCAGAAAGAACAGGCTTTTTCGTTTCAGCCGCAATGCGAATATACACTCTGCGGCCATGAGCTCGGCTATCATCAGCACGAGCGAAACGGATGTTTCTAACATGCGCCGCCTCCGAAATACTTTGCGAGCGCGCCGAGAAACGATTGCTTTTTGGTCTGCGATACTTTCAGCTTGTCGCCGCCCACGGTCACCCAGTCGCCGCCGAAGTCCGAAATATGCTTCATGTTGACGAGATAACAGCTGTTGCACCTGCCGAAATGATACGCTTCGAGTTCGCGTTCCGCCGCGCTTATAGTTCCGCGCACGAGAAATTCCCCGTCCGCCGTGTGATACGTCAGATGATGATTGCGCACCTCTATATACTTTATATCGCGCACGGCTATGCGCTTCATGCCATCCGTGGTGTTAAGCGTCACCATTCCGTCGTCCGTGACTTTGCGCACCATGCCGAGTATGCGATCGAACTTGATATCGAAACTGCCCTCGTTTATGGGCTTGACTATAAAGTCGAACGCCTGCACCGTGTATCCCTCTATCGCGCACTGCACCATATTCGTTACGAATACTATAACGACGCGCTTGTCCCTCTCGCGTATAAAACGAGCGGCGTCCATACCGCTCATATCGGGCATGCTTATATCGAAAAATATAACGTCAAAATCCGCGCGGAAGTTCTCGCAGAACGTCACCGCGCCTGAAAATATCCTTATTTCACACTGATCGGGCGACCCCGCAAAATACTTTTCCGTCAGGCTCGCAAGTTTGGCGGCGTCCGCGCCGTCGTCGTCCACTATCGCTATTTTGAAGATCACGATCTTCCCCCTGCACTTCCGTCACATCGCATCTTATGCTAACATATTTTGCGCGATTTGTCAATATCATTTCGCCGCATGACAAAAACGCGACATTCATTACAGACTATCGCACGAGCGCCGATTGCACTTGCGGCAACACCCGCACAACGCAAAGCCCCTTATCCATGTATCCGGATAAGGGGCAAATTTGTCTGTTATACGTTACACCACGCGCCGAACAGGTTTATCTGGGATTCCTGATGTTTGCTTGGGCGGCGGCGAGGCGGGCTATGGGGACGCGGAAGGGCGAGCAGGAGACGTATGTCAGACCCGCTTTGTGGAAGAATTCCACGCTGTACGGATCGCCGCCGTGTTCGCCGCACACGCCGAGTTTGATGTTCTGGCGCGTGTTCTTTCCCTTTTCCGCAGCCATCTTTATGAGCTGTCCCACGCCGTCCACGTCTATACGTGCGAACGGATCGGATTCGTATATCTTCTTGTTGTAGTACTCGGGCAGGAACTTACCCGCATCGTCGCGGGAGAATCCGAACGTCATCTGCGTCAGGTCGTTCGTGCCGAACGAGAAGAACTCCGCTTCCTGTGCGATCTTGTCCGCAGTTACTGCCGCACGAGGTATCTCTATCATCGTGCCGACGAGGTAATTCATGTCCGATCCTCTGGACTTGATTATCTCCTCCGCCGTCGCGCAGATTATGCGCTTGACGTATTTGAGCTCCTTGACGTCGCCCACGAGCGGCACCATTATTTCGGGGACTATGTCCCAGCCCTTTTCTTCTCTCACTTCGAGTGCCGCTTCTATTACCGCGCGCGTCTGCATGCGGGCGATCTCGGGATAAGTGATCGTGAGTCGGCAAACGCGGTGACCCATCATGGGGTTCGCCTCGTGGAGGCTGGCTACGGTGCTTTTAAGCTCGTCGAACGTCAGACCCATGTCGCGCGCGAGCGCCTCTATCTCCGCATCATCGTGAGGAAGGAACTCGTGAAGGGGCGGATCGAGGAAACGCACGGTCATCGGACGGCCTTCGAGCGCTATGTACATGGCTTTGAAGTCGCCCTTCTGCATGGGCAGGAGCTTTGCAAGCGCGCGCTCGCGTTCGCCCTGCGTCTTGGATACTATCATCTCGCGTATCGCGGGGATGCGCTCCGGATCGAAGAACATATGCTCGGTGCGGCAAAGACCTATACCCTCAGCGCCGAACTTTACAGCCTGAGCCGCGTCTCTCGGGGTGTCCGCATTCGTGCGGACGTGCAGTGCGCGGAACTTGTCCGCCCAGTTCATGAGCGTTCCGAAATCGCCGCCGACGTCCGCGGGCTGAGTGGGTATCTTCTCCGCATATATGTTACCCGTCGAGCCGTCGAGGCTGAGCCAGTCGTCCGTTCCGTACTCCTTGCCCGCAAGCATTATCTTCTTGTTTTCCTCGTCCACTTTCAGGGCCGCGCAACCGGAAACGCAGCATACGCCCATTCCTCTCGCTACGACCGCCGCATGGCTCGTCATACCGCCGCGCGCCGTCAGTATGCCCTCGGAGGCGTTCATGCCTTCTATGTCCTCGGGGCTTGTTTCAAGACGTACGAGCACGACTTTCTCGCCGTTGGCCTTGCGTGCGACCGCCTCTTCGGCGGTAAACGCTATCTTTCCGCAAGCGGCGCCGGGAGATGCGGGAAGCGCGGCGCTGACGGGCTTAGCCTTCTTTATCGCCTCGGGAACGAACTGAGGATGAAGGAGAGTGTCGAGCTGTTTCGGCTCGATCATGCATACCGCTTCCTTCTCGTTTATGAGTCCCTCGGACACCATGTCGACGGCTATCTTTATAGCCGCCTGCGCGGTACGCTTGCCGTTACGCGTCTGCAACATATAGAGCTTACCCTCTTCTATCGTAAACTCCATGTCCTGCATATCCTTGTAGTGCTTTTCCAGCTTCTGCGTTATCTTCTCGAACTGATCGTACAGCTTGGGATTCTGCGCTTTGAGCTCGTCTATATGCTTGGGCGTGCGTATTCCCGCAACGACGTCCTCGCCCTGCGCGTTCATCAGGTACTCGCCGAACAGACCTTTTTCGCCAGTCGCGGGGTTACGCGTGAACGCCACGCCCGTACCCGACGTTTCGCCCTTGTTTCCGAATACCATGCTCTGAATGTTGACCGCCGTTCCCCAATCGTAAGGGATGTCGTTCATGCGGCGATATACGTTCGCACGCGGGTTGTCCCAGCTGCGGAACACCGCTTTCGCCGCCTCGATGAGCTGTACTTTCGGATCCTGAGGGAAATCCACGCCCTGATTCTTGCGGTAGTTGTCTTTGAAAAGCTGTACTATCTCTTTAAGATCTTCCGCCGTAAGTTCGGGATCGGACGCATAGCCCTTTTCCTTCTTTATCGTGTCGAGTATGCGCTCGTAGACCGTCTTGTCCTGCTCCATGACGACGTCCGAGAACATCTGTATGAAACGACGGTAAGAGTCGTATGCGAAACGAGGGTTATGCGTTTTTGCCGCAAGCCCTTCCACCGATTTGTCGTTCAGTCCGAGGTTGAGAATGGTATCCATCATACCCGGCATGGACGCTCTCGATCCGCTACGGACGGACACGAGCAAGGGGTCCTTTTCATCGCCCAGCTTCTTGCCCATCTTCGCTTCGAGATCGGCGAGAGCATCGAATATCTGCTTGCGGATGTCCTTGTTTATGTCCCTTCCGTCCTCGTAATACTGCGTACACGCTTCCGTCGTGACCGTAAATCCCGGAGGAACCGGAAGACCGAGATTGGTCATTTCCGCAAGGTTTGCACCCTTGCCGCCGAGAAGTTCGCGCATCTTGCCGTTACCTTCATCAAACCTGTAAACGAATTTTTTCACGTTTTTCTCCTTTATCATAGATTAGTGCTTCTGCAACTTATTCAGTATAACATAATCGGTACGATAAAATCAAGACACTTATTTCTTTTTTGTCTTAATTTATCCGAATATTTTGATGTTTCACACAGTCATCACGAAAATTCGCGCACAATCGCGTCATATTCGCGCGCTTTTTGGCCATATCATGCAAGAAGGGTCGCCGAGCGAAAAGTGACTCCGAGTTTTTTTTCGGCAAGCGACAGATATGCTTTAAGCAGCCGCCCCGCGCGCGCGTCTTCAAGAGAGCTTTGCTCTTCGACGGGCACGTTGAAATCCGCCTCACGGGAGGTAGGCGCGACGTACCCGCCGCGAACGAGAGCGCGGTACACGAAATTAAGTCCTATCGAGCGGGGCAAAACGGACGAATATATCAGCGCTTTAAGGCACGTCAAAAGGTCGATAAACACCTCCGCGCTGTCGCTACCCGCCATTACGGACGATACTTCCAGCATTACGGTTCCCACGATATAACGATCGGGAGCAAAAGTTACGGCAAACAGCGACTCCTCCTGGGACGCAGTCTTTACCGTGTAAAACTGACCGCGCCGCATAAGGACGTACTGACAAAACGAAAAGGGCATAGCCGCGAATTTCAGCTTTGCCTTTTCCTTCTTGACTCCGCGCATACGCGCGGTTATAACGCCGAGATCGGGTGTGAGCAACCGGACGAGCTTGTCCGCCTCGCCCGAGTCTTCCGTACCCACGACTATCCCTTCGGTCACATGTTCTTCCATAGAGTTTAGTCCCCGTATCCGAGGTCGCGCATATAGTTTCGCTTGTTCCGCCAGTCCTCGCGCACTTTCACAAAGAGTTTGAGGTATACGTTCTTTCCCGTCAGATCCATTATGCCGAGGCGCGCGTCGTGACCTATGCGCTTTATCATAGAACCGCCGTCGCCTATTATTATGCGCTTATGCCCCTCGCGCTCGCAAACAACGTCCGCCTCGATATATACGGAGTCCTTTTTATCCTCGTACGCGCCGACGGTTATGCCCACGCCGTGCGGCACTTCGTCGCGCAGAAGCAATAATGCCTTTTCGCGTATTATCTCGCCCACGACGTACCGCATGGGCTTGTCCGTGACGTCGCCTTCGGGGTAGTACATCACTTCGTCTTTCAGCTCCCCTGCCAGCTTGTCGCGCAGAAGGTCTATATTGTCGCCGCTTACGCAGGACACGGGTATTATGTCCTTTACCGCATGCCGCCCGTCCGCGTCTTTCGTCAGCGGAGTGAGCGCGGAAAGTATGGGATATACCTTTTCGTAACCCGCTATATCCGTTTTGTTTATGACGACGTACACCGGAACCGCGCTTTTCAGTCTGCTCTCTATCATCTCGTAATCGCGGCTGCCGAAAGGGCGGCTGCCGTCTATCACGATGACGAGTGCGTCCGCATCGCGCGAGGACGTGTCCGTCTCGCGGCTCATGTATTTCCCAAGCTCCGTGCGCGGTTTGAGCAGACCGGGGGTGTCCACGAATATCATCTGATACTCGCTCGTCGTCAGTATCGCCCTCACCGCATCGCGCGTGGTCTGCGGTTTTGGCGTTACTATGGATATTTTTTCGCCCGTTAGTCTGTTGGTAAGACTGCTCTTACCCGCATTCGGCTTTCCTATTATGGCAATGAATCCCGATCTCATTCGGTTATACCTATCGCGGAAAGTATCTTTTCCTCCGCCGCGCGCATGACGCGCTTGTCGTCCTCGTTTTCGTGATCGTAACCGAGAATGTGGAGAAGTCCGTGAACGAAAAGATACGTCATTTCACGTACGAAAGAATGTCCGTACTCTTTCGCCTGCTCCTCCGCTTTTTCCGTGCATATGGCTATTGAGCCGAGCGTCACGCAACCCTCGTAATCGTCGAACTCAAACGGATAGTTCTCGTATGTAAACGGACCTATTTCGTCGAGCGCGGGAAAACTGAGCACATCCGTCGGAGCGTCCACTTTGCGCGTACGCAGATTCAGAGCACGCATATCCTCCTTGCCGAGGTATTCTATCTCCACTTCGCACTCGCCTTCGAGATTAAGCGCGCGGAAAGCCTCGTCCGCCGCCGCTCTCATTTCGTCAGTCGCATCGCCTATGAGTTTTATCATTATCTCTCTCCCCCGGGATATTTGATACGGGTATGGAACAACCCGCCGTACGCTCCTATTATCGTCTGCCTTATCAGGTCGAGATCCCTCAACGATATGGAGCAGTTGTCGAACTGTCCGCGCGCTATCCTGTCCGCTATTATGCCGCGAAGAAGTCTGTCCACTCTCTCGCCGTCGGGATGATCCATGGCGCGTATGGCAGCCTCGCTGCTGTCGCATATCATGATTATCGCCGCGATCTTGTTTGTGGGACACACTCCGTGATAGCTGTAATCGCGTATGTCCACTTCGCCGTCCGTCAGCCGCTTGGCGCGCTCGTAAAACACCGCCATGGGCAGCGTTCCGTGGTGCTGGACCGTAACGCATGCCACCTCTTCGGGAATGCCGTACTCATGGCACAGCTTGTAGCCCTCAGTGGTATGCTTGCGCACTATTTCCGCGCTGACTTCGGGAAGTATGTCGTCGTGCGGGTTATACCCCGCCTGGTTTTCGGCAAAATAGAACGGGTTGGACAGTTTGCCCACGTCGTGATAATACGCCGCCGCTCGCGCAAGATACGGGTCTTCGCCTATCGCGTTCGCACACATCTCCGCAAAGTTAGCCACCGCAAGACTGTGGTTATACGTTCCCGGAGCTTCGGACGCGAGCCGCCTCAGAAGCGGACGACGGGTGTCCGTCAGCTCTATCAGTCTGTCGTCCGTCACCAGCCCGAAGATCTTTTCGAGCACGGGTACGGCGAACTGCGCCACGATCACGGGGAATATCGCAGAAACGGCTACCAGCCACGAATAGGACAGCGCAAGCGATATGTCCGAGTAGGACAGCGACATGAGCACGTATAGCAACACTGCCGCCACCGTCGTTTCCAAGCCGACGACCATGCTGTGCAGTCTGCCCGTCTTGTCACGCATGGCAACGGGTACGAACGCGCCCGCGCATACGCTTATAACGGTTATAACAGTCAGTTGCCAGATGTACAGCGAGGCGTCCGCGCCGTTACCGACAGCCATATACATCGCGCCGTCCGTCATAGTCGACTCGTAAATGAGTACGCAGAACGTCATGCACGTTTCGACGAGATTGAAGACGAACGCGTCCTGTTTCTTTCTCGACAGCCTTACTATTATGACCGCCGTCAGTCCCGGAGCTACGAGAAGCGGAGACACTATGCTTATGAACAGATGCGCGACGAACGCGAACGTCGTCGCGATCAGAAACGCGCGGTAGTACCTGTTGTTTTTTATGATGAACGACCGCGATATCATGACGAACATCAGCAGGCCGCCGTAAAACGCCGCCGCAAGCAGCAGCGCGTACATCACGCATAGCGCGAAATTGACCGCTATCGCGTCGCCCGTCAGATAGAACTTTATCATCGCGGCGAACACCGCCACCGCGGCGCATATCACCGTGTCGAGCACTGCGAAAAGCAGCTGTTTTCCGCTGTATTTGCGCGTTTTATACTTCTGCTTCATTCTTACCTCTTTCGTAAGCCCGTATTATCTTCTGCACGAGCGCGTGCCGCACGACGTCTTTATCCGTCAACCGACACACCGCTATGTCGTCTATCCCCGAAAGCAGCGTAGCCGCCTGTTTGAGCCCGCTTCTTCCTCCCTGCGGAAGGTCTATCTGGGTGACGTCGCCCGTCACCACCACTTTACTCCCCTCGCCCATACGGGTGAGGAACATCTTCATCTGCTCTTCCGTCGTATTCTGCGCCTCGTCGAGTATTATGAACGCCCTTGAAAGCGTCCTGCCGCGCATATATGCGAGCGGAGCTATCTCTATTATCCCGCGCTCTATCAGATGCCCGTAATTCTCCACGCCGAACAGCTCTTCGAGAGCATCGTACAACGGGCGCAGATAGGGATCCACTTTCATTTGCAGATCTCCGGGGAGAAAGCCGAGTTTTTCGCCCGCCTCTATCGCGGGGCGCGTGAGTATTATCCTGTCCGCCTCGCCGCGCCTGAACGCGGATACGGCGAGCGCAACGGCAAGATACGTCTTTCCCGTTCCCGCGGGACCTATGCCGAAAGTAAGCGTGTTCTTTCTTATCGCACGGCAATAGTCGCGCTGATTGAGCGTCTTGCAGAATATCCTCTTTCCGCGTGCGGTGACGGCTACGGGCTCCTTGAACAGCTCCGCTATCTCGCCCGCGTCCGCACTGCTTTCAGCCATGTCGGCACAGCGTTCCACCGTTACTTTGTCCACGGGCTGACCCTGCCGCGCAAGATCGGCAAGCGCGGTAAGCAGTTCGTAACACCGCTCCACGCCGTCTTCGCTCGCACCGCTTATGCGCGCGCCCTCGCTCGTCGCGGTTATGCGCACTCCGAAACGCTTTTCCATAAGCGAAAGATTGGCGTCCATCGCTCCGGACAGACGCGCGAACATCTCTCCGCTAAGCCGTATGTCTCTTTCGTGATTCATATCTCTCCCACGCATATTTCTCCGGTGAAGTACATCGTCATTACTTCGACGCCGCCGCGCTCCTTTACGGACGTCCGCATTTCAAACGGCACTCCGTACGTCCGTAGCAGTTCGTCCGCTTTTTCCGCGGCAAACTGCTCCGCCTCTTCACCGAAATCCGCCCTGTCAAGTTCGTAATACGTCGTACGCACCACTTCTACGGGCAGAGGATAAAGCCGCGCGCGCTCCGTTGAGCTTTCGTAATATTCGTACGGGCTTTCGGATGCGCCCGCTTTAAGCCCGAATATGCCGACGGACGTGTGCGTTTCGCTCCTGCCCGTACGACGCGGCGCGCCGTCTTCGGTCACGGGAGAGGAAAACGTGAACGTCACTATGCCGTATGCCCTGCCTCTCACGGCGACCGTACCCGCTTCCGAGCCGTCCGCCGTATTGTACTGCTTGCCCTCGACGAGAACGTCGCCTTTTTTTACCACGTCGCCCTCTTTGACTACGGGCGTGCCGCTGTCCGCGACGACTCGGGTTATAACGCAGTCGTACCCGCTCAGCAGCCTGTCCGAATATTCGGCAAGCCCGCCGTACGACGGTGCGGGCAAGACCTCGGCGACGATAACGCTTCCCTCCGTCCTGACACTTGCGGCGGCAATTCCGCGCAGTGCTACGAGCGCGCGCTCCGCACTCCTCTCGTCTACGGCGGATCTCAGCACTCCCGGTCGCGCGCCCTCCCTTTCGAGCACCGCGCGAACGAGTTGCGCCGCGGCTCCGTCCGCTCCCGTTATCTCCACCCGCCATACGAACGCGTTCGTGACGAACAGAATTGCGGCGGCAAGTACGGACGCTATAAGAAGGGGCAGTCTCACGATAAGCGTTCGACGCAATCGGGCATGACCTGAGTCTGTAATTATGTAATTATAACACCTTTGGTCACAAATTGCAATAGCTTTATGCAAATCTTTTCGTTTTATGCCGACTTCGGTATACTCCCCGCCCGTTTTTATGTCGCTGAGCTCTACTTCCCGAAGTGCGCGGACTGCTTTTACCGCGTCGCAACCTATACGCAGTCTTATCATTTCTCCTCCCCGAATGCGTATATTTTGCCTCGCACTATCGCATCGCCGTCGCCTAAGCGAGTAACCGTGAGATCTTCTCCGCTCAGAGTTATTATGCGCTTTTCTGACGCGAATACCACTCTTTCGCCGCCTATTTCCATAACGCGCGTTATCCCGTCTATATACGCCGCGCCTCCGCCGAAAAGTACGGCGCAGTACCCGTAACTCATTCCCGCGGCGGCGCACCGCCTTATGTCGTCGAACATACTCATATATATGAGTTTATGCGCGGTCGTCCGCGTTTAGTATCGGGCATAACTTACGGCTATGCCGCGCATACTTCTAATATGAAAGAGAAAAAGCGCAAGGTTTCGAAAAACGACCCTTCGGGGGCGTATACGGGTGTGTCGCACTGGGGCGAGCCCGAACAGGACGCGGACGATCTTTGATCGCCCGAAAAAAACAAAACTCCGCACGTAAAAGTGACTTTTACGCGCGGATTTTTCGATTCCGCTTATTCGAGCTCGAATGCGCCCGTATACAGTTTGTAATACGTTCCCTTCATTTCGAGCAGTTGTTCGTGCGTGCCGCGCTCGATTATCCTGCCGTGGTCGAGCACCATTATCACGTTGGAATTGCGTACCGTGGACAGCCTGTGAGCTATGACGAACACCGTTCTGCCGTTCATCAGCTGATCCATGCCGTCCTGCACGAGCTGTTCGGTGCGCGTGTCTATGGAGCTCGTCGCCTCGTCGAGAATGATGACGGGTGCGTTCTCGCACGCCGTACGCGCTATGGATATGAGCTGACGCTGACCCTGAGAGAGGTTCGCGCCGTCCGATTCGAGAACGGTATCGTAACCGTCGGGCAGGCGCATGATGAAGTCGTGCGCGTTGGCGAGTTTCGCCGCAGCGACTATCTCCTCGTCCGTCGCGTCCAGCTTACCGTATCTTATGTTGTCCTTTATCGTTCCCGTGAACAGGTTGGTATCCTGAAGGACTATTCCGAGGGAGCGGCGCAGATCGGGCTTCTTTATCTTGTTAATGTTTATGCCGTCGTAACGGATCTTGCCGTCCTCGATGTCGTAGAACCTGTTTATGAGGTTGGTTATCGTCGTCTTGCCCGCGCCCGTCGCGCCAACGAACGCCACTTTCTGACCGGGTTTGGCGTATAGCGTGACGTCGTGAAGAACGGTCTTTCCGGGGACGTACGCAAAGTCGACGTCGTGCATCTCTATGTCGCCTTTGAGTTCGACGTATGTGACCGTGCCTTCCGCCTTATGCGGGTGTTTCCAAGCCCAAAGACCGGTGTATGTGTCGCTGGGTTCGACGCCGCCGTCCGCCGTGCGCTTAGCCCAAACGAGTTCTACGTAACCGTTGTCCTCTTCCGGCTTTTCGTCCATTATCGCAAATATGCGGTTACCGCCCGCCTTTGCCATGGCGACGAAGTTTATCTGCTGGGATATGGTCGCTATCTGCTGAGTGAACGATTTGGCTATGGACAGGAATCCGACGACGACGGCGATGAGGTAGGTATAGCTGCTGAGATCCGTCGTGCCTATCGAGCCAAGACCTATGTTGGTCGCGCCGAGCACTATCATGAGCGATCCGACTACCGCGATTATGACGTAAAGGATGTTGCCTATGTTCTGCAAAACGGGCATCAGCACGTTTGCGTATGTGTTCGCGGAAGTCGCATGGCGGCAGAGCGCGTCGTTCTTCTCGTCGAACTCCTTTTTCGCCTCTTCCTCGTGGCAGAACACCTTAATGACCTTCTGCCCGTGCATGGACTCCTCTATATATCCGTCCACTTTGCCGAGTGCGGTCTGTTGGAGAATGAAGTAGCGCGAGGACGCTCCTCCCACTTTCGTAACGACAAGTATCATCACGCCCACGACGGCAAGCACTATAAGCAGCAGCCACAGACTGTAATAAAGCATTATTATTATGAGTGCGGTAAGCGTCACCACCGCTATTATCAGCTGAGGAAGCGTCTGACTTATGAATTGGCGCAACGCGTCCACGTCGTTGGTGTATACGCTCATTATATCGCCCGAAAGGTGTCTGTCGAAATAGCTTATGGGAAGCTTCTGCATATTGACGAACATATCCCGTCTTATATGGTACAGCACGCCCTGCCCTATCCGCGCCATGAGCACGTTATACGTCGTCGAGAACGATACCGCGACGATATACAGCGCGGCGGCAATGACGAGGAACTTCCATAGCGGCAGAACTCCGTCGCCGCCCAGCGTGGACGGCTCGATATAGGTGCTCGTCAGCAGCGTCAGTATCACGGGGATCATAGCCGTTCCTATCGAACCTATTATGATGGATATGACGACGAGTATGAAACGCGCCCTGTAATATCTGAAAATGTACCCGAGTATGCGGCGGAACACCTTTGTGCGGGGACCCGCCTGCTGCTTCTTCTTATGCTCGCGCAACATCTTTTTGAGGGTCTTCGCGTCCTCTATTTCGCTCGCGTCGAAACCTTCGGGCATCACTCCCGTCTGATTGTTTTTAAGAGATGGCATGTTCACCCTCCCCGTCGTCCGACTTCTTTGTCTGTATCTCGTACGCTTCGCGGTATATCTCGCTCGACTTCATAAGCTCTTCGTGCGTTCCCACCGCGGAGATCCTGCCGCCGTCCATGACTATTATTCTGTCCGCGTCCTCAAAGCTCGATACGCGCTGAGCTATGACTATCTTAGTCGCGTGAGGGAGCGACTCCGCCATGGCTTTGCGTATCAGCGCATCCGTCTTGGTGTCCACCGCGCTAGTCGAGTCGTCGAATATTATTATCTTCGGATCGGCTATGAGCGCACGCGCTATACACAGTCTCTGCCGCTGTCCGCCCGAAACGTTCGTACCGCCCTGCTCTATATAGGTGTCGTATCCGTCGGGCATCTGCGAAATGAATTCGTCCGCCTGCGCGAGCTTGCACGCCGCGACTATCTCTTCGTCCGTCGCGTCCTGCTTGCCCCAGCGGATGTTCTCCTTTATCGTGCCCGAGAACAGCACGTTTTTCTGCAAGACCATAGCTATGTTCTTACGCAGACATTCGAGGTCGTATTCGCGCACGTCGCGCCCGCCCACTTTCACCGAACCTTCGGTGACGTCGTAAAGACGGGGTATGAGCTGAACGAGCGTCGTCTTGCCCGAACCCGTTCCGCCGAGAACGCCTATCGTTTCGCCCGACGCTATTTTAAGGTCCGCGCCCGTAAGCGCGCACTTTTCGTCGTCGCCCGCATAGGAGAAGTCCACGTTATCGAACTCTATCGAACCGTCCGCCACTTCCGTCAGACCGTTTTCGGGAGATTCGAGAGTACTCTCCGTCCCAAGCACCGTCACGATACGGCGGGCGGACTCTGCCGCCATAACGATCATGACGAGCACCATGACGAGCATTATCATACTCATCAGTATCATTATCGCGTACTGAACGAGCGCGGACAGATCGCCGAGATTGAGTCTTCCGCCCAGCGTCTGATACGTCGGGTCGTTCTGCCCGTTCACGATGAACACCGTGCAAAGCGTACACGTCGTCAGAATGAGCACGAACATTATAAAGTACACTATGGGGTTGGTCAGCGCGAGCAGCGTCTCCGCCTTGGTGAAGTCCTTGCGGACGTCCGTCGCGGAATCGTCGAACTTCTTTATTTCGTAATCCTCGCGCACGAATGCCTTTACGGCGCGCGCCGCGTGTACGTTTTCCTGTATGCGCAGGTTCATCTTATCGTACTTCTTGAACACGCGGTTGAATATGGGCATAGCGCGCTTGGGAATAAGCGCCATCGCGCCGAGAAGCACGAGCGCAGCGGCAAGGAATATAAGCGCGAGGAACCAGTTCTTCGTGAATGCCATGACGAGCGCGGCAATGAACATGAGCGGGCTTCTCACCGCTATCCTGATTATCATCATGTACGCGTTCTGTACGTTGGTGACGTCCGTCGTAAGACGGGTGACGAGCGAGGACGTGGAGAACGAGTCTATGTTCTCGAAGGAGAAGTTCTGTATCTTGTAATACAGATCCTTGCGCAGGTTTTTCGCAAAACCCGCGCTCGCACGCGCGCAGAACATGCCGGACAGCAGTCCGCACGTCAGCGACAGCGCCGCCATGACGATAAGTATACCGGCATACGCAAAAATATAGCCTATCGCTCCGGAATCGAGAGCGCCGCTCACGGACGCGCCCGTGTCTATTCCGAATACCGTAAATCGATGCACTCTCGTTTCTATGCCGTCCGCTCCGACGCCGTTTACTCCCTCTATGAAGTTGAGCAGGTCGGAACATATGAACGGCAGGAACACTTCCAGCACGACTTCGAGCGCAACGAACACCACCGAAAGTATGCTCGGCAATTTGTATTCTCTGACGCTCTTTGCCAGTTTCCCTATCATTATTCAGCCTCCAAATTGTTGCAGATCTTATCCACCACTTCAAAGTAAACCGCAAGATCCCGCGGGTCTACTCCCCTCGTAAGAGATTCTTCCATTGTGCGGATATGATCTTCCATGCCCGCATAAGCCTCCGTCGCTTTAAGCGTCGGCCTCACTATTTTAAGCCGCCTGTCATCATCCGACGTACGCCGTTCGATGTATCCCGCGGCTTCGAGCTGATTGAGCGCTTCCGCCATAGTGGACCCGCGAACGAAAAACTCCGCTTCGAGATCTTTCTGACATATACGCTCGTCAGGCCTTTCGCAAAGATACGCGATTATCATCCCTTGCAACCTGTAACCGCGCCCGCCCCTGCTGCCGCTCATTCGCTGCAACCGTCTGAAAATCAGATTGTGCAGTCTTCTCTCTTCCAAAAGAATTTGTTTATCCATTTCCGTATACCGCCGCACTCAATCCGTGAGTTACCTAACTGTTTTCAGTATAGCCGAAAATGTTAAACGAGAATTAAAATAGTGAGTAACCTAACGATCGTCGGGTATACTCACCATTATATTCGGTTTTGTGACAATGCGTGCCGCATCAGCGCGTCTCGCCGTGCCCGCGCGACATCTCTTCCAGCTGAGACGCTATGCTCTCTGTCAGACCCGCGAGTATCATAGAACGCATCTGCCCCACAGCGTACGGAATGGTGCGCTCGTTCGACGCGCCGTGTATCTTCTCTATCGGCTTGCGGCAACCGAGCAGGTACGCTCCGCCGTATGAGTTGTAGTCGTAATTGCGCATGACTTCGTGCGCCGCTTCCGCGATCAGTTCTTCCGCCGCGCCTCCCGGCATTTTGCGGCGCAGTATCTCCGCCATTTCGCTCGCCACGTTCGCCGCCGTTCCCTCTATGCTTTTAAGCAGGACGTTACCCACGAACCCGTCGCATACGAGCACGTCGTATTTGCCGCTGAGCGCGTCGCGCGCTTCCATGTTGCCCACGAAATTTACGGGCATTTCCGAGAGGAGCGCCGCCGTCTGCGACGTGAGCATATTGCCCTTATGACCCTCTACGCCTACATTTACGAGAGCGACTCTGGGATCGTCCACCTTACACAGCGTCCGCATGAGGCTCGTCCCGAGAAGGGCGAACTGTGCGAGATATTCGCTACGGCAGTCCGCGTTCGCTCCGCAGTCTATAAGGCACACGTTGCCGCCGTTTACCGTCGGAAGAACGGGAGCGAGAGCGGGACGATCTATGCCGCGCAATCTCCCTACGACGAATATTCCGCAACACAGTATCGCGCCCGTACTGCCCGCGCTTATCATTCCGCCCACTTCGGGATCGGAGCGCAGAAGTGCCGCTCCGCGCACGAGAGAGGAATCGCGCTTCTGACGTATCGCCATAGTCGGGGATTCGTCGTTACCTATTATCTCGCTTGCGGGGAGAATTTCGAGACGGGATCTGTCGTAATCGCACTCCGCAAGCTCGCGTTCGAGACAGGTCGGATCTCCCGGCATTATGAAATGCACGTCGGGATATACGTTGACGGCAGCCGCCGTTCCGCGTATCAGAGCTTTCGGATCGTCGCCGCTGAATACGTCCACTATGATCTTCATCATATTCTTACTGTTCTCCCGCAGCCGTGAGCGCAGGCATTTCGTTCTGCGCCTCGAACGCTATAAGGGCGGGCGGTTTCTCCCCCTCTTTGAGTTTGTTCTTCTTTTTCCACCTTTTGTTTTCCACATAGTCGCGCAGAAGAATGCGCAATTTTGCAAACTCGTACGCGTAGCGCGCGGTTATCGCTTCCGCATCCGCCGCGCTCGGCATACGCCCCTTTTTATCTATGATGTCTATCGGCTTGCCTATATACATGTAGTTCTTGCGGAAAGCCTTGGGACGACGGTACAGCAGTACGGGAACGACGGGCGCGCCGCTCTTTGCCGCAAACAGCGCGAGTCCCGTTTTAAGCTCGCCCATTTCGTTCGCGTCGCCCTTGTTGCGCGTACCCTCGGGAAATATCAGGATCTGCCCGTTGTCAAGCACCTTGAATATCTCGCGCATGGTAGACAGCGCGGGGCGATCCCTGTCTATGAATATAACGCCGAACTTTCCGAGGAGGAACTTGGACAGCTTATGCTCGGTAAAGTCCACCTTTCCGATGTATCTTCTGTACCCGGGTATATGCACCTGAGTCAGCGGTATATCCACGGCGGAAAGATGATTGCACGCGTATATGCACTTCCCCTTCTTTATTATATTTTCCCTGCCTATGACCTTGGTCGGATATAACGGCCGACCCAGACTGTACAGACATTTGCTGAGATAATAAAACGGTTTACCCATATCATTACAACCTTGTTACGCCTGTCGGCAACTCCGACGACGGGCGCGTTTAGCGTAATTAGTTTACCACATTTATCCGCCGTTAGTCAACATTAAACGTCATATTTCGCGCGGCATTACGCTTTATTTTCTCCTCCGTCCTCTTTTAACGCTTCATCTTTGCGCTTTTTGCGCTCCGCATAGACGCAGAACAGACCCGACGCGCCCGCTCCGACAAGAAACAGCAACCCCGCAAGCACCGCTTGAAGAGGAACGTTAAGCGAGTGATTTATGAGCGAGTCCGCCTGCTGATAGAACAGCGTGAACACCGAACCCGCGATAAACCCGAGTATCGCGTAGTAAGTCCCGCGCTTGTACCTCGTCAGCAGTGCTTTCATTATCATGGATATGACGAAAAATCCTATGATAACTCCCACTGCAAACACGAGTATTATCAGTATGTTCGTTCCGACGTTCGTCAGCGAGAGCAGTTCCCTGCCCGCGCCGAGTATGTAGTTGTAATACCCGAGCACCATGAGTATCATGGAGCCGGATATCCCCGGAACGACAAAGCCGCACGCTCCCGTAAAGCCCACGCCGAGAAGCGAAAAGTACGTTCCCGCCGTGGGAGACGCCGACCTGTCCGCATCGCCGAGCGCGGGTATGAAACACAGCCCTACGGCGACGGCGCACGCTATTATAAAAGCCGCGACGTATGCGAACTTATTAGGCTTGCCCGCCTCCGCCGCAATGGGAGGCACTCCGCCCAGCATCAGTCCGACAAACAGACATATCGTCGGCAAAGGCAGATATTCGAGCGCCGCGCTTATCGGAACGATGAGCGCGACGACGGCAAGCACCATGCCTATGGCAAACGGGAGCAGATACAGAAAGTTCTTGGAAAAGTGGCGGAACAGTCCCGACACCGCGCTTACGAGCCCGTAGTAAATGCCGAGAACGACCGCTACCGTTCCCCCCGAAAAGCCGGGAATAATGAGCGCGATGCCCATAAGCGCGCCTTTAAGCACGTTCAGAAAAAAGTTTTTTACCGAGTTTTCTTTCATGTCGTTCTTACCCGATTATAACAGACTGCGCCGCGTTTGTAAACGATTTTGGCGGCGTCACAAAAAGCTGGCGGTCAGCATCAGGAACGCGGGAACGATAACGAGCGCGACTACCGTGGACGACATTATACACTCGCCCGCCACCGCGGTATCTCCGTTGAACCGCTCCGCGAACGCAAGCGCGGTAGTCGCGGTAGGCGTTACCGCCATTACGACCATGCCGAGCGCGAGTTCCCCGCTCATACCGAATAAGCGGTGAAGCACAAGACATCCGACGCATATTATCGCCGGCACTATTACCATTTTTACGCCGAGAGACGCGTACATATACCCGCTTACGAACATGCGCTTTATCTTCATGTCCGCAAGGCGTATGCCGAGTATGCACATGGACACGGGCACGCAGATGTTATAGAGGTATGTTATAAGATCGGCGATCTGACCTATCTCCATTCCGCCGACGTTTATCGGTTGAAGCAGCGACAGACCCGTAAGCGTAAAGGGCAACGCGACGATGAACGCCAGCGTGCAAGGGTTGAGAATCGCCTTTCTTATCATAACGCTCTTCTTTTCCGCGGCTCCGTACAGCGCGACGCCGAGAGTCCAGTTCAGCAGGTTGAACACCACGTTGAACAGCGTGACGTACAGACGCATGCGGCTGAGCGACTCGTCCATCGTTCCCGCGAAAACTTCGCAGTATTTGACGGCTATTTCCGAAAGCGGTATCCCGAGGAATCCGCAGTTGGAGAATATCGCGGAAAAGGACGCCGCCGACTTCGCTCCGCTTTTGGGGCGACGAATGAGTATCAGCTTTATCGCTATGTAGCCTATGAGATGAACTATGACCGTTATAAGCAGACACAGCACAATCTCCTGCCAGGACACATGGCGTATATCCACGCCCATCATGCAATAGAAAACGAGCGCGGGCAATCCTATATACAGCAGAAGTCCCGAAAGGTCCTTCGCCGCCGCGTTACTGACGAGCTTCAACTTACGGAGCATATAGCCCGGTATGAGCAGTACGAGCAGTACCGCTATGCTGATAAATGTAGACAGAAAATACATATCGCGTTTCTTCCCTGGTGAGATCTTTCCATCATGCCCGCGCCGTTAAGCTACGGTTTCTCCTCAGTATATCGTATTTATGTATGGGCACGTCGCAGTTGATGCGCACGAGTTGCTGCACCTTGTCCGCAACGTCCACGCTTTTACCGTCCGGATCGGTTATCTTTTCCACGGTGAACGAATGCCCGAACGAGTCGTACGGCGAAAGCACTTCCAGCACGTCGCCCACGGCAAAACGGCTGCGCATCTCCACCGTCGCTTCCCCATCGCCGTCCTCGGCAGAGACGGCTATGAACTCGCTGCCCGATTGCGGCTTAGGCTCTCCCGTTTCTCCTTTTCCGCCGAAATAAAAGCCCGTCGAGTAGCCGCGGTGAGAGATCTTTTCCGTTTCCGCTTCCAGTCTCTCGTCGAACGGCCGCCCCGCGATCATGTCGTCGATCGCCCTGCGGTACGCGTTCACCGTACCTGCGACGTAATATTCGCTCTTCATCCGCCCTTCTATCTTGAACGAGTCCACGCCCGCGTCAGCAAGCTCTTTAAGGTGCTTTATCATACAGAGGTCTTTGCTCGAAAGTATGTATGTTCCCCGCTCGTCCTCGGATATTCCCAGCGTTTCGCCGCGCGTCGGCTCGACGAGCCCGTACTCCCAGCGGCAGCTCTGCGTACATGCTCCGCGATTGCCCGATCTTCCCGTAAAGTATGCCGACAGCAGACAGCGTCCCGAGTACGCGACGCACATCGCGCCGTGCACGAACGCCTCTATCTCCACGCCCGCCGCCCGCTTTATCGCGGGGATCTCGCTGAGCCGCGTCTCGCGCGCAAGCACTATGCGGCTCGCGCCCATGTCCGCCCACACTTTCGCCGCTTCGGAATTGGTCACGTTCGCCTGTGTACTGACGTGCAACGGCAGACGCGGAGCGCATTTCGACAGTACAGCGAACGCTCCCGAATCGCTTACGAGCGCGCCGTCCGCGCCCGTTTCGCCCAGCCGCTCGGCAAACGCGGGCAGACCGCCGATATCGCTCTCGTTCATATACGCGTTCACCGTGACGTATAGTTTCTTAGACTGCGCATGGAGCATATCCGCGACGCGTTTAAGCTCGTCGAGCGTGAAGTTGCCCGCATACGCGCGCAGTCCGTACTCGCTCGCCGCGGCGTACACCGCGTCCGCTCCGAAATGGACGGCGGTCAGCAGTTTATTCATATTGCCCGCGGGTGCGAGAAGCTCCGGTTTTTTCATTCGCTCACCTTTACCGAAAGGCTCATACCGTCACCGACAGGCAGTACGGACGTAACAAGCCTCGGATCGGAATTGACCGCTTTCATAAACAGTTCGAGTCGCTCGTATATCGTGCGCTTTTTAGGCGGCACGTCCTTTACCCCGCTCATGCGCCCCGAGTACAGCACGTTGTCGCAAAGCAATACTCCGCCGCGGGTAAGGAGATTTATAAGGTATGGCAGAAATTCGTAGTACCTGCCTTTCGGGCCGTCTAAGAATATCATTCCGAACTTGCCCTCTATCATGGGTATGACCTCGGACGCGTCGCCCTCGAAAATTTCGACGCGGCGGGCGCAACCGTGCGCGCGGAAGTTGACGCGCGCCCTCTCCACTGCCTCCGCATCGAAATCTATCGTATAAAGTTTCGCGCGGGACGATTGCAACATGACCAGTCCGCTGTAACCCGTTCCCGTGCCTATTTCGAGTATACGGGACGGCGCGGCGAGCATGGTCGCAACGCGCAATAGTTGCGCGCCCGTTTCGCTTATGACGGGCACGCCCAGGCGATCAGCGTCCTCGCGCACGTCTTCGAGTTCGGGCATTACCGAACGCGGCAACAGCGAGAGCAGGTATCTTTCCGTCTTTCCGTACTCGTAATAACTCATGCGTCGGTCAGCTTTCCGTCACTATCGGAAGTATCATCGGACTGCGGCGAGTCTCCTTGTAAAGGAAACTCTTCATCTCACGGCGGATCATGTTCTTATACACCGTCAGATCCTCTATCTCTTTAAGGTCGGACTTCGCGCTGACGCGCAGAACGAGTTTTTTAGCCTCTTCCATAAGCCCTTCCGCGTTTTCGGCATACACAAAGCCGCGGCTTATCACGTCTACGCTAAGTATCTTGCCCTCTTCTCTGTCCATGCCTATGACGATGACGAACAGTCCCTCTTCGGCAAGATGCTTTCTGTCGCGCAGAACGGTGCTGCCCACGTCGCCCACGCCCAGGCCGTCCACGAGCACCGCGCCCGCAGGCACGTTGTCACCCGCTTTCATCGCGCGGCGCGTCACAAGTATCTGATTGCCTATATCGGGGACGATTATGGAGGACGACGGCATACCTATGCGCATGGCAAGCTCCGCATGCTTTTTCTGATGACGGTGCTCGCCGTGAACGGGCATGAAAAACTTAGGTTTGAGCAGTGCGTGCATGAGTTTCAGCTCTTCCTGATAGGCGTGACCCGAAACGTGCACTTCTGCCAGGGACTCGTATATGACCTTGCAACCGTGACGATAAAGATTGTTTATGACGTTGTAAACCATCCGCTCGTTGCCCGGTATGGGAGACGCGGAAATAATCACGGTATCGTTATATCCGAGACGCACCTTGCTCATTTCGTCGCTCGCCATGCGGGTGAGCGCGCTCATGGGCTCGCCCTGACTGCCCGTCGAAATGATGACGAGGTTTTTGTCGTCTATATTCTTTATTTTGTCGATATCAACGACGAGATCGTCCGAATAGCGCAGTTCGCCTATTTTCGCCGCCGCTGCCGCTATGTTTATCATACTGCGACCGCAAAACGCGACTTTGCGCTTATATTTTACCGCAAGATCTATTATCTGCTGCAAGCGGTGTATGTTGGACGCGAACGTCGCTATTATTATGCGGCGTTCGGGATTGTCCGCGAATATGCCGTCGAACGACGCGCCAACCGTCGCCTCGCTCATGGACGAGCCTTTGCGCTCTATGTTGGTGCTTTCGCAAAGAAGGAGCAGTACGCCCCTGTTGCCTATCTCGGCTATGCGTTGAAGGTCTATGACGTTGCCGTCTATGGGCGTAAAGTCCACCTTGAAATCGCCCGTGTGGAATACCGTTCCGACGGGCGTCGTTATCGAAAGAGCGCAGCTTCCCGCAATGGAGTGCGACACGTTTACGAACTCCACCTTAAAACAGCCGAACTGCACCGTGCTTCCGGGCTTTACGATGTTCAGCCTGACGTTTTCCACCTTCTGTTCGCGCAGTTTCGCGTCCACGAGGGCGAGGGTTATTTTCGTGCCGTAAACGGGCACGTTAAGGTCTTTAAGAACGTAAGGGAGAGCGCCTATATGGTCCTCGTGCCCGTGAGTGAGCACGATGCCGCGCACACGATCCTTGTTCGCAAGAAGATAAGTCGTATCGGGAATAACGAGGTCTATTCCCGGCATATCGACATTGGGAAAACACGATCCGCTGTCGATAACTATGATATCTCCTCCGAATTCAAGCGCGGTCATATTCTTGCCGATCTCTCCGACGCCGCCCAAAAAAATCACCTTGAGCGCAGGCGAATCGGTATTCGGTCTATGCAATGATATCCTCCGGATTTAATTGTAATATCGTTTGAGGCGACAGGCTACGCCCTCGCCTCGTATGTTCCGGAAAATATTATACATTACCGCCTTTGAAATTACAAGTTTATTGACGCGAAAAGATGAAAAATATTTGACGAATTATCCACATTACGCAAATTTACGCCGTCAAGAAGCGGATCCGCCGCAAAATCCCGCCCTATGACGCAGTTGCACATGCGCCCCGTAACGCGCTCTCCCGGCAGGACTATGCACGACTCAAGCCGCGCTCCGCTCTCTATAACGGCGTCCTCGCCTATTATACAGTTGTGCGTCAGGCCGAGCACGATCGCTCCGTCCGCGACGAGATCGCTCCCCTTCGGGCGCGAATGGCAGCGGAAAATGTGCTTTGCCGCGGGAAAGGGCGCGCCCTCCCGCATTTCGTAATTGGCGGCGAAGTAGTCTGTCAGACTCCCCATATCCCGCCAGTACCCCGCAGTGCGATGTTCGCATATGCGCTTGCCCAGCCTCAGAAGATAGGGAAACAACTCCCGCGCAAAGTCGAATGGCACGTTTTCGGGAACGTACGCCAGCGCGCGTGCGCTTACTATATACGTTCCCGTACTCGCCGTTCCCCGCCGACCGACGTTCTCGGGCAGTTTTTCGCGCACGGCTCTTACCACGCCGTCCTCGCTTATCACTTCGCCGTACGCGCCGAGATCGCTCACCTCCGTCGTTTCTATCGTCACCATCCCGCCGCCGCGCTCGTGCGCCTCGATAAGACCGCCTATATCCGAGTCCGAAAGCGTATCCGCCGAGCACACGATAAAATCTCCGTCGCGCTCTCTCGCCGCCGCCCGCACCGCTCCCGCAGTGCCGAGCGGTTCGTCCTCGACCGAGTATTCGGCGCGTATGTCCGCATATCCCTCCGTAAACTCCACCACGTCGCGCGGGCGGTAGCCGAGCGCAAAAGTTATGTCGCGTACGCCCGCGGCGCGCAGTCTGGACACGGTATAGTCTATCGCGGGTCTGTTTGCGACGGGCAGCATCGGTTTGCATTTATAGTGCGTCAGCGGCATTATCCTCTTTCCGTAACCGCCCGCAAGTACTATGGCTCTCACGTTCGTTAGTATTTACTTGCGCCCGCACTTATTATGCGGCAAAGCCTGAAAGGCGCATGACAAACGGGCGCGGCAATCCGTTCGGGAAAAGCCGCACCCGCCTCTCGTGCAAAATAGAGTCGTTTACTCTACGATGACGGTGCCGTCCGCCTTTACGGTGACGGTGTCCCCCGTCTTTACCGTTTGCAAAAACTCGTCGCCCAGCATGTCTATGGCAATGACGTCGCTGTTCTCCCACACGCGCGCAAGCACTATGCCGCTCGCCGCAAGACTGTCTATATGCTCGGAAAACAGGAACGCCGCAGGCGCTATCTTCATAGCGCACACCGTCTGTATGACGAGTCCGCCCGTCGTCGAACCTATCGTTATGGGCAGACAGAGCGCCTTGCCCGTTATATCGAGTCCGAATATGTCCGCATTGTTCTGATCGGAAACTATCACCCGTTTCGCGTTTTTGAGCGCGCTCTTCTGGAACGTCGCAAGCGTGTTCACGCCCTGATGCGAGACCACCGCTTCGCCCTTCCACTCGCCGCCCGCAAGCACTCTGCCTTTGAACTCCTTCATCATTTCACCTCCCTGCCTGCGAGAATGTCGAGTATTTCCGCATCCTTATAGTACCGCGCAACGGAATACGTGCGCAGTTTGTTGCTGTTGGTAACTATCGCACGTCCTTTTGTCATGGGGTTGTTGGTATACATGAGCGGACATATGCTCGTCAGCTTTACTCCCGCACGCATGAGCCGCGAATAGTATCCAGTTTCCGCGAACTTCTTCTTTACCTGCGGACTCGTCGTCATTATCGTGCGGACGGCGACTTTCTTCCGTCCTGCCGCGCCGAGCGCGTCGTCTATCGCGTCCGTCCAGTCGCACAACTGTTTATAACTTAAATGAGGGCAACCTATAAAGCACAGCCCCGCCTTCGCGGAAGGGTCTTTCCACATGACGGGATATGACTTATAGACGCGTTCAAGCTCTTCGTCGTCTATGACGTACTCTTGCGCGTCCGGCAGTATAAGGCTCTCGCCCTGCTCGACCGCCTCGGGCGTGAGCTTGTCTATATGGTACAGTCCCACCGCGCCGTTGCTCGCCGTCGCCGCGCCGAAGTCCTTTAAGTACGCTTTTACGTCGTCCGTCAGCTCGGTGCCGAGGAACTTGTCCAGCCCCGTGACGTACGGCACGTCCTCCATGACTTTCATGCCTATCGCGCTGCCGAGCACCTGCGCTTCCGGCTTTTTCGTCGTCTTTACCACGACGCGCCATTTGGCTTTTCTGCCCTCGTCCGTGACCAGTCCGAAGTACGGGACATAGCCCACTATCGAGCCGAAAAGATCGAGCATGCCGCTGTTGCGGTTGCACCTCGCGCCGAGTACCGAATTGGCGTATACCACCGCGCTGCTCTCCGCCCAGCTCAGAACGTCACCCTTGTTCGGAATGTTTCCCACTTCGTCGAGATAGCAGGTGCACGTGAAAGAGTCGGAGTCGCGCAGACCCACTTTCAGGAGTTGCGCCTCGTAGTCCGACTGCTTTTTGTACATTATGTGAAAGGCTATCTTTTCGAGAAGATTGCACTTTACGTTAGCGTAATCGAGCGGGCGCGGGTCTACCGTGAACTTGCCCTGCGTCGTTATGCCCGCGTCGATCAGCTTGTCCATTGTGGAAAACAACGGCTTCATGAGCGCAATACCAAAACTCGTCACCAAGTGTCCGTCTTTGTGCGTGACGGGGACGAGTTTTTCCGCTCCGAATATGTCGCCGAACATCACGACGGTCTTCATGACTTTTGCCATCGTTTCGCCGCGGCTACCGTCCAGAATTGATTTCTGCTCGTCGGTCAGCTTCATCTTATACTCCATGATCCCTCCTTTTGACGTTTGTCAAACATATTATAACATATATTCACCCGCTTTGCAATACCCATTTTATAATTACTCCGTGATAGAATTATCGTCAAACGATTGCAAAATCCGCCACGCCCGTGATATAATCGGAGTATGATCGATCTTGTAGCTGCAACTCACAACAAAGGTAAACTCGCGGAATTTGCGTACATGCTCGGCAAAAAGTACCGCATACATCCCGTTTCGGATTTCGACGGCGGCGTCGAACCCGAGGAAAACGGCGGCTCTTTCGAGGCCAACGCCGTTATAAAAGCAAAAGCCGCATTCAATGCAAGCGGACTGCCCTCTTTCGGCGACGATTCGGGACTGTGCGTAGACGCTCTCGGCGGCGCGCCGGGAGTCTACTCCTCACGGTACGCGGAAAATGCAAAAGCCCGAAACGCAAAGCTCCTCGCCGCGCTCTCCGAAACTCCCGAAAGCGACCGCACCGCCCGTTTCGTCTGCTGCATAGCCTTCTTCGACGGTAAACGCGAATTCGTCGTCCGAGGAGAGTGCAAAGGCAGGATACTTTTCAAGGAAACGGGAGAAAACGGCTTCGGCTACGATCCCGTGTTTTTCAGCGACGACCTCGGCAAACCGTTCGGCGACGCCACTCCCGCCGAAAAGGACGCCGTGTCGCACCGAGGCCGCGCCGTCGCGCTCCTCGGCGCGAGACTTGCCGAAATTTACGGAAAGGATGAAGAAAAATGAGGGCTATTGTACTTTCGGACACTCACGGCAGCAGAAAAAAACTGCTCGACACGCTGACCGCCGTCGGTAATTTCGATCTTCTCGTTCACCTCGGTGACGGAGCGAGCGACATAGACGCAGTTCGCCCATACATAAATGCGGACGTTCTCGCCGTAAAGGGCAATAACGACATATTCTCTTACCTGCCCGAAACGCGCGTTGCGGAAATATGCGGACTGCGCGTGTTCTGCTGTCACGGGCACACGATAGGAGTTCGCGGCAACCGTACCGCCCTCGCCCGCCGCGCCGCAGAACTCGGCTGCTCCGTCGCGCTGTACGGCCACACGCACAAAGTCGCCGACGAAACGATAGACGGCGTGCGTTGCCTTAACCCGGGCTCGATAGGCTACCCCGTCGGCAAGCGTACGGTCATCGAGATCACCGACGTATCGGGAAAAACGGAAATAAACTTTATCGAAGCGGAGTGATCCGCAGATCCGTCGCATGACAAACGCGGGGCTGAAAGTCCCGCGTTTTTTGATTAAGGGTGAATTATACTATTAAGTGCAACAGTAGAGAGAAAAAAAGGAGTTCATACAAATCTGTGGTAAAATAGAGTTGCAAAACCATTTACACCAGAGGAGATCTGTATGAACTATAAACATTTTACCATAGAAGAGCGTTGTTGTCTACGAGAATACTATGTTAAAGGAAAAAGTTAT
>DXHT01000013.1 GCA_019113265.1 Bacillota bacterium | reverse complement strand
GAAAAGCCCGCCAAATTCGAGTGGCTGGCGGTACTCGTGGCGTTTGCGGGAGCGGTGTTCGTGGTGCGACCGTCGATGTCCGCGGAAGTATTGCCCGCCGTCGGCGGAGTGCTGGGCGGCATGAGCGCGGGTCTTGCGTACACGTTCGTGCGCAAAGCGGGAGAGGGCGGAGCGTCGCGCAATCTCATAGTGTTTTTCTTTTCCGTGTTCTCATGTCTGGTGATACTGCCCTTCATGATAGTGCAGTACAAGCACATGACGTGGGCGCAGACGGGCTATCTTCTCGCGGCGGGCGCGGCGGCAGCGGGCGGACAGATATTCATAACCCGTGCATACACATATGCTCCCGCAAAGGAGATATCCGTATTCGACTATTCGATAGTGATATTCGCCGCCGTTCTCGGCGGGATATTCCTCGGCGAAAGACCCGTCGCGCTCAGTTTCGCAGGGTATGCGATAGTCATTGCGGGCGCGGCGATAAACTGGATATACCACATGGTAAAGGAAAAGCGCGTCTCGCGCGAATGCGCCGCAAAGGGAGAAATGCTCGGGACGCAAACGGCGGGCATGGCGAGCGGCGGGCATGGCGGCAGTAGTCACGGCGACGGCGGCGGGCTATGCGACGGGACAGCTGATAGCGGCGGAGTCGGACGGTCGGGCGCGGATAGCGGCGATCATGGCGATGACACGGGCGACAAGGGCGACGGAGGCTTGAATGGACAGGTTTGAAGTAGTATCACCTTATAAGCCGACGGGCGATCAGCCTGCGGCGATAGACAGTATAGCGGAAGGTATAGAGAACGGCTTGCGGCATCAGGTGCTTCTCGGCGTGACGGGCAGCGGCAAGACGTATACCATGGCAAAGATCATAGAGCGGGTAAACAGACCTACTCTCGTTCTCGCGCACAACAAAACGCTTGTGGGGCAGCTTTGCAACGAGTTCCGCGAGCTTTTTCCGCATAACCGCGTGGAATATTTCGTTTCCTATTACGACTACTTTCAGCCCGAGGCGTACATCGTTCCGACGGACACGTATATAGAAAAGGACCTTGCCATAAACGACGAGCTGGATAAACTGCGTCACTCGGCGACGTGCAGTCTTGCGGAGCGCAGGGATACGATAGTCGTTGCGAGCGTATCGTGCATATACGGCTTAGGCGCGCCCGAGGAGTACTACCGCATGAGCATATCTCTGCGTCCGGGGCAGAACATGGACAGGGACGACCTTATCAGGCGGCTCGTGGAGATAAACTACACCCGTTCGGACACCGATTTCGAGCGAACCAATTTCCGCGTCAAGGGCGATACCGTGGATATTTTCCCCGCATCCAGCTCCGAACGCGCGGTGAGAGTGGAGTTTTTCGGCGACGAGATAGAGCAGGTCAGCGAGATAGAGGCGATGACGGGCAGGGTGCTCGCGCGGCTCAAACACGCCGCGATATTCCCCGCGTCGCACTATGCGGTAGAGAGCGGCAGGATGAAGACCGCTTTGCAGAACATATCCGCGGATCTTGAAGAGCGGGTAAAGTTCTTCGAGGCGCAGGGCAAGCAGATAGAGGCGTACCGCATACGTCAGCGCACCAATTACGACATGGACATGATGCGCGAGATAGGGTACTGTTCGGGGATAGAGAACTACTCGCGGTACTTCGACGGGCGCGCGCCCGGTCAGCCGCCGTACACTCTTCTCGACTATTTCCCCGACGACTTCATAATGTTCATAGACGAGAGTCACATGAGTCTGCCGCAGCTGCGCGCCATGTACAACGGCGACAGGGCGAGAAAGACCAATCTCGTGGATTACGGCTTCCGACTGCCCGCGGCGTTTGACAACAGACCGCTCAATTTCGAGGAGTTCAACGAGCGTATAACGCAGGTGGTGTACGTCAGCGCGACTCCGGGGCAGTACGAGCTTGAAATGGCGGACAACGTCGCCGAGCAGGTGATACGCCCGACGGGTCTCGTCGATCCGCCCATAGAGGTGCGCCCCGTAAAGGGACAGATAGACGATCTTTTAGGCGAGATAAAGAAGTGCGTTAGCTCGGACGGGAGGGTGCTCGTTACCACTCTCACCAAAAAAATGGCGGAGAGCCTGACGGAGTTTCTCGCCGAGCAGGGGCAGAAGGTGCGCTATCTCCATTCGGATATAGGCACAATGGAGCGTATGGAGATAATCATGGGACTTCGCCGCGGCGATTTCGACGTGATTGTGGGTATAAACCTCCTGCGCGAGGGCTTGGATATGCCCGAGGTAAAGCTCGTCGCCATTCTCGACGCGGACAAAGAGGGCTTTTTGCGCAGTGAGTCGTCGCTGATACAGACGATAGGCCGCGCCGCGCGTAATGCGGAGAGCAAGGTGATAATGTACGCCGACGTTATGACGGGATCCATGGAGCGCGCGATAAAAGAGACGGATCGCCGCCGCGAAAAGCAGACGGCGTATAACAAGGCGCACAACATCACGCCGCGCACGATAGTCAAGAAGATAACCAACACCATAGAGATAACGACGAAGGCGACGGGAGAGGTGCGCGAGGGCGACATAGGCAAGCAGATAGAGTCCTTGCAGGGTCTGATGAAGGCCGCGTCCGCGGCTCTCGACTTTGAAACGGCGATAAAACTGCGCGACAGGATAGCGGAGCTTAAAAAGCTCGAACGCGAAGCGGGCGGGAGCGGCAAGAAGAAACAGCGTTAGTCGCGGAGCGGGCGAGCCATGCACCATACGCGCAAAGCCGCCGTAAGAGCACATTTTTTTTCGCCGCGCGGGTATAAGTGCGTCGTTCGTTTTGTGCTTATTCTCGCGCGGCGCAGACGGTCGCGGCGACAAAAGTGCGTCGGGGGCACCGCTCCGCCGCATTTTTTGCAATGCTATTGACAAAACGCATAAACTGTGTTACGCTTTTACAAGCGGCGGGGGCAGCTCTCCCGCAAAAGGGGACGTATGACGAACATAGCGATAGTGGAAGACAACGATGCCGAGGCGCAGGCGCTTGCGGACGGCATAAAGAGATTCATGGACGGAGCGAAAGAGAAATATACGCTTCGGCGTTTCGACAATGCCGAGGCTTTTCTCGAAAACTATTCTTCCCGCTATGACCTCGTGTTCATGGATATACGTCTGCCAATGATGGACGGCATGCAGGCGGCGGAAAGACTGAGGAAGATGGACGGAGACGCCGCGCTCGTTTTCGTTACGGACATGGCGCAACTCGCGTCAAAGGGATATAAGGTGGACGCGCTGGACTTTATAGTCAAACCCGTGTCGTACGACGAACTTTCGCTCGCACTCATGCGGGCGAGAGAGCGCGCCTCGCGCATGACGGACGTGAGCGTCATGGTGCAGACGGCGGGAAGCACTATAAGGCTGGGCGCGAAGAAGATCAGCTATGTCGAGGTATACAATCACAAGCTCATTTATCATCTGGGCACGGGAGACGAGGTAGAGGCGTACGGTCAGCTCAAAGACGCGGAAAACGCGCTCGGCGGCGCGGGATTTTTCAAGTGCAGCCGCTGTTATCTGGTAAATCTCCGATACGTTACTGCCGTGCGCGAGTTCACGGTAGACGTGGGCGGGGACGAGTTACAGGTGAGTCACCCCAAGCGAAAGGAGCTTTTAGCCGCTATCGCCGCATATTACGGGGGCAGTTCCGTATGACGGAGATCACGTCGCAATTCATGTTCTGGTATCGTCCGCTGTTCGCGCTCCAACTGCTTGTGGCGGAGGCGCTGTTTTCGCACGGGCTGGAACGCAGGCGGTTTTTTGCGCTACGCTGTGCGGTCGGCGCGCTCGTGACCGTCGGAGTGTCGTTCGCGTTCCCCGTGATATACAATGCCGCGTACTGCGCGGTGATGTTTCTGTCCATTTTCGCGGTGAGTGCGGTCGCTCTGAAATTCGCATACAGAGAGTCCGTAAAAAACATCGTGTTCTGCGCGATAGCGGGCTACACCGTTCAGCATACGGCGCAGGAGCTTTTTGAACTGCTCAACGTCGCAATGGGACTGAACGGCGCGTTGTCCTCCGATTTTTACGGCAGCGGGGCGGTATCGTTCGACGGCAACTGGTTCACCCTCACGCTGTACGCATGGCTGTACGGCATGACCTACTGGGGCGCGTATATGCTGTTCTGCTCGGGTGAAAGGCGTAAAAAGGCGTTCGGGCTGACGAGGATATCCATGCTCGCGCTCGTCACGGCGATAGTGCTGATAGACGTGATATTCAGTTCCATAGTGACCTACGCCATACCCGCGGAAGCGAACAGGCTTGCCGTGGGCATGCTGCATGCGTATAACGTGTGCTGCTGCGTGCTTGCGATGTTCCTGCTTTTCGAATTGCCGCGCAGAAAGCGGCTGGAGCGAGAGCTTGACGCCGTCCGTCAGATAAACCTGCGCCGCCGCGAGCAGTACGAGGTGTCCAAAGAGACGATAGGCAGGATAAACATCAGGTATCACGACATAAAGCACCAGATACGCGCGCTTGCGTCCTCTCCGCACGTCCCCGATGAGGCGGTAAGCGAGATAGAGCGTATGATAGGCGACTACGACGCGGAGTACCGCACGGGCAACGAGGCGTTGGACGTCATACTCACCGAAAAGAGCATGCTTTGCCGCAAGCTGTCCGTGACGTTTAAGTGCATGGCTGACGGCAGCGCACTCGGGTTCATGAAGGAGTCGGATATATATTCGCTGTTCGGCAATCTTCTCGACAACGCGATAGACGCGGTCACCGCGCCCGACTCGCCGTCGCGCGTCATAAGCCTCAGCGTGCGCGCGGTAGGGGGACTGATAGTCATCGGCGAACACAACAGGTTTGCGGGCGTACTGCGGTTCGACGGCGGACTGCCCGTAACGACAAAGCAGTCCGAGGATCACGGATTCGGAATGAAGAGTATAAAATACACCGTCGAGTGTTACGGCGGCGAGATGACGGTAAGTGCGGCAGACGGAGTGTTCTCTCTCGGTATCGCCATACCCGTACCCGAGCCGTAAACGCTTGTTCACGCTTAAAAATGACAAGTTTGCGCCGAAGGTATTGAATTGCCTTCGGCGCTTTGATACTATAAGAAAAAATATAACGGAGGAAGTTATGAAGAAATTTTGGAGCGGCATAGCCGTTTCCGTATCCCTTGCGCTCGCGGCAGTGTTTTTCGCCGCTTGCGGCCAGACCACCGTTCCGGACGGCGAAACGCCGCCTTCCGTGACGCCCCCGGGTACGGACGAATACTATGTGACCGAACTTGAAGTACAGACCCCGCCCGACAAGACCGAATATTTCGTGGGCGAGGAGTTTGACTATACGGGAATGGTGCTTTACGCCGAGTGGAACGACGGCGAAACGGAGGAGATAGGCGCGTACGAGTGCGACGAGATCCGTCCGAGCGGACCGCTCACCGCGAGCGACACGACGATAACGTTCGTCTACTACGGCGCGGAAACGACGTTTGACATCACGGTCAGCGAGCAGACCATAAACTCGCTTGACGTTGACTCTTCCGCAGTGGAAAAGCGGGTAGTCGCGGGTCAGAACGTCAACCTTACGAGCATCGTCGTGACCGCCTCTTACGGCGACGGCGAGACCATGCCCGTAACTAAGTACACGCTCACCGAGAACGGCGAAGAGATAGAGACGCCGAGCAGGTACGTCGTCACCGAGGGTACGCACACGATAACGGTGAGCTACCTCAATCTTACGGCACAGTTTGAAGTGGTAGGTTTCAGCGGCGTCAAATACGACTTCGGCGCAGACAGCATCAAGAGCGACGTGACCGAAACGACGGCGGAAATGCCGCTGTTCGTCGAGCCTGCGAACACTGTCAAGACGTATACTTACACCACCGTCGACGGCGAGAGAATATGGAGCGAAACGACGACGGCGGGATACAAATCCACCAACTCCGAGGGATTGACGGATATAAAGGCGCTTGCGGAAATCAAAATACACTTTCGTTCGGAAACCGCAAGCTGGGCGAACATAAATATGAACGCCGCATCCTATTATATATATCAACCCGCGTCGGGGCAGATCAGACCCATGGAACTGCCGAAACTGTTCTCGTCCGTAAGCCTTAACGGAGAAGAAGTGAAAATCGCCGAATCCGTGCTTCCGGGCGGCACGGGTTGGCAGCGCGTCTTTGCGGACGTATTGCTTTGCAGCGGCAATCTCAAAGAGGGCGATAACACGCTCACGCTCGTCGTGGACGATATGTATTACAATTCCAAATATCCCGATACCGCCCCCGGTGAGGGCACTGAAAACAGCGGCAATCAGCTGTATATGGAGGCGGAGTTCAGCATAGCGTCTATGACGGTGGAATACGGCGAAGAGCCGCGCGTCGTGACCTCTCTCGAAATAACGAAGCAGCCGGACAAGACGGCGTATAAGCAGGGCGACACGTTCGTCCCGACGGGTATGGAAGTCACCGCGCATTACAATAAAGAGCCGCTTGAAGAAATCGTGACGGATTATACTTACGATACCGAGCCTCTCGACGCGTCCGACACATATGTTACGATAAGTTACGGCGGAGCGAGCGCGACGGTCCCGATAACCGTCGAACACACGCACGTCGCGCGGGCGGGCTACGAATACGATAAGAACAATCATTGGCAGACGTGTGAAATGTGCGGAGTCAAGATGAACGAAATCGCGCATACGCTTACGAAAGACTGGACGTTCACGCCGCCGATGAAAACCGTGACGGGTGCGGGCAGAACGATAGATACCGAGGGCATGAGCTATACCGCGACCTGCTCGGAGTGCGGTGAACTCGATCTGTCGGGCTCTCTCACGATAGATCCCGTCGCCACTCCCGAAACGGACGAAGACGGCAAGGTGACCGTCACGGCTTATTACGGCGAAGGGGCAGTCGGCACGTTCGAAGTGACGATAGCAAAATACGAAATATTCTCCAACTGGAACGGCTGGGATATTCCCAACGGCTCGCATACCGCGGGATTCTTCCTCAATAAGGACAAGGCGGCTTCCATTGCGGACGACATGGGATACGAACTCGGCAAATGGAGCGCGTCCGCCGTCTGCGCAAAGGACTTCACCGTCGGAGCAACGATATATTTCTACTTCCTGTCCGAAGCGTCGGGCACGGCTGAACTTTCCGCCCGCGTTCAGACTTTCGCAAATACGAAAATGAACAAGGCGTTTGAAGTAAGCGTCTTTCATCTCGACAGCGAAACACAGCCGCTTACCGAGGCTGAAAAGGAGACCATGTCGATAGGCGACAACGTAACGATAGGCGACCGCACCGCATGGGGCGAGGGCTGGGAGGACTTCTCCAAGTCCTACTCCGTCGGCGACGTGAGCGTCACCGAAGGCTGGAACGTCATTGCGGTTAAGTGCCTCAGCGTATCGGGTACGGCGTATAACTTCAATTCGTTGATACTCAATTTCAGATAACTTTTGCGGGAGAAAATCAGAATGGAAAAAGTAAAGAAAAAGAGATCTCCCGTCGGGAGAATAATATGCGTCGTCGTCATAGCGATAGTGCTTGCCGCGCTTATAGTCGCGGACGTAATGTGCGCGACGTATGAGCAGGTCATAACCACCATGCTGTGCGGCACGGGTATAGACTTTTCGAGCGAGCAGACGCAGGAAGCGCTTGCGGGCAGCGACAAGGTCTTGCAGAACATGGAGGACGAGGGCATAGTTCTCGTAAAGAACGAAAACGGCGCGCTTCCGCTCAAAGAAGACGAGCTTAAAGTCAATCTTCTCGGTTGGTCATCGCACGACGAAGCGTTCTTCCTGACGGGCGGCGGCAGCAGTAAGGCGACCATACACGAGAGCAAGAAAGTATCTCTCGCGGACGGGCTGGAATCGGAGGGCATATCCGTCAACCGCGATCTTCTGACGGACTACGTCGCATATCGCGGCACCCGCTGGGAGCGCAACTACGATCTCCCCGAGCCGTCGCTGTCCTTCTATTCGGAAACGGGCACGGGAACGGGGGATAAAACGCGTCTCGAACACGCCGTGGAGTTTTCCGGAATAGCCGTCGTGGTGCTGTCGCGTTACGGCAGCGAGGGAACGGACATTCCTCTTTCGCAGACCAAATACGTGGATAAAAAGGAAGTGACTGACAGCACTCGCACATACATGGATCTGACGACGGAAGAGGAAGCGCTCATAACCATGGCGAGCGAGAACTTTTCCAAAGTCATAGTGCTCATAAACTCTGGCAACGTCATGGATCTGGGCTTTATTGACGGTGACGCCGTGGACGCCGCGCTTATCGTGGGATACCCCGGGCAGTCGGGGACCAAGTCCATAGCGCGCGTACTCAAAGGCAGCGTAAATCCGTCGGGCAGACTGACGGACACTTACACGCGCGAGCCCGAGTCCGATCCGTCGTTCGTGAACGCGCTCAAAACGACGCACAGCACGGGCGACCACATACACTACACCGAGGACATATACATCGGTTACAAGTGGTACGAAACGGCGGACGCCGAGGGCTATTTCGAGGCAGTCGGCAAGAGTTACGACACAGTCGTGCAGTACCCGTTCGGTTACGGCATGAGCTACGCGTCGTTTGACAGCCGCATAACGGGATATAAGCTTTCGACGTCTGGAAGCGGACTGCTTCGCGCGACGGAAGTCACCGTCACCGTGGAAGTGACCAATACTCACGCCGAGGTGTCGGGAAAGGAAGTCGTACAGCTTTACGTCACGCCGCCGTATACCGAGGGCGAGATAGAAAAGCCGCACGTAATGCTCGTTGCGTTTACAAAGACGGATGAGCTTGCGCCTGGCGAAACGAAAAGTTATGACCTTACGTTCCGTTCATACGATCTTGCGTCCTACGACGCATACGACGCGGACGGTGACGGCAGAACGGGATTCGTGCTCGAAGAGGGCGAGTATAAGATAATGCTTCTCGGTAACGCGCACGGCTGGAAGGGACTCAGCGAAAGCGCGGAAAACACCGTCAGCCTTACCGCCGAAAACACCGTTCAGTACAAGCGCGATCCCGATACGGGCGCTATGGTGAAGAACAGATTCGGAATGTTCGACTCGGACGGTAACTATATCGATGGTAGCGCGTATGCGGACGTTCCCATAGACGGCAGTACGGCGGGACTTCCCGTTGAGTACATGAGCCGCGCGGATTTCGTGGGGACGTTCCCCGACGAAGTAACGCCCATACGCGACGTCGAAGAGGTAGTCAAAAAGGCGAACGACTATGTGGAGCGCGACGCGTACGCGGGCATTACGGAGATGCCCGAACAGGGAGTGGAAGGCGACCTTTCGCTCACTCTCGACGGTAGCGGGAACAAGCCGTCGGAGAGCGCGCTCGAATCGGGCAGCGGTCTGGTGTATAACGCGGAGCTGATGAAAGCGCTCGGTGCGGACTACAACGAAAAGCGTTGGGAAAGCCTGCTTTCTCAGCTCACCGAGAGCGAACTGCTCGATTTCGTCGAGTCAAGCGGATACGGCACGGACGCCGCCGCGAGCATAGGCAAGCCCGCCATGCTCGAAATAGACGGCCCGAGCGGATTCAACATAAGCGTAAACAGCCCTCTCGGCGACAAGACGAGCGAATGGACGGGATTCTGCAACGAAGTCGTTCTCGGTCAGACGTGGAACACCGAGCTCGCGTTTGAGTTCGGCAGCGCGCTCGGCAACGAGGGCATGAACACGGGCGTCAGCGCTATATACGCCCCGGGCGTGAACCTGCACCGCTCGCCTTTCAACGGCAGAAATTTCGAGTATTACAGCGAAGATCCCGTGCTTTCGGGCAAAATGGCGGCGGACGTCATTTACGGCGCAAAGGTGCGCGGTATGCGCATGTACCTCAAACACTTCGTCGTCAGCGAAATGGGACCCAACCCCCGCAAACTCAACGTCTGGCTCACCGAGCAGAACCTGCGCGAAAACTACCTCAGACCGTTCGAAATAGCGGTCAAGGCGGGCGCTAACAGCGTCATGAGCGCGTTCAACCGCCTCGGCGGAACGTGGACGGGCGGCAATTACGCGCTTATAACCGAAATACTTCGCGGCGAGTGGAAATTCAGAGGCGCGGTCATAACCGACTGGTCAAAGGGCGAGGCGGATATGCCCGTTGAGCAGGGAATACGCGCGGGCAACGACATCTGGCTCAACCCCACGGCAAGATGCACCAACGGCGTGGATACGTCCGATCCCGCATCCATGCAGTGCGCGCGGCGCGCCGCCAAAAACCTGATTTACGCGATATGCAATACCTATTACGAGGCGAGCGTGTACGATCCGACGGCGACGATAGCGGTGTCCGAGCAGGGAGACGTGTTCCGCTGGTGGATACTCCTTCTCGTGCTCATGAACGTAGCCGTAGTGGCGGCGGCGGGACTGTCCGCATTCAGAGTGTTCAGGGGCAAAAAGAAGCGCAACGCGGCAAAAGCGGAAGCGGCGGCAGTCGACCCGAGCGGTAACACCGTGCCGAACGCAGGTAACATTGCGCCCGTAAACGCGGACGAAGCGAGCGCGGCGGTAAATGCGGACAGCGCGGCGATGATCGCGCCGGAACCCGCGGTAAGCGCAACGGCAGCGGCGGAGGCGAGGAGCGCAGACGGCATACCGAGCGGCGAAACGCTGAGCTTCGCCGATGCGTTCGGGCAGCTTCCCGAAGATGCAAAGGCGAGATTCAGGCAGGTGGAAAAGTACGCTTTGAACATCTCGGGCGCGGAAGAAAAGGCGACGGGAACGGGCGTAACGGTGAAGATCGGATC
>DXHT01000012.1 GCA_019113265.1 Bacillota bacterium | reverse complement strand
CGTGTCTCAGTTCCAATGTGGCCGATCACCCTCTCAGGTCGGCTAACTATCGTCGCCTTGGTAGGCCGTTACCCTACCAACTAGCTAATAGTACGCGAGGCCATCTCCAACCGCCGGAGCTTTGACCCCTGAGCGATGCCGCTCTGTGGTCTTATGCGGTATTAGCAACCGTTTCCAGTTGTTGTCCCCCTGTTGGAGCCAGGTTCCTCACGCGTTACTCACCCGTCCGCCACTAAGTGTATTGCTACACTTCGTTCGACTTGCATGTGTTAAGCACGCCGCCAGCGTTCGTCCTGAGCCAGAATCAAACTCTCATGTTAATGGTTCAATTCACACTCAGTAACATTACTGACTGTTAATAAAATTGACTTATTCGTTAAATGGTTTTTGCTTCAAAAGCCTTCTCGAATATATCCTTGTCAATGTCCGTTTGGCAGTGCCGACAGGCACCGGCTGCCGTCCCTCAATCGGTGACAGCTTGTATACTATATCATATACGCTTTTGTTTGTCAACCGTTTTCAGGAAGTTTTTTACGATTTTTTTTCGCTTCGGGGCAGTGCGTTTGCTCTTCCCCGCGACAGCTTGACTAATATATCATACTATAAGGCGAATGTCAACGGATTTCGGCAAATTTTTCGCGAATTTTCAAAAAAATTTTGCCGCCTTTTTTCTGACGTTCGGCGCGGCGCGGACGCTATCGTTTTGAATGCGTTCATCCGTCGCAAGTCCCCTTTTTAAGGGCGGAAAATGCCCTTTTACGGCGCGTTTTTGCCGCACGTAAGGAAATTTCGGCACATTGCCGCACTCTGCTCGTTTGGCGTTTCTTGCGCTCGTAACGCATTTTGCCGCAGGGCGCGGTAAACGAAAAGCGGCGCGCCCGTCATCGCCGCGGGAGCGCCGTTTGTATTTGTAGCGGATCGATCGTCACATGCGTTCGGGAGCTTCGGTGAGAAGCAGGTAAAGTCCGCGCTTTATCGTGTCCGCCACGGCGCGCGTGAGCGCGAGACGGGCTCGGGAAAGCTCAACGTCGTCCGTCAGTATGCGGTTGGCTATATAGAATCTGTTATACTTCTGCGCAAGGTCTATAAGGTAGCGCGCGATAACGCTCGGCTCGTACTTATCGGCGGCGTCGGCTACGACGTCCTCAAAGCGCGACAGCATGGTCACGACGCCGTATGACTCGTCGTCGGTAAGAAGAGAGTAGTCCGTATCCCCCGCGGGCAGATCCGCCGCCTTGGCAATGACGGAGCGGCAACGCGCGTGAGTGTATTGGAGATAGGGCGCGGTCTCACCCTCGAACGAGAGAACCTTTTCATAGTCGAAATCCACGTCCTTTATGCGCTGTGTGCCGAGCGCGAAAAACATCACCGCTCCCACGCCGACGCATTCGGCGGTGTGGTCCTTGTCTTCGAGATCGGGGTTCTTCTCCTCTATTATCCCTCTTGCGCGCTTTACGGTGTTGTTTATGACGTCAGCAAGAAACACGACGTGACCTTTACGCGTGGAAAGCGGCTGACCCTCGTATGACACCATGCCGAACTGAACGTGCACGAGGTTCTTTGCCCACGGTCTGCCCATAAGCTCCAATACCTTGAACAGCTGGCGGAAGTGCAGGTTCTGCTGCGTGGCGACGACGTAGAGGCACTTATCGAATTTATACGTATCCGCGCGGTACTGTGCCGCCGCAAGGTCGCGCGTGGCGTACAGAGACGCTCCGTCGCTGCGACGTATGAGGCAGGGCGGCATGCCGTAGTCGTCCAGTCTGACGACGAGCGCGCCGTCGGACACTTCGGCGAGTCCTTTTTGCACGAGCTCGTCTATTATGGGCTGCATTTTGTCGTTATAGAACGCCTCGCCGTTGTAGCTGTCGAACTTTATGCCCAGCCGCGCATAAACCTTGCCCACTTCTTCGAGAGTGGTCGCCTTGAACATTTCGTACGTGCGCAATGCGTCGGGATCGCCGCGCTCTATGCGGAGAAATTCCGTACGCCCGCGTTCGGCAAGCTCGGGATCGTGCTCGCTTTCGTCGGTAAAACGGACGTAAAGCGAGAGCATATCGTCCAGCGTCAGTTTCTTTGTCTTGTCGCCCCAGCGTTCGTACGCCGCGAGCAGTTTGCCGAACTGCGTTCCCCAGTCGCCGAGATGATTTATGCCCACGGCATTCCAGCCGAGGTATTTATATATGCGGTAGAGCGAGCCGCCTATCGCCGTGCTCATCAGGTGGCCTATGTGGAACGGTTTGGCTATGTTTATGGACGAGTAGTCTATACACACCGTCTTTCCGGCATTTTTAGCCGCGCGCGCCTGCGTGTCTTCACCCGCCATGACGCCGCGCACGAACGCCGTACGCGACAGGTAGAAATTGAGGTATCCGCCCGCTATTTCCGTGCGCTCTATGACGTCGCTGTCCGCGAGCGACGCGGCAAATTCCGCCGCTATCGCCTGAGGACTTTTGCGGAGCTGCTTTGCGTACTTAAAGCAAGGCAGCGCATAGTCGCCGTGTCCCTCCGCGGCTATCATGATGTCGTCCGCCGTCACGAGCGGACTACCCAAAAGTTCGCTTATCTTTTTCTTATAGTCCATACGGGTATTTTAACATAACAGGGCGACGATTTGCAACTGTTTTAACGCAAGCAAAAAGCCCGCGCCGCACGCGGCGCGGGCTTTTATCCGATTTATCAGTTTCAGCTTTCCTTTGCGTAAGCTACCGGCAGACCGTCATTGTAGGCATAGACGCTTGCCGTGCACGTTTTCGCGATATTCGTAAATACG
>DXHT01000011.1 GCA_019113265.1 Bacillota bacterium | reverse complement strand
TGTTCAACGCGCTCCCGGGCGGGCGCGTGATAGGCGCGCTGTTCTTTATCCTCGTGCTGTTTGCGGCGATAACGTCTTCCGTGTCGCTCGTCGAAACGATAGTGGCGGTACTGCGGGAAAATCTGCACCTTAAACGCTGGGTAGCCTGTCTTATCGTGTTCGGCGTATCCGTGCTTCTCGGCTCGCTGTCGTCGCTCGGATTCGGACCGCTGTCATTCATACATATAGGCGAAGGGTCGTCGGCGAAGAGCATTCTCGACATGTTCGACTGGCTGTCCAACAGCGTGCTCATGCCAATCGTGGCGATAGGCACCTGCCTTATAGCGGGCTTCTTTACGGACAGCAAGGCAATAACGGACGAGATAGATATAAAGAGCAAGGGCATGCGAACGTACTTTCTGATCATGATACGGTTCATCGCGCCCGTGTGTATGGCGGCGATACTGTTCAGCGGAATATTCATGCAGTTATAACGCCTCGGCTCTCGCGGCAAAGCGAGTTCTGCCGCGTACCCGCCGCGACCGGTAATTAAGCGGAGCGATATGCTCGGATAACGCCGAACGGCCGCGCTTGATAAAGGCGAACGTATTTAGCGGGCGAAAATGCGAGCCGTATGTTCGTAAATAAGCGAGACCCGCGCAAAAAGGCGGTAAGCACGCCGCGCGGGGGCGAGTTAAAAACCGTTGACAACGCCCGCGCGCTGTGTTATAATACCGATATATCGGACGCATACCGTGCTTTACTCGTATGCGGAGGAGAGATTATGTCCGCACAGGGCGACGCCGTCCCACGAAAAACGGCTGAAAAGTTCATCAGCGAAACGTCGGCATGACCGTAAGGCATCTTACGGCTATGCCTTTTTGTGTTTCGTCGGGTGCTTTTTATAGCTTGCGGCGACAAAATGCGCTTAACGCGCGTTAAAACAGAAAACATTTTATTTCCGGAGGATAACTTGGAAAACGAAAACAAAGAAAAGAAGACGTCTGCCGAACTTGCCGACACGGAGGGCGAACCGCTAAGTACGCCCGAAAGCGGAGCGGCAAAAAAAGAGGCGGAGGAAGTCAGACCTCAGGCTGAGGAGAGCAAGGCGTGGCACGCGATGTCGTACGAACGCGTCATGAAAGAGCTGAATACCTCGGAAGAGGGCCTCAGCGACGCGGAAGCGGCTAAGCGACTCGCCATGTACGGCAAAAACACCCTGCGCGAAACGCGGCACAAGAGCATTGCCCGCATGATATTCGAGCAGCTGTCCGACGTCATGGTCATCATACTGTTCATAGCGATGGTGTTTTCCCTCGTCATGTACTTTATCGACGGCGAGGGTCTGGCGGAGGCGATAGTCATATTCGCGGTCATAGCGCTCAACGCGACGGTGGGAGTCATTCAGGAGAAAAAAGCCGCCGACGCTTTGGACGCACTCAAAAACATGACTGCTCCGAACGCGCGCGTACTGCGTAACGGGGAGGAGAGCATAGTTCCCGCGAGCGAGCTTGTCCCCGGCGACATAGTGTACCTCGAGGACGGTTCGATAGTTCCCGCGGACATAAGGATAATAAACGACAACAACATGAACGTCCAGGAGGCGTCGCTCACGGGTGAGAGCGTGCCCTCCGCAAAGGACGGCCCGACGGTACTTCCCGTAGACACGCCCCTCGGCGACAGGATAAATATGGCGTATTCGTCCTCCGTCGTCATGTACGGCAACGCGGAAGGCATAGTCGTCGGAACGGGCATGAACACCGAAGTGGGCAAGATAGCGGATATGCTCAAAACGCAGGACGAGTCCGCGTCTCCCATAAAGCGCAAGCTCAATTCCGTAGGCAAGATACTTACCGTCATAGGGCTTGCCGTGTGCGTTGTCATAATGATAATAGGCTTTGCGCGCAACGACGGCAGATCGTGGGAATCGCTCGTTCTGCTCGGCATATCGCTCGCAATATCCATAATCCCCGAAGGTCTTCCCGCGACGGCGACAATAATAATGGCGTTCGGCGTGCAGCGAATGGCGAAGAAAAACGCGCTCGTAAAGAGCCTTCCCGCAGTGGAGACTCTGGGAAGCGCGACCGTCGTATGTTGCGACAAGACGGGTACGCTGACGCTCAACCGCATGACGGTGACGCACGTCGCCGTCGGATCGGACTTTGCGAGCGGCAAGCCCACTCCCGTCGAACAGCTCAAAGCGCGGCATTCGGAAGCGGTGTACCGCGATCTCGTGGACGGCTGCGCGCTGTGCGGCAACGCTCACTTCGATCCCGACAGACCGGGCGAGACGATGGGCGACCCCACCGAGGGCGCACTTATCAATTTCGCTCTCGGGTTCGGCATAGACGCTGACGATTACAGGGAAGAGCACGAAAAGCTGTTCGAACAGCCTTTCGACTCCGACCGCAAGCGCATGACGGTGCTTTACGATATGCCCGCGGGAAAGACCGCGTATATAAAGGGCGCGGTGGACGAGATGCTCCCGCTCTGCTCGCACATACTCACCGAAACGGGCGTGCGCGAAATGACGGACGCCGATCGCGACGAAATACTTACTCTCTGCAACGGCATGAGCAACGACGCATTGCGCGTTCTCGGATTCGCTGTGCGCTCCGTAAAAGAGACGCCGACGGACGAAAACACCGACCTCGAATGCGACATGACGTTCGTGGGCGCGACGGGCATGATAGACCCGCCGAGAAAGGAAGTAATAAGCGCGGTAGACGCCTGCCACGAAGCGGGAATACGCGTCATCATGATAACGGGCGACCACAAGGTGACCGCGCTTGCGATAGCAAAGCAGCTCCACATATTCCGCAAGGGCAATACCGTCATAGACGGCAAGGAGTTGGACGACATGACGGAAGAGGAGCTTGCGGAGCGGGTCAAGACGGCGGCGGTGTTCGCGCGCGTTTCGCCCTCCGATAAGCTCAGGATAATAAAGGCACTGCGCTCGCACGGCGAAGTAGCGGCAATGACGGGCGACGGCGTCAACGACAGCCCCGCGCTCAAAGAGGCGGACATAGGCGTCGCAATGGGCGTGACGGGTACGGACGTCGCCAAGGACGCCGCCGACATGATACTGCTCGACGACAACTTCACCACGATAGAGCACGCGATCCGCGAGGGCAGACGAGTCTATCGCAACATACAGAAGGTGATACAGTTCCTCGTCGCGGGCAACATAGCCGAAATACTGACGCTTTTCCTTGCGTTCTGTTTCGACTGGCCCGACCCCATAACGGCGATACACGTTCTGCTCATAAATCTTGCGACCGACTCGCTTCCCGCGATCGCGCTCGGCGTCGATCCGGCAGACCGGAACGTCATGAAGGTCCCGCCCGTAAAGAGCGGCACGCTGTTTGAAAAGAGCGTCATTATCCGCATAGCGCTCCACGGTCTGTTCATAACCGCGTCCGCGCTGTCGGCGTACTGGATAGCGGAAGCTTGTTTCGGAACGGACGCGGAGACCACGCACGCGATAGCCATGACTATGACGTTCATGGTGCTCGCACTCTCGCAGCTCGTCCACGCGCTCAATCAGCGTTCCAACTACGACAGTGTGTTCCGTCCGGGACAGGGTCACAACAAGTTCATGTACCTTGCCATGGCGGCGTCGCTGCTCATAGTCGTGTTCGTATCCTTCGTGCCCGGAGTAATGACCTTCTTCGATCTCACGTATCTTGAGTGGTATCAGTATCTTATCGTTCTCGGGCTTGCGCTTTTCCCGCTTGTCGCCGTGGAGATAAGCAAGATATTCATCCGCATGTACAGAAAGCGCAAGCACAGCGTGTAAACTTAAACGCAACCGCGCGGCTTTCGGGCTCACGGCAAAAAGCGGCAGGAAATACCCTGCCGCTTTTACTTTTGCCGAGCCGCTCGGTAAAAATCGAGCCGCAAAGGGGACTCGGCGTACTGCGGAAATAAGGCGGACTCCGTGCGGACGGCGAGTCGCAAACGAAGTCCTCCAACGCGGTTTCCGTATTCTTACCGTTGAAAGAGGTATGTGAGCTGTGCGGAAATGCGGATCGCTCAGTAATTTTTCGTACGGCAAAACAAAACCGCCGCGAATGTGCGCGACGGCTTTATTGGAGCGGATGACGGGGCTCGAACCCGCAGCCCTCAGCTTGGGAAGCTGATGCCATACCGTTAGGCCACATCCGCATAACGGGTATATTATATCGTACGGCGAAAGTATTCGTCAAGTGATTTGTCCGCCGCTTAGAAAACTTTTCCGCCGCGCCTTTTGTCCGTTCACCGAAAAATGCCGAAATTTCTTTTGCCGCTCGTCCGCCGATCCGCGCCCGCGCGTTTTTAAGTGTGGCAAGTCGCGGCGGCGAGGGGTATAAAAACGCGGCAATATGGCTGCCGCGCGGACATTTCATGCGGGGGAAAACAAAACAAAGAGCGCGCCGCTTTTTTTGCAAAAGCGGCGCGCTCTCGATAATACGTTTTTAAGCCTGACGCTCGTTATTTCGCAAGCACTTTTTTAAGCTCGGCAAAGCGGGGAACGCCGCGTACGAACTCGGGAGCGTGCTCGCCCTCGATGAGGGGAACGACGTAGTCGAGGAAGCTCTTTTCGATCATGTTGCCTTCCGCGTTGATGAACTCGGCGGGAAGTTTCTTTTCGGTGTTGGCGCACTCGGAGAGAGGGAACTCCTTTATCTCCGTCTTATAGGTGCTGCCGGGCAGGCGAACGACACCCACCATTATATTGGACTTGCCCGCGACTGCCGCCTTTACCGCCGCACAGCCCTCGGCATAAGCCTCTTCGACGTCCACTTTGGACGCGAGGTGAGCGGCGCAACGCTGCATGAGCGAGAACTCGATCGCGCGGTACTTGGTGTCTATGTGGTTGCGCAGGTGCGAAACGAGGAACGCCGCCGTGCCGCCCAGCTGAACGTGACCGAACGCGTCCTTCTTGGCGTTTACCGCGGCGTACTCGGCGATGAACTTACCGTCCTTGTCGTGTATGCCTTCGCTGACGGCTACTATGCACTTGCCCTTCTCGTCGAATATCTTCTTGACGTCTGCGGTGAACTTGTCGAGGTCGAAATCCGTTTCGGGAACATAGATGAGGTCGGGACCGTGACCCGCATAGGTAGCCACTGCGGAAGCGGCGGTGAGCCAGCCCGCGTGACGACCCATGATCTCGATAACGGTGATCATGCCCTTATCGAACACGCGCGCGTCGAGGTCTATCTCCATGCAGGTGGTGGCGATGTACTTGGCTGCGGAAGCGTATCCGGGGCAGTGGTCGATGCCATAGAGGTCGTTGTCTATGGTCTTGGGAACGCCGACGACGTTGCACTCATAGCCCTTGGAATTTACGAATTCGCCTATCTTGTTGCAGGTGTCCATGGAGTCGTTGCCGCCGTTGTAGAAGAAGTATTTTATGTTATGCTTCTTGAACACTTCGAGAATGCGGAGGTAATCCGTCTCGTCCTCGCGGTAGTCTTTGAGCTTATAGCGGCAGGAGCCGAGAGCGGAAGAGGGGGTACCGAGAAGTCTGTGGATCTCGGCGGGATCCTCTTTTCCCATATCGTAAAGCTCGTCGCCGAGAATGCCGACGACGCCGTGAGCCGCGCCGAGGACCTGAGTGATCTCGCCGTGCTTGAACGCCTCTTCGAACACGCCGCAAGCGCTGGCGTTTATGACGGACGTAGGGCCGCCCGACTGTGCGAACAAAAGTGCGCCTTTGAGGTTTTTCATTGTAATCTCCTTGTCCTTTTTATTTTCACACATATTCTACACGAAAGCGCGTAAAAATGCAAGTGTTTTGCCGCAGGGAGCGGCTTTTTGTATGGTGCGGTCGTGGCGGGCGCGGGCAAGCCCGTTACGACAGCGCCCCGATCAACGGCAACGGAGCCACGCGTTCCGCGTCGGGCGCGTTCGCTACGCCGCGCGAAAATTTCCGCTTCCTACGCCGCTCCGGCGAAAAGGATTTGACAGGGGGGGGGGTCAGGTATGCTATAATAACAATAGGCACGCTTTACGCCGGGTGCGTCCTACCGCGGGTGCGCTTTATGGCGGGTGCGCCCGCAAAAGCCGCGCGGCGGCGGACGGGGAGGGGAAAACGTATGATAAACGTGGCGATAGTGGAAGACGAAAAACAGGCGGCGGACAGGCTTTGCTCGCTGTTTTGCAGGTATGAACGCGAACGCGGCGAAAAGTTCCGCGTCGTGGTCTTTTCCGACCCCGTGACGTTCCTCGCGAATTACTCGCCCGATTACGAGCTGATAATGATGGATATCGATATGCCCGACCTTAACGGTATGGACGCGGTGAGGAAGCTGCGCGAAGCCGACCGCGAAGTAATGGTCATATTCGTCACCAACCTCGCGCAGTACGCCGTCAAGGGGTACGAGGTGGACGCGTTCGATTTTATCGTCAAACCCGCCGTATATCCCGAGTTCGCGATGAAGATAGACCGCGCCGTGCGCGGGCTGGAACTGCGCCGCGGCAAGAACATATGGATCTCCACACGCGGGGGCAAAAAAGCGATAAACACGAACAAGCTGATATACGTCGAGATAATGCGGCACGCGATAATCTACCACACCGAATACGGCGACGTAACGGGCAGCGGCACTCTCGGCGGCGTGTGCGAAATGCTCGAAGGCATGCCGTTTGCGCAGTGCAATCGCTGCTATCTCGTCAATCTGCGATATGTGACGGAAGTGACTGCGGACGCGCTCGTCGCGGGCGGAGTGCGGCTTGCCGTTTCCAAAACGCGCAAAAAGGAATTTATGCGCATTTTCAACGACTATCTCGCGGGAGGAGGGGACGTGACGTGAGCGCGTTCCAGGTCTACGAATATATATTTATGACGGAACTGCTCGTCGCGGGCGGGCTGTTTTCCCGTCGCGTGACACGCAGGCGGTATTTTCCTCTGCGCGCTGCGGGCGGGATCGCGGCGTGCTATCTCTCCGTGTTCCTGCTGACGCTGACGGGCGCGGCGGGCGCGGGCTGGGAAGCGTCGCTGATATTTCTCGCGATGTTCGCGGTGCTCTGCTGCGCGATACTCTTTATGTTCGACATCTCCGTCAAAGGTATGCTGTTCTGCGCGATAGCGGCATATACGGCGCAGCACCTCGCATACGAGGCGTTCAAGCTGATCTTCGCGCAGTTCGACATATTCGTCGCGCGCGATATGTATGGAAGCGATCCGTTCGATTTCTCGAACCTTGGCGCGACTTTCGCCGTCGTCGCGCTCGTCTACGTCAATATCTATCTTGCGGTATATGCGTCCGTGTGGTTCGCGATAGGGCGGAAGATAGGCGACGGAAAGGACCTCGGGATGAAGGGCGCGGGTATGTTCGTGCTGTCGGGGATGATCCTTTTGATAGACATACTGCTCAATGCCGTCGTGGTGTATATCGTCGAGGAATACAGCAAGCTGTACGACACCGTGGCGGGGATATACAACGTGCTGTGCTGCGTGCTCGTGTTCTACGTCCAGCGCAATATCCTCTATGAAAAGCACGTCGTCGGCGAGCTGGAAGTCGTCACCGAACTGCTCGCGCAGGCGAACAGGCAGTACGCGCTGAAAAAAGAGGAGATAGACCTTATCAATATGAAGTGCCACGATATGAAGCACTTTATCGGCGCGCATATGGGCGCGGGCGGCGTGGACGACGGCACGCTCGCGGAAATGTCCGAAATGGTGTCGCTGTACGATGCGTCCGTAAAGACGGGAAACGACGTCATCGACCTTATTCTGACGGACAAGAGCCTGATCTGCCGCAGCCGCAATATCCGCATAACGTGTATGGCGGACTGCCGCGCAATGGGCTTCGTGGGCAGCGGCGACCTCTACGCGCTGTTCGGCAATATAATGGATAACGCGATAGAGGCGGCGGGCGAGGTGGAGGACGAAAGCAAGCGGTGTATAGCCGTCAATATCCGCGAGGCGGCTGGGTGGATCTCCGTGACGGTGGAGAATTACTTTACGGGCGAGCTGAGCTTTTCGGAGGACGGACTGCCGCTGACCCGCAAGGCGAAAAAATCCGAGCACGGCTTCGGGCTGAAAAGCGTGAGGCACGTCGCCGAAAAATACGGCGGGAATATGGTGCTCGAAGCGCGGGGCGACGTGTTCCGCACGAGCGTGCTGCTGCGCGTCCCGGGCGGCGCGGAGAGTGCGGAAAATACCGACGAAAACACGGCTTGACCCGCGTTTTTTCTTTGCCGTCCGCTTCTGCGGGCGGTCTTTTCTTTTTCCTGTTCGTGCGGTTCAACCGCCTTTTCGTGCGTTAAGTATTAACAATTATGCGGTTTGAGATTATACTTCGCTCGTAAAGCGCGGAAAGGGAGGCGCGCTTATGCAGAAAGTGTAAGATAAACGGCAGCGGGGCGTCCCCCGCGACACCGCCCGCCCGACGGCGCGGCGGCAGAAAGAAAAAAGGAGAAAGTATGACGTTTTTGAAAAAGATGCCCTGGGGAATAGTTGCGGGCGTGGCAGCCATCATCGTCGTTTTCGCGACGGTGGCATTCATCGCGCTCGGGTTCATTCTCGGCGGGGTAGCCGGGCAGACCAACGAGGTCGCCGGCATGTTCGACGAATGGTATCAGGTGCTGCTGTTTGTCGTCGACGTCGTTTGCGGAGTGATAATGATCGGCTCGATCGTGCTGTTCGTTCTCAAAAAGCTCGGCAAATTCGACGGTAAGAAAGTAACGGAGGGAAAAGTCGATGGAGATATTTGAAAAGATATGCAAGCGTTCCGTCTGGGTCCTTCTGACGGTGTTTTTCACGATATGGCTGCTCGTATTCGTGATCGGTATGAGCATCGCGATGAAGAACTCGGGCTGGATAAACAGCTATTTCGATATATTCCCGTGGGTTACGGTGCGCGACGATAACGACGACCTGACGCAGGCGCGTTACTATCCGTCCGATTACGAAACGATGGACTCGGAAGGCAACGTGACGTACAACCACAACGCGATGCGCGCCAATTCGATGGCGGTCGCGACGGAAGTGGCGACGGAAGGCTCCGTGCTGCTGTGGAACGAAGACGTGGACGGCAAATCCGCGCTTCCTCTTTCGGAAGGGGCGAGGATAAGTTTATTCGGCTTGTCATGCCTCGAATCAAGTTACATATACGGCGGGGAGGGCAGCGGACACGTCAATATCACGACGATGGATAATTTTAAAACGTCCTGCGAGGAACAGGGGCTTGTCGTCAACAACCAGCTTTGGAGCGCGTATAAGCTTGTCAAGACGTTGGGCTACGGCAGAGCTACCGGTTCATACGGCGAGAGCGATCCGAACTACACCGAGTTCCGCGTGAATGAAGCGCCGTGGGACGCGCTGCATGAAACGACGTTGGGAGATCTTGCTACCTCTTCGGTCGCAAGTTACGGCGACGCTGCGGTGATGTTCGTATCCCGCAACGGCAGCGAGAACGGCGATACGGATTTCGACGACGACGAGTGCCTCGACAACAACTATCTTGACCTCGCCAAGAACGAGCAGGATATCATCACTCACCTCGAAGAACTCAAAACCGAGGGCAAGATAAAGAGGATAATTCTCGTTATCAACTCCGCGGTACCTATGTCGATGGAGCACATAACGGAGCACGACATAGACGCCTGCCTGTGGGTGGGCATGGGCGGAAACGCATCCTACGATCAGGTCGCAATGCTGCTTGCGGGCACCGCCAACCCTTACGGCAGAGCCAACGACGTGTGGGCTATGGACACCGAATCCGCTCCCGCAGCGGTGAATTTCGGGGATTTCACGTTTACCGAGAGCGCGGGAGTGCCTGAAACCTCGAAATACACGCATAACACCAAATACGTCGTTTACGCCGAGGGCATATACGTCGGTTACCGCTATTACGAAACGCGTTACGAAGATCTCGTTATCGGCGGACGCAATGCGGACGGTACGGCAGGCGTGACGGCAGGCGACTCCGCTTCGGGATGGTCGTACGAGAGCGAGGTGGCATTCCCGTTCGGGCACGGCGAGTCGTATACGACGTTCTCTTACAGCGATTATTCGGTGAGCGCGGACGACGAGGGCAACCGCACGGTCACGATGACGATCACGAATACCGGCGACGTCGAGGGCAAAGAGGTGATGCAGGTCTATCTGCAAAAGCCTTACACGCAGTACGACAAGGATAACCACATCGAGAAGGCGGCTGTGGAACTTGTCGGATTTGCCAAGACGGACGAACTTGCTCCGGGCGCGTCCCGGACGCTGACGGTCACCGTGCCCGCGTATGAGTTCAAAAGCTACGACGCATACGGCGAAAAGACGTATATCGTCGAGGAAGGAACGCATTACCTCGCCGTCGGAAAGAACGCGCACGACGCGCTCAACAACATCCTCGCCGCGAAGGGCTATGACACCTCTGACGGCATGGACTATAACGGCAACGCGGATCTTGTCGAGACGATAACGGACACAGGCATAGCGCGCGACGCGTTCTCCGTCTCTCCGTTCACCGGCAACGAGATAACCAACCTCTTCGACAACGCCGACGTGAACGTCTACGAGGGAACGGAAGGGCAGGAGATCACCTATCTGTCGAGAAGCGACTGGAACGCGACGTACCCGACCCCCGTAGACCTGACCTGCACGTCCGCCAAAATGGTGGCGGATATGCAGTACGGTCCTGCGCCCGCAACTACGGGAGAGGGCGACACGCCGACTTACGGCACGGTCACGTCTTCTCTCGGCGAGCTGACGCTGGCTATGCTGATGGATCTCGAATACGACGCGCCTATGTGGGACGATCTGCTCAACCAGCTCACCTATGACGAATCGGTGACTCTCGTCACCGCAGGTTCGGCGAGCCTCGCCGGCGCGGTCAGCGTGGCTGCTCCCGGCGGAAAGAGCCAGGACGGTCCCTGCGGTATACGCGACGGCAATATCCTCGATTCGTGGATGGCGTTCCCGTGCAACGGACTGCTCGCCGCGAGCTGGAACGAGCCGCTCGTCGAGAAGCTCGGCAACGCGTTCGGTATGGAGATACTCCACGCCGGCTGGACGGGCATCTACGGCGTGGGCGCAAATATCCACCGCTGCGCTTACAGCGGCAGAGCGTGGGAGTATTATTCGGAGGACGGTTTCCTGTCCGGCAAGATGTTCGCGGCGGAAGTGCGCGGCTTGCAGAACAGGGGCGTCATCACGTTCACCAAGCACTACGCGCTCAACGATCAGGAGCGCAACCGCTACGGCGGCACGGTGTGGGCTAACGAGCAGTCTATCCGCGAAGTGTATCTCAAAGCGTTTGAAGCGGGCGTTACCGAAGGTCACGCCAACGGACTGATGAGCTCGTTCAACCGCATAGGCTGCACCTGGGCGGGCAGCCATAAGGGATTGATGACGGGCATTCTCCGCGACGAGTGGAACTTCATCGGTATCGTCGAAACGGACGCGGGCGTGGGCACGCATATGCTCACCGCCGAAGCGTACGCCGCGGGCATAGTCGCAGGTCAGGACGTATGGATGGCAGGCGCGAACGTGCACGCGTTCGATAACTACAAGGAAAATCCCGAAGTGCTCTGGGCGATAAGGGAGGCGGCACACCGCAACCTCTATACGCAGCTGCACAGCAACGCGATGAACGGCAGGACGAAAGGTTCCAGAACGATATACAACACCCCGTGGTGGGAAACCGCTATCCGGACGGGACAGATAGTTTCCGGCGTACTTGCCGGAGTGTGCCTTGCAATGACGGTAACTTCTTTCGTACTTCCCGTAGTGCGCAAGAAAAAGACGGCGGACAAGGCGAACCGATCTGCGGAATAATAAAGGAGGAAATATGAAAACGAACAAAAAGATAGTCGCGGCAATATTCGCCGCCGCCCTCGCTCTGGCGCTTATGCTGTCGGTAACGGCGCTGACCGCCTGCGGCGATCCGACCGTCACCGGCATAACGCTGGATACGTCGGCGGTAAAGACCACGTTCTCCGAAGGCGACGCTTTCGACTATACCGGTCTGAAAGTCATCGCTTCGATGAGCGACGAAACAACGGCGGAAGTATCGCTTGCAGACTGCGAAGTGTCTCTGCCGGATACGTTTTCCGTGGGAGAAAAATCAGTCACCGTTACATACGGAGAGTTTACCGCTACATATACGATAGAAGTCATACACAAGTGCACCCAGAGTTGCCCTGTATGCGGCAAATGTATAAATATGGAATGCGAAGATCCCGTTTGTGCCGACAAATGCGGCGACGTCGAGGGGTATGATACTTATACGCTCGAAGCGGAGGATTACAACGTTAAGCTTAAAGACGGCGCCCGAGGCGTGCTTATTACGCGGCGCGTCATAGACGATTCGGGCGTGCCGCAGGAGATAAAGGACCGCAATACAGACATTGTGTATATCGGAAATTTCAATGCGAGCGCGGGAGCCACAATTGAGTATAACATATGGTCGGACAAAGCCGCCGAAGCTACGCTGTTGGTGTCCGTGTGCAAACGCCTGAGCTCCGCCATATTTACTCAGGGCGTCGCCGTCATGGTCAACAACGAGATGCTCGAACGCAGCAGTTACGTCCCGGCCACCGGTACGGGCGTGGATACATGGGCGGATTTCATCGACGTTAATCTCGGCTGCATAAATCTCGTCGAGGGCATGAACAACATCAAGCTGATGAACATATCCGCCGACTTCGGATATAATTTCGACTGCATTAAGCTTAAAACCGATGCGTCTCTCGGCTGGTCCGAGTCGCCCGACGACGCAATACTTCCCGATACGGATACGTCCGGTTATGATGCCGTGGTCAACATGGCGTACAGCAAGGACTATGTTCTTGCGGAGATTATGCCCGATGAAATGCAGGCGTACGGCAAGGATTTTGTGGCATATAAGGATCATCTCGGCGGCGCGTCCGATGTCGGCGAAACGGGCAGATGCATAGACGGAACGAAGCTGAACGGGCAGTCGATCGACTTCGATTTCTATATGACCGCAAAAGGCACTGTATATATCAACATATATATGGCTGCGCCCGCGGGATACACAAAAGACGACTTCGTTGCCAATCTTGACATCGCGCTCGACGGCAATGCGGTAAGCGATGATAACATATTCATTAACGCCAAAAAGGGCTTTGCGGGCAGAGCAGACGACGACGGTGTGAAAAATCCCTTCGTGCGCGTGCGTATAGGCGCGAACGGGACGGAATACGTCGATCTTGCGGCGGGAGCGCACACGCTGACGTTCACGGGCAAGGGCGATAACGCCCCCGACTTCGACGTGATAGCCATCCGTCCGTGGACGCTCGGACAGTATTACGTCTATACCGAATTGTCCGTTGACGCTTCCGCGGCGAAAAAGGATTATATGGAAGGCGACGAGTTTTCGAGCGAGGGCATCGTCGTGACCGCGACTAAACGCGACGGTTCGAAAGAAACGCTGGAAGCCGGAGAATATACGGTGTCCGAACCCGATATGGATACGATGGGCGAAAAGACGATAAATATCGCTTTCGGCAAACTGAGCGCGTCGTATACGATAACCGTCTCTATGAACATGGAAGGGTATGAGCAGGTAATATTCGAGGGCGAAAACTCTAATGTCGAGCTCGGTCCGGGAGATACCGGATCTATGCCGAATACCTCAGAAGTCACGCACATAGGCGGGCTTAACGGCAATGTGGGCGCGACGGTGACCTTCCGCATAGACGGTGGCGAAACGGGCGGGACTGCCGTTCTGTTCGTGTCCGTATGCAGGCGTCCTTCCGCCATCACGTTCTCCGAAAGCATGTCCGTGACGGTTAACGGCGATCCGTTTGAAACGACGGCGGTCGTTCCCGGCACCGCGACGGGGGCAGACACCTGGAATGAGTTCGAAGTCGTAAATCTGGGCAGTATAACACTGAAACCGGGCGAGAACACGATAGTGTTTACCGTGATAAGCAGTGATATTTTCAAAGGATTCAACTTCGACAAGATCATTCTCGCGGTTGCCGATGACGCGGGCTGGACTCCCGCATGGTACGAAGCGGCATAAAAAGCGCCGCATAAGACAAAACGCAGACAGCCGTCCGCCTTTCGGGGCGGGCGGCTCTTTGCTTTGCTTGACAAAAGCGTCGGGATTATGTTATGCTTGACCGAGAGGTGTAGAAATGCCCGTAATAATACCGTCGGCGTTGCCGGCAAAGGAAATACTCGAAAAGGAAAACATATTCGTGATGGCGGACAGGCGGGCTAAGTCTCAGGAGATCCGTCCGCTTTCCATCGGCATACTCAACCTCATGCCGAATAAAGAGGAGACGGAACTCGAACTGCTTCGCCTCATATCCAACACGCCGCTTCAAGTGGAGATAACGCTGCTTCAAACGGCGTCCTACCGCGCGACGCACACGCCCGAAGAGCACCTCAAAGCGTTTTACATGACATTCGACGAGGCGTATGCGGCGGGGAAGAAGTTCGACGGTATGATATTCACGGGCGCGCCCGTCGAGCAGATGAAGTTCGAGGACGTGACGTACTGGGACGAGATGGTGCGCATCATGGAATGGGCGCAACACAACGTGTTCTCCTCCATGTACATCTGCTGGGGAGCGATAGCCGCGGCGTATTACTTTTACGGCGTAGACAAAGTACCGCTCTCAAAAAAGATAAGCGGAGTATACCTCCACCGCAGTATGAAACGCTCCAACCCGCTCGTGCGCAATTTCGACGAGTACTTTTACGCGCCGCACTCCCGCCACACCGAAGTGGATCAGGAGAAGCTGCGCAAAGTGGAAGACCTGGACATACTCGCGGAGTCGGACGAAGCGGGCATATACCTTGCCGCGAGCCGCGACAGGCGGCGCGTGCTGGTGTTCGGGCACGGCGAGTACGACAAGTACACGCTGGACTCGGAGTACAAGCGGGATATGAAGCTGGGACGCAGCGACGTGGAAAGACCCGTCGGCTACTATGACGAACACGGCAAGCCGCGCCTCGTGTGGCGCGCGCATTCGTCGCTGCTCATGTCCAACTGGCTCAATTACTACGTCTATCAGGAAACGCCTTACGACATAAACGCGATAAAATAAACAGAGGAAACGCAAATGATCCTTATAGTGGAAGACGAAGCGAAGATAGCGCGGTTCGTACAGCTCGAACTCGAACACGAGGGATACTCCGTCAAGCACATTTCAGACGGCAGGGCGGCTCTCGAAAGCGCGCTTACGCACGATTACGAACTGATAATACTCGATCTCATGCTGCCCGGTATGAGCGGCATAGAACTGCTGCGCCGCCTGCGGCAGTCCAAGGACACGCCCGTTATAATCCTTACGGCGCGCGATCAGATCATGGACAAGGTGGCGGGGCTGGATATAGGCGCGAACGACTACATGACCAAGCCGTTTGCGATAGAGGAGCTGCTCGCGCGGATACGCGTGCATCTCAAAAAGCGCGACGCGTTCAAGGCTGACAGGCTGACATACGGCAAACTCGTCGTCGACCGCAACTCGCGCAGCGTCACTTACGACGACGTGCCCGTCGAACTGACCAAAAAGGAATACGACCTTCTCGTGTACCTTCTCGAAAACAAGAACATAGTGGTCTCGCGCGAGCAGGCGCTCGATGCGGTCTGGGGATTCGACTTTTACGGCAATACCAACGTAGTGGACGTGTACGTCCGCTATCTGCGCAGTAAGATAGACGACGTGTTCGACGTCAAGCTCGTGCGCACGGTGCGCGGCGCGGGATACATAATAAAAGACTGACGATATGAAAGGCAGGAGCGAAAGGAAGGGCGCGCGCCCCGTATGGATGACCGTTCTCATGTGGGTATTCTTCCCGTGGGGGCTGTTCGATCTCATGCTGTCCTCCGTCGCCCGCCGCTATAAAACGGACATAACCACAAAAACGGCGATCATCGAGACCGTCGCTTTTGCGTTTCTGCTCCTCGTTTTCGCCGTTCCCGTCATACTGATTGCCGCGCTCGCACCCGGAATGCCTCACGACGCTCTCGTGCGCATGATAGTGGTGGCGGCGTTGCTGTTTCTCGGGCTTGTCGCCGCATTCGCCGCCATGTGTACGCTGACGGCGCGCCGCATGCTCGCCCCGCTCAAAAAAATGGCGGAGAGGATAGAGGAGATAACGGTGGAGGATATGTCCGCACGGCTGGACCCCGTGGACACGCAGGACGAGCTGGACGAGCTTTCGCGGCGCATAAACACCATGCTCGACGGCTTGCAGGAGGCGTTCGACAGGCAGAGCAATTTCATTTCGGACGCGAGCCACGAACTGCGCACTCCCATATCCGTCATACGCGGATATTCGGACCTTCTCTCCCGCTGGGGAAAGACGGACGAAAACGTGCTCACCGAGGCGATAGACGCGATACGCACTGAGTCCGCCAACATGAAGTCCATAGTCGAACAGTTGCTTTATCTCGCCAAACTCGGATCGTTCAGACTGCGCAACGCGAAATTCGATCTTTCCGAAACGGTGCGCGACATTGCGGAGGGTTACAGACTGACGAGCACCGACAAGACGATAGCCTGCCACGCCGACAGCGGCATAGAGATATGCGCGGACAGGGGACTGACCGTGGAGCTGATACGCGTCATAGCGGACAACGCCATAAAATACACGCCCGCGGGCGGGACGGTGGACATACGCGCCGCGGCGACCCCGACGGGCGCGGAAGTGACCGTCGCGGACAACGGCATAGGCATAAGCGAACAGGATCTGCCGCACATATTCGACAGGTTCTACCGTTGCGACAAGGCGAGAGGGCGCGCGGAAGGCTCGACGGGTCTCGGACTTGCGATAGCAAAGTCCATAGCGGAGATGATGGGCGGCAACATAACCGCAAAGAGCGTCCTGGGCTCGGGAAGCGTTTTCGTCATAAACATCCCGTCCGCCCCCGCGTCGGGCGACGAAAAGCCGCGCGGAGCAAAGGGCGGGAAGTCGGACGGTTAGTCGGATCGCTTACGACGCAAAAAGCCGCATTCGCCCGAAAAGGCGCAAAAAGCCGCGCGGAGCAAAGGGTGATATGCACCCCAAAAGTTGGACAAACTTTTGGAGGTGCAAATTTTTATGTCGAGAAAGAAGAAACATAACACAAAGTACTCGCCAGAGTTCAAGTTATCTGTTATAATGGATATGCGTGAGAACCATT
>DXHT01000010.1 GCA_019113265.1 Bacillota bacterium | reverse complement strand
AACTGATAAAAGCTGTGGATGCGGCTCTGCCCTCCCTGCACGAATACGTCGACTACCGCAGGCTCGTTTTGGGCGACCTGCACATGTACGATATGTACGTTCCTCTCACTGAGAGCGCGCCGCTCAAAATGGATTACGAGCAGGCGTTCGAAACGGTCAAAAAGGCGCTCGCACCCCTCGGCGAGGAGTATATATCCCGTCTGTGCGAGATGAAGAGCGAACGCAGGATAGACGTGATGGAGAGCGAGGGCAAGCGCGGCGGAGCGTATAGCTGGGGCGCGTACGGCACGGGTCCGTATGTCCTTCTCAACTACTCGGGAACTCCGCACGACGTGTTCACGATAGCGCACGAGCTGGGTCACGCCATGCATTCCACGTATTCGGACGAGGCTCAGTGCTACAACAAGGCGGGTTACAGCATATTCGTCGCCGAAGTAGCGAGCACTACCAACGAAGTGTTGCTGCTCAAATACCTGCTTTCGCAGACGAATGACAAAGCGGTACGCAAATACCTGCTGTCGTATTATCTCGATATGTTCCGTACGACGCTCTTCCGTCAGACCATGTTCGCGGAGTTTGAAATCGCCGTACACAGGGCGGACGCAAAGGGCGAACCGCCTACCGTCGAGTCCATGAACAAGCTTTACATGAAGCTGAACAAGAAGTACTACGGCAAGGGCGTGACGCACGACAAGCAGATACGCCTCGAATGGGCGCGCATACCGCACTTTTATACCGCGTTTTACGTGTATAAATACGCGACGGGCATAACCGCGGCAGTCACTCTCGCAAACTCCCTGCTTTCGGGCGGCGAGTACGAGCGCGAGAGGTATTTCAATAAATTCCTGCGCGCGGGCGGCTCCAAATCGCCCTACGAAATACTGCGCGACGCGGGCGTAGACCTCATGACGGACAGACCTTACGAAACGGCAATGCTCGAATTCCGCAACACGCTCGGCGAATTCACCTCCATCGTGTGACAATGCAGAAGGAAAAGAACTACTATGAAATACTCGGCGTTCGGCAGACGTGTTCGGACGCCGATATAAAAGCGGCGTACCGGCAGCTCGCCCGCAAATATCACCCCGATCTCGGCGGCGACGTAACGCACTTCGACGAGATATGCGAGGCGTATAAGACGCTTTCGGACAGATCGCGCCGACTCGCTTTCGACGCGCGCCTGCGCGCGATCTCGCGCACTGCGGGAGAGGGGAGCGAAACGCGTAGCGGGTCTTTCCGCGAAAAGAGCGGTGCGGAAAAGAGCGGGAAGAGTGCGGGCGCGGCGACGAAAAAAACGTCGGACGAGCGCGCAGCCGAACCGTCGGGCAAAGAGCGGGACGGCGGCAAGCCGACGGGCGCGCCCGCGAACGCCGCCGCGAAAAAAGACGGCGAGGCGGCGAGCCGCTTAAAAAGCGCGAGGCGGGAAGAGCTGCTCGAAAGCCAGATAGATCAGTACGAAGATCTTTTATTGCGTCTCTCCCGTAGCGCGCCCGCGCAGTCCTGTCCCGAACTTTCCCCCGCGACTCTCTGCATGATAATCCGCAAAAACCGCGCGGAGAGAAACAGGTAACGCGGCGACAGATGTGCCGCCGGTTCGGCGGCAATAAAAAGCGGCAAATTTCTGCGGCAAAAAGCGGCGTGTTTTTTGCGGCGAAAAGCGGCGTGCGGTTTTCATTGAAAGGTAAACATGGCAGTGTCGGGCTTAGCGTCATTAAAGCGGACGCAGTTGTCATCGTCCGCGAAGCAATGGGCGGCGTATTTCGGCTCACCGAACGGGCGCGCCCGAGAAAAAACAAATTTTGAAAAAAAATAAAAAATTTTCAAAAACATGCATAAAAACAGTTGACAATAACATTGACTCGTGGTAATATACAAGTACAAATAAGACTTTACGGAAATATCCGACGGGCAAATATCCCGACGAACGGTAAAGTCGATCAAACAGCTCATCATTTTCCCCCTTATCATAGCGAGTTCGCCGATGTGCCTGAGAGCCGTGGCGGACTCGTTTTTTATGCTTTTTTTCTTGCGCGCCGCGCTTTGTATATGTTATAATACGGTAAAAGGAGGAAATATGGATCAGGAAAACGCGGCGAGATTTTTACGCAGCTATAACTGCATAGAGGCGCGGCTGAAAAGTCTGTACAGCGTGCGCCCCACGCAGAACTTCACCGACCTCGTCAAGCGGTGCAGCGACATGAACATAACGGTCAGGCGGTACGCGGGCGAGCTGATAGACTACGGCAAACTGCGCAACGCCATAGTACACCAGGCGGCGGGAACGGGAGAAACGGTGATCGCCATTCCTTGCGACGAAGTAGTGGACAACATCGAGTACATCGAGCGGCAGATCTGTCGGCCGCCCAAGGTGACGGATGCGTTCAAGGTCAAAAAGATAGTGACCGCCAAGGCGGACGAGCCGCTTCTCCGAGCCGTAGAGGAGTTTGCCGCCAACAGACAGAAGACGGTCATCGTCTACGACCACGGGACCATGGCGGGCGTGATAAATTCATACGCGCTGTACGGGCTTATCGCAAAAGTGGCGTCGGAGGGCGGGGATCTGACAAAGTACCTTACGACTGCGACGTGCGGCGACGCGATAGACGCGCGCGAAATGGATAATTACTGCCTGATGAACAAGTACGCGACCGTGCTCGACGTGTTCACCGAGTTCGAAAAGAGGAGGCTGGTGGCCGTCATAATCACCGAAAACGGCGTGCTGGGCGAAAAGGTCATAAGCATGGTAACTCCGGCGGACTTTCCTCGGATAAACAAATTCTTGGAAAACTACAATGTTAAGCCTTTCTGATTGCCAAAATTTTTGTATTTTGCCACAACTTTTTTTCAAAAAGGTATTGACAAATCGCGGATTTGCTGTATAATGATTGTACAACAAACGAGCAATCGAGGGTGTGGCGAAAGCCGAACGAGAGAGCGGAAACAAAGCTCGTGACCGTGAGAAGATCGAGAAGAAAGGCGTAGGGGACGCGAAGATCTGCAAGTGCCGTCGGTAAACATCGGCGGAAGCGGAACCGAAGACCGGACGAGGAGAAAAGATCACGTTCACGAACGGAGCGAAGTTCGATCGTAAAGCATTCGCAGGTCCGAACTTTTCAAAGCAGACGCACGGAAGGAAGCGTACGATCCCGAAGGGCGGAAGAGAGCGGAACGAACGGAGAGGGCGAGTGAGTTGTGGCGTATTCGGCAGAATTAAGCGCGTACATTGCAAAATCGATTAAAGCATATCCGTTGCGGTCAAT